>NZ_JACJUV010000001.1:1180000-1480000 GCF_014218805.1 Teredinibacter franksiae | reverse complement strand
CGGTGAGTTGGTTGGTGGTTGCGACATTATTACCGAGATGAGCGAAAGCGGTGAGCTTAAGCCGCTGATCGACGCGGCCGCGCCTGCAGAAGAGGCGGGTGAGTAACCCAGCCCTGTGCGATCAAAATGGCCCGGTGTGTCTATGCTCCGGGCCCTTTTAAGCTCAAACCCTCAGCTCTAACTATTTATTCGCTATCGTACATATGACGCTTACCCGCAGACAATTTCTAATTCATGCTGCCGCTGCAACGACTTCCTTTGCATCACTAAAAGCTATTGCTTGGGGAAAAGCTGCGTCGGAGTTTGGGCTGAAAGACCAATTTAAAGATGACTTTTATATTGGTACAGCCTTGAGTGGCCGTAAAATTCGCGAAGCTGAACCCCGCTATATGTCACGTATTGGCCGTGAGTTTAATGCGCTTACCATGGAAAACAGCATGAAGTGGGAGGCGGTGCGGCCCCAAGAGGGCGTATGGCGCTGGGAGAATGTGGACCGATTTGTTGCGCTAGGTGAAAAGCTAAATGCCTATCGCGTGGGGCACGTGTTGGTGTGGCATGCACAAACACCCGAGTGGGTTTTCAGCAAGCCTAATGGCGACCTCCGTTCGCGTAAGGATTTAGCGGGGTTGATGGAGGCTCATATTCAAACCTATGTCGACCGCTATAAAGGGCGCATTCATGCCTGGGATGTGGTTAACGAAGCTATTGATGGCGGCAAAGCGTGGCGGAAAAGCCATTGGTACAATATTTTGGGTGAGGGGTATATCGATAGGGCGTTTAATTGTGCCCATGATGCTGACCCTAAGGCCCATTTAATTTATAACGACTACAATATGGATCAGCCTCATAAACGTGAGCAATTACTGAGCTATATTCGTCGCGCGAAGAAGCGAGGCGTGCCGATTCATGGTGTTGGATTGCAAAGCCATGTTGGTTTATCGTTTCCCAATATTGACCAATTCGAACAAAGTATTGAGGCCTTTGCCGCAGAGGGTATGCGTATCCATATTACCGAGCTGGATATGGATGTATTGCCGGTGGCTTGGGAACATGTTGGTGCAGAAATTTCGACACGGTTTGAATATTCTAAAGAGTTGAACCCTTACCCCAACGGCCTGCCCATGGACGTGGAGCAGCTTATGGTAGAGCGTTATGTGCAATTTTTTAAGCTGTTCTTGAAGCACCGAGATAAAATTGATCGCGTAACTTTTTGGGGCGTTGGTGACGGCGAGAGCTGGAAAAATGATTTCCCCGTTATTGGTAGAACCAATTACCCGCTACTGTTCGACCGCGATTACAAAAAGAAAAAATGCTATCACGCTATTGCTGCCCTCGGACATACCAAACCACAATGATAAGTGTCTAAATTTATTGGGTTGTACGCTATAGGTACGTGTGCGTGTATCAAACGCTAGGAAGGGCGTGGCTTAGTATGCCTTATTGTGGCGTTGGCCTGCTTGAAAAGATGGTCAGCCTTCCTCTATGCCGTCCGTCTTACACTAAAGTTTGCCAGACGACGCAGAGGCTAAAATCAATTATTAGATGTGCCCTTTAGTTTGAATGAATGACATTGTGGTGGTATCTCGGGTTCTACCTTGTAAAGTTTTTCTTTCAGTGCGCCTGGTTCACGTACCACGCGCATTACCTTAATAATACAGCTGTTACCCAAAACGGCGTAAAGCACTTTATAATTTTTGTCTGTTTGTGGCGTGAAGTAAAATTCGGCATCACAGTGCTCAATTTCTTTTAACGTATTTACCCTTTGTGTTGAGCTTGCAAATAAATCGGGTGCAGGGCCTGGGGGCATCATTTTTTTCCATGCCAACTATAACTAATGCCAATGCCGAGTATGTGTTCGGCGTCTACATTCATTTCTTTTGCCACAACAGCTTGCTTCGCATTGGAGGGTTCCAATGTTTAACGTTGGCATTGGCTCACCAGCAATAGCGTCGGTGCCTCTACGGAGTATTGCTTAAAGGCAAGCTTGGCCAAATCTCCACCCTGTGGCTGCTGGTATTGGTTGGTTGAGCAGGAGTGTAGCCCGATTAAACTGATAGGCAATAGCGCCACTTTTTTCATTGGTTGGAACCTTGAGTGAACCGGAAAAAGCGTATGAAATAATTTGTATCGGGTTTATTTTAGGTGATTGAGTTTACGTGGTGAGCAAACAATAACCTCCATAGTAGTGTAAACGAGCCATGTAGAGAAATTTGTCATATGCGAAATATACAGGCTTGATGTTGAGTTAATAGAACGATCGGGTATACGTTTAAATGCATTACTATCTAAAGAGGGGTTGGGCAGCATAATCCTTTCGAAAGCCGAAACGCTAAATTGACGCACATTGCAATCGCTGCACGAGCTTTCAGTAACCAGTAACCAGTTTACGAGAATCGTTGAGCCGATAGTCAATTTAATTGTGGCAGCGGTATTGATTGTTTCGAGGGGTACATCTAAAAGCCCCTCTTCCTGTGAGCCTACCTCCTATTGTTTGTCACCTATTCCTTGTGTTGATGCGAGCGTCACGGGTGGTACGTGGTTTTAATTCTGGCTTTACTAAGCGTGAAAACCATTAGCATATTAACTAGACATTTGTCATTCATGAGATTTATGCTGTTCCCACACGTATGGATACATCGATGGAGGTACACAATGGCGCAGGTATTTCTCAGTTATTCCCGTAGGGATGAAGAAACGGTATTTAAAATAAGGAAATCGTTGGAGCGGCGGGGTATTGATGTCTGGATAGATCAGGACGATATAGGCACTGGTTCGCGTTGGGACATTCAAATCGAACAGGGTATACAGGAAAGCCGTATTATTTTGGTCGTGCTTTCACCCGCTTCAGTAGAATCGCCCAATGTTGGTGACGAGTGGAGTTATGCACTGGATAAGGGTAAACACATTATTCCGGTGATGCTGGAGCTGTGCGAAGTGCCTATGCGCATTGCCAGTTTACAGCGTATTGAATTTTTTGAAAATTTTGAAAAGGGTATGGCAAATTTAGCCGCCGCTATTCTTGAAGACAAAAATGTTGCGCGTGCAGCAGGTAAACGTCGAAAACCGTTTAACGTTGAAAAGTTTTTTTCCGCACTAAAACCTGTGGTTGCTATTGCGTTTGTAGCTGCAATTATTGGTGGCGGTTATTACGGCTACCAAAACTACTGGTCGTGGGTGCAAATGCCAGAACAGCTTGTGGGGCAACCTCTGGATTTGGTGCGCCACCAGTTGAAAGAAAAGCAGGTGTCTGTTGGGTTGGTGTATGTTGAACATGCAGACGGCGAAGCTGGCACGGTACTGAGCATTACCCCCGTCTCTGGCTCCACTACAAAGCGTTTTAGCACGGCGACCGTGCGCGTGGTTGCGGATAAGGTTGGTATCCCCGATGTACTCAAAAAACCCTACCAACAGGCCATGGCCGACCTAGTTGGTAAAGGCTTCAGATTGAACGTTGTGCGCGAAGTGAGAGCTGACGTTGAGGTTGGCTCCGTTTTTAAAATGCTGCCAAGCGCTTCTGAAGCTGTGGAAAAGCACGCGGTTATAACGCTATATGTTGCTGGCAAGGGTGGCTGGATATTTTTGGAAAAAGGAGAGTCGGGCGAAATAGTTACGCTAGATAAAAGCTTCAATCTTCGTGAGTCGCCCGTGAGTACCAAGGGTGCCAAGAAAAATGTTATCGGCAAGCTGGCAAAGGATACCCCTGTGCTCATCAATACAGCACACGCCGACGGTTGGCGTAACGTGCGCGTGATTGACCCTGCTGAGGTTTAAAAAAACAGCGGGTTTCACCGAAAAAGGCGAGCGTGTTGCTCGCCTTTTTTGTGGTTACCCACCCTGCCCTGGTGCATAGGGGAATTGTGCGGCTTTGTACTCCGCCAGAGTACCTTGTGGTTTTTCTAGGCCACTAGGAATAGGTAATCGAGAAAATTGCTGGAAATATAGCACGCAGGCATTGCGCCACCAGATGGCTTCTTGCTCTTGAATCTCAAGGGCCATTTTCACTTGGTTAAACGGGTGAGGGTCTATTTTGCTTTCGAGCTTCAGCCATTCTTTGTGCATCTGTTTTACATTTTCTGCACCTTGGTAATAGTGATGTGTTAATTCATCCCAAAGGCTTTTCCCCGATTTCATTTTGTATTCCCAAGGTAGATGATGGAACCACAATAAAAATTCGTCTGGCGTTGTTTCTGGCTTTGCGTAAAGTTGACGTAGCTCAGGGTGGTATTGCTCAATAGCATTTACGCCAGTGGCCGACCGGTTAAAGCCTATGCCTTGGCTGTCGGCACGATGATAATAAACGGGGTTCCAGTCGTCGCGGCCCAGGTTGTTTACCCAAGGGCCAGGTCCGTAGTGGTGTCCGGTACCCATAATATGGTGGAGCCCGAGAGGGGTCATGTAGTTCACGGTGGTTTCTCGTGAAGCCATCATCATATTTGAAATGGTGTTTACGGTTTCGTGGTCGTTGGTTAATGTCATGCGAATCCAGTCGTTGGCGATATCTTTAGCTGTTTGCTCATGATTCCATGCCAAACGGCCAAACACATACCAGTTGGACTGCAACATAATATGGCCGGTCCAGTTTCGGTCACTGCCAATATTGGCGACACCTGCCATACCTGAAATGGTGTTGTTAAATAGCGAGCCGTCGATAATTTTACCAACGGTGGAACCTTTACCCTTGGCGCCAGTGTCGGTGTTTAATACTTCCTCGTACAGCGGACCTAAATACACAAGGTGAGTACTAAGGCCCAGATATTCCAGGGTGATTTGAAATTCCATCATGATGGGTGTTTGGGGTGTTGCACCAAACAAAGGGCTAATGGGCTCTCGTGGTTGAAAGTCGATGGGACCGTTTTTAGATTGGACCAAAACATTTTTGCGGAACTGGCCATCCAGCGGTTTGAATTCCGAATAAGCCTGTTTGCTGCGTTCTTCATTTTTTTCGTTGGCGTAAACAAAGGCTCGCCACATGACTATGCCACCATGAGGTTCTAGCACGTCAGCAAGCATGTTGGCTCCCTCCGCATGGGTTCGGCCGAAGTCCCCGGGGCCGGGTTGTCCTTCGGAATTGGCTTTTACCAGAAAGCCGCCGAAGTCGGGAATCAGCTGATAAATTTCATCCGCTTTAGATTTCCACCATTGCGCGACTTCTGAATTAAGGGGGTCTGAGGTTTTTAGCCCGCCAATAATGTGTGGCGAACTAAAGTTTATCGAGAGGTACACTTTAATACCGTAAGGGCGGAATACTTCTGCCAGAGCAGCCACCTTCTGCAAATATTCTGGGCGCAAAATATCGGGGTTGGCGTTTACATTGTTTAGTACTGTGCCGTTGATACCAATAGATGCGTTGGCCCGTGCATAGTCGTAGTAGCGCTGGTATTTATAATCGGGTAATTTGTGCCAATCCCAAATCGATTCGCCCGCGTAGCCGCGCTCTACATGGCGATCGAGGTTGTCCCAGTGGTTGAGTACACGAATATCTATTTTGGGGATTTCGGTAATATTCAGCGCTGAAATATTCGTATGCGTTTGGATCAGCCGTAGCAGGTGGTAAGTGCCGTAAAGTATGGCGGTATCGCTATTTCCAATAATGACCGTTAAGTTTTTGCCCTGTACGGTCAGGCTGCGAATTCTATAGCCTTCTTCTCCAAGCTTCTCTAGAGGGTTGAGCTGACTGTAGACCTTTTTCGGTAGTGTTTCAGGAGTACCGATAATGAGCTGTTGGTCTTCAAGCTTTTGACTTAAGCGAGGCGGGTGCCCGAGTAAACCCGTTAGTGCGTACTTTAATTCTTCGCGAATAATCTTTGTTGTGGCGGAATTGCCGCTAATATTCAGCGTTTTGAGCTTTTCGCGCATTTGTTGGCGTGTGACCTTGTCTTCTATGGTGTCGTATTTTTGCCAAAGTCGATAACCATCGTTGTTCTCAAAATAGAATTGCGCACAAGCAAAGTGGCTAACGCAGCAGGCTGCGACAAAAATTAATAGCTGTAAGCGTGTTCGGGTTGCTGTCTTCATTTTTAGTTCACTTCAATCTTGGCTTGGGCAATTTGTGTGGCTGCAACAGTTCCGGGTTGACCGGAACCAATGCTGATGTGCAGTTTTCCTTTGTAGGGTTGTGAAATACCCTCGTTGTCAATGTAACGAAGCTGTTTGGGGCTGACGGTAAAGACTTGTGAGGTTTGGCCCCCTGCGTCGAGTTCCACACGTTTAAAGCGGGTGAGTGATCGAATGGGTGTGTTGACCGGTGCGTCGGGCATACTCAAGTAAAGCTGTATAACGTCTGCTCCTGCCTTTTTACCCGTATTGTGTAACTCAACGCTTAACGTTAAAGCTTTGCTCGAAGAGTGCGTACTCGGTAATTGAAGGTTGCGATATTCGAATTGGGTGTAGCTCAACCCGTGGCCGAATGGGTAGAGCACATCACCTTTAAAGTAGCGATAGGTTCGGTTATTGAAGCTGTAGTCTTTAAAATCGGGTAAATCGTTTACGTTTTTATAGAAGGTAACGGGTAGCCGGCCAGAGGGGTTAAATTCTCCCCAGAGTAAGTTCGCAAGTGCGCTGCCTGTTGCTTCTCCTGGGTAGAACGCTTGAACGATGGCATTCAGGTGTTGATCTTCCCAGTTTAATGCCATGGCACTGCCGCTAAAATTGACCATTACGATGGGTTTGTCGAGTGCGCGTAGTACTTGCAGTAGATTGCGTTGTTCGGCAGGGAGTTGCAGATGGGTACGGTCGCCGCCGTCAAAGCCATTGAGCACAACGGGCATTTCTTCACCTTCTAGCTCAGCGGAAATACCGCCGGTGAAAATAATGACGTCGGCCTTGCGTGCGGCTGTCACCGCATTGGCTAAAAAGTTTTCCGATGTATTTACCCAGCGTAATTGAATTGATGGCTCTATAGGGTTTCCCCATTCTGTTCGTAAGAACGTGCGGTAAACCTGTAGCGTGTATTGTTCATCAGCGTTGAGGTTGATAGGGCCATCAACATGTTCGCCGTTAATAAGAATATTGATACCTTTATCGTTTTTAAATAAGTATTGACCTGATTTGCTTGGCATCAGTAGACCTTGCCAGTTAACGCCAAATTCGCCACGCACCTGATTATCTACCGGTGATCGCTGCCAGAAAAAATCGATGGTTGGATCTATGCGACTGAATGCGGGTTCGCCCACCCGTGCTGCGAGCTGGTCGAATGGTTCACGAAAATCGTCACGAGCCTGTTTGCGGTCAGCCTTGTAGTAATCGGCTTTTAATCCGGGGGTAATTTGGTTTTTTTCGTTTAGATGAAACAGTTGTTTTTCATCTACTACGCTGTAATGGCCATATTGATCGGCGATTAAAGGCGAGCCTGGGGCATAACTAACGTTGTTGGCGCCTGCGAACTGGCGAATGCCTTCGAGGGGTGAAACAGGGTGAATGGGATCTCCGTGATAGTTTCCGACAAGGATAGAAGGGTTAGTGGCGTTAGGGCCAATGACAGCAACGCGGGTACCTTTTTGCAGTGGCAGTACGCCGTCGTTTTTAAGCAGCACCAATGATCGCTCAGCGGCTTTTTGCGTAAGTTGTAAGTGGCTGGCAGCGCCAACGCTGCTAATGGGTGTATTCGACCAAGGCACTTGTTCTGCTGGGTCGAACATGCCGAGTTTAAAGCGAGTGGTAAACAATCGCTTTACCGCGTTATCAATGTCGGCCATGGCAACCATTTCTCGCTGCAGGGCAAAATCCAAATTATGGTAAGTGCTATAGCGCTGAGTCCCGCAATTCAGGTCGGTTCCGCTTTTTAGCGCCCAGGCGGCCGCACCGGCGGGTGAATGAATAACGGCGTGATCTTCGCGCCCATAAAAGTCGGCCAGTGCCCCGCAATCTGAGACTACATGGCCACTAAAACCCCAGTCGCCGCGCAGTATGTCTTTGAGTAACGGGTCGCTGCCGCAGGCGGGCTGTCCATTTACCCGGTTGTATGCACACATAATCGATTCTACTTTGGCTTCTTTAACAGCCGCTTCAAATGCTGGTAGGTAGGTTTCGTACAGGTCTTTTGGCGTTGGTTGGTAGTCGTCGGAATGACGCGATTTTTCCGGGCCACTGTGTACCGCGTAGTGCTTAGCCATGGCCGCCGATTTTAAATACTGAGGGTGTTCGCCCTGCAAACCTTTAATGAATTGGATGGCGAGGCGACCGGTTAGGTAAGGGTCTTCGCCGTAGGTTTCCTGGCCACGTCCCCAGCGTGGATCGCGAAAAATATTCACGTTGGGCGACCAAAATGTGAGGCCTGTATAGCGCACTCGCTGGTTATTCTCTACGAAGTAATGGTGCTTGGCTCGCGCTTCATCGGATATCACCGTAGCAACGTCGTTTAATAGCTGTTCGTCGAAGGTGGCCGCTAGACCAATCGCCTGCGGGAAAACCGTTGCCTTACCGGCTCTGGCCACACCGTGAAGTGCTTCGTTCCACCAATCGTAGGCCGGTACGCCTAATCGTTCTATTGCTGGAGCATCGTTGTAGAGTTGACTAATTTTTTCCGAGAGCGACATTCGGGTCACCAAATCATCTACTCGCTCGGTTACCTCTAGCGCGGTGTTTTGGTAGGGCAGTATGGCCGAGGCAGGCGCCTGAGGCTCCACCTCCGAACATGAGCAAAGTAGCACGAGCATGAGTGCCAAGGGCAAGCGCGAAAATAGGTTGGTCATTATCTTATTGTCCTGTTGACTAAAAGCTGGCAAATAATAAGCAATATAGCAGTAGAATAGCAATCATCCGTTTTAGGGGGGGTGAATGCCGGGCTCGGACTACTCTGGAAATAACCGTAAAAATGGCGGTAAAAGTGTTGTTTTTTACCTGTGAATTCATGCGATGAGCCGGGTTGCCATTTGTAAAGGGATCGGATAGCCTTACGGTAATGAATGTAATCGGTTACAAAAATAGATATGACGATTACTGAAGTAGTACCGAAAGTCTTATGAATTTCATCAAAACCCCCATAATTATTCTTGTGCCAAGCAGGGGTTGTTTTGATGTCGGAATGTAACACGTTACATTCCGTGCCGTGAGTAGGTTCAAATTCTTAATTGGACACCTGAAGATATTTGCGGGTATAGCCGTTATAAACACAAAAACCCCAGTTGAAGCCTGACTAGGAGGTGATGAATGCAAAATATAAAAATGATAAATCTGGTTCGCTGACTATTATTTTCCGCCGCCCTAGCCGGGGTGACTACAGCCTGCGCAGAAGAGGCAAAATTGAATACGGACCAAGTTGAATACACGTTAGAAACAAGGCCGCTGGAGGTTATCGCCGGAGATGGCGGTGAGCTTGTTCCGGGTAGTGAGGTGTCGCTGAATGGCCGTCTTGTTGGCACCGTCGATGGGCAAACGGCCATTTGGGAGCAAACCCGAGGAGCATCGGTTGAGGCCTCCGATTGGACAGCAACACCCTTAACGTTTACAGCGCCCAATGTTGATGGCGAGCTAGGGGGTATGAGTTACCGGGGAAATATTGGCTTTCGGTATATCGAAACTGAGTTTGATATTGTTCAAAGCGAGGCGCTTCAGGGGCAGTCCGCTGTGTTCAATGGCCAGGAATTTCTCATTGGCCCCGGCATTGTGCAGCCAGTGGGTGCGGAAGTGAGTACAGTTAACAAGTACAGCGATTTCCTGCCAGCGATTAACCTTGCGCTGGATTTGTCAGACAACCAGATTCTGCGTACCTCTATTACCAAAACAGTCTCCACTCACAATACCGATATGCTGGGTGGTGGCCTTAGCGTAAACCGGACGGCCAATTGCGATTTACGCGATGCCTCGGGGCACGTATATTTTGTGCTACGGGTGGCGGCCAGCAGGGTAACCCGTTGTTGGAGCCGAACCGTAATACCAATGCAGAGATTTCCTCCGAGTGGTATTTCAGCGACTCCAGCATGTTTAGCGCAGGCGCGTTTTGGATTCAGCAAAATACCGGTTTCGAAACCAGCTTAGTCAACCGTGATGAGATTACCGACAGCGATGGTGAAGTATGTGGGTTTGATCTGGATAGCGAATCTTTTCTGGATTATGTGCCTATTCAAACCACCACTACCCGCCAAGAGGCTTCTCACACTTGGGGCGTAGAGCTTAATTATCGGCAGTCATTTGATTTTGCCGAGGGCTTCTGGGGTGATTTTGGTGTGGATACCAATTATGCCTATTCTCCCAGTACTAGCAGCGACCTCGATTTTTATGGTGAGGCGCTACCCGGTACAGGTAATTCCGAGCATCAAACTAACGTATCTCTGTGGTATGAGGCCGGGGGCATACAGGCGCGTATAGCGCACAATTACCGCGGCAAAATGTTCAATGGTGTTAAGTACGAGGGAGATTACCGTTTCGCGTACTGGACGGCGCCAAC
This sequence comes from Teredinibacter franksiae, assembly GCF_014218805.1. NCBI lineage: Bacteria > Pseudomonadati > Pseudomonadota > Gammaproteobacteria > Cellvibrionales > Cellvibrionaceae > Teredinibacter > Teredinibacter franksiae. The sequence continues at coordinate 1,469,616 of NZ_JACJUV010000001.1, read as the reverse complement.
GAACTATCTTGATGCCTCATTTTCCTTCGAATTCAGTGAAAGGTATAAAGTGTCTTTGCAGGCAACCAACCTGACTGAAGAGTACATTGAAACCTATCATCAGTGGGAAAAAAATGTAGATGGCACCTATTTTTACGAGCGTCGAGTGACTTTAGGTTTTCAGGCAAATTTATAGCTAAGGTATACGTTTTTTCTGAGTGACCTCCTCGCACGTTTTCATAGCCCATCTCGCGGGGGCCTTTTTTTAGCTAAGAAATTGTGGTCGACGCAATGCTGATAGATGATTTAGAGGTGCCCTTAGGTTCGATTAGATATCTCCTGACTTGTGAGCACAAAAAAAACGGCACCCTGAAGAGCGGTAGGCGCCGCTTACTTGTTTTTACTGAATTAATCAGGTTAGTTCAAGTTAGTGGGGGAAATATGGTGTCAGGCGCTCTTGGCCAGATCCGTTTGAATATTAACAAGCTCATGAAAATGCAGGAGTTGCTGTCGGTCGGGATGCTCATTCACATACTCGAACAGCCTGTCGTAAACGAGTGCTTCACGAGTGTAGTTTCCTTCGTCCGTGGGTAGTATGCGTCCGATTTCGGCTACGCGTTGCGCCTGATCGAATTTTTCTTGATTAAGTAGTAGGCGAATCTCACACAGCAAGCTATTGGCAATAATCAATGCATCTTTGTTTCTCATAATGGTAAGTCCTTTTTCTGGGCATCGGTCTAAGCGTTAATATAAGTGTAGATCTAGTTCGGCCGGGAATATAAAAAAAAGCTTCTAAAGACAAAATTCTTCTATAGGCGGGCGTAGCTTAGTCCGCGTTTTTATAGTTAGTTGATATATGACATTTTATTGAACGAAACTTGGGAATAATGGTTACAAATAATGGTAGCGGTGTTACTGGCGTATGACTTGGGAAGGGAAGCGATGATGTGCGAAAGCAGGGGCTAGCGTAATGTACAGCGTAAATTACATGCTAGAAATGGCGAAAGCACTTAGTTTTACTGGGGGAATTAGGCGCGAGGACTGAATAACGGTAAGGAGGTTTTGAGCGCGGATTGCAGTGGTAACGGTCGATGTGCTCGACTCCGCTAACCCCAAAGGCGAAGGGTGTAGCGGAGTTTCGCAAGAAACTAACGAAGGTGGATTTAGCTTGCCGCTTCGGCCAGCGCTACGTCTTTTTCAGCCTCAATTCTGTCGGTTGCGCGAGCAATGTAGACCTTCATCATGAGAGATACAGCCAGTGCTACGACGAAACATCCAGTAAAGATATACAGAGTTGTTTCATAGGAGCCCGTTACGGTTCTTAGGTAAGCATTGATCTGTGGGCCAGCAAGACCGGCCATTGCCCAAGCGGTTAACACGTAACCGTGTATCGCACCCAACTGCTTAGTACCAAACAGGTCGCCGATGAAGGCTGGCAAAGTCGCAAAGCCACCGCCGTAACAAGTGAGGATGGTGTACAGAACAATCTGGAACAAAATTACGCTAGTGATATTCGGCAGTGCCCAAAATAAAACTATCTGCAGAATAAAGAAGGCCATGTACGTGTTGCCGCGGCCTAAGTAGTCGGAAAGTGACGCCCAACCGATACGGCCTAAACCGTTAAACAAAGACATAAGCCCTACAACCGCAGCGGCTTGAGCAGCTGTTAGACCAATGGATTCCTGTGCCAATGGAGATGCGGAGTAAATAACACCAATACCGCAGGTGATGTTGATAAACATCATTATCCAGAGGCCCCAGAATGGAGCGGTTTTAACGGCTTCGTTGGCGGTTTGCTGAGTAAGGTCGGCGGTAATTTTCTTTGTGCCGGCGGCAACAGCGGCTTTCATGCCTTCTGGCATCCAACCTTCGGGTGGGCGCTCTAGATAAGAGGCGGAAGCAAACATCACAATCAAGTAAACCACACCCATAATGTACCAAGTGTTAGCAATACCGCCGTTCTGAACACCAAAGTGTTCAATAATGGCGTTAAACACCGGGCCACCGATCATGGCACCGAAACCAAAGCCCATAATCGCCAAACCTGTTGCTAAACCGCGACGGTCTGGAAACCATTTAACTAATGTGGATACCGGGGTGATATAGCCAATACCCAAGCCAATGCCGCCGAGTACACCGTAGCCAAGCCAGATAACATAGAGGTTTTCCATGCTGGCGCCGAGGCCTGCAATCAGTAATCCGCCGCCAAAGAAGCTGGCCGCGAGCATGCCGGATTTCCGTGGGCCGTGCTTTTCAACAAAGTGCCCCATAATGGCGGCCGACAAGCCCAGGAAGAAGATTGCCAAGCTGAATGTCATGGCAATTTCGTTGTTCGAGGCAGTTTCAATTAGGTTGCCTAGGGGCTTTTTGAATACACTGAAAGCGTAAACAGAGCCAATGGAGGCGTGAACGCCTACTGCGGAGGCGGCAATCAGCCAACGGTTCTTCATTGTCGTGTTCCTATTAGTGTGTGGAATATTTGATTCAAAAATTGACAGGTGTCACTTTACTCGTGTTGGGTATTCATACCGTTGATAGAGGTCAATGCCCTGCTTAATGGTAGCTTATAAAGCCTATATTACAGGTGGATAGCTTTTTTGAGCCGCAAAAAAACCCGGCTGTTCGCCGGACTTTGATGATTTGGATGTTTGGCGCCGATTGGGTTTAATCGGCTTTGTAAATTCGAACCCCCGAGTAGTCAATATAGTTGCCTGAGTCTAGCTTATTGGGGGCAGTGGGGTCCTGCTCGCTGGTACGAGCAAATAGGCCAATCTTTGCGCCTACCCAGCGGCCTCTTCGTGCTTGAAATAGCTCACCTATGCCTTTGTAGCGACCGGTGCTGTCTAAATAGCTGAAAACGACGCCGCCGCCTTCGAACCAGCTGGCACGCAGCGAAAGTGTTTTTTCTGTAAATGTCTTCTCAACCCTAAAGCCTTCTCCACAACCTGTGCGTGCGTTGTGGCAATAGGCGTAACCCAGCTCATAGGCCTGTAGTTGTTCATTGAATTTAATGCCTGCCCAGGCGTAGTCTTCACCAAAAATCATTAATCCGGTACTGCCTTTGCTAAAGCTTTCGGGTATTTCAATGGTGGTTTCGGCAATAAATTTCGGCCCGGAAATTTTTTGAAAGAGAACGGCGGGGGCCATCCATAAATTATTGTTTTCAGGGTCTACGTCGGTTTGTGCGAACAGGCGCAAATAGCCGGGGCGATCAGTGAGTGAGTACCACTCGTTTTTATAATTGGCAGCCCATTGCCATTGCTTGCCCAAATCGGGTGAATCGAAGGTGTCGGAAGTGGGAATAATTTTAATCGGATAGATAGCGCCAACATTGGGTTTTTTATGTTGGGTAACGGGCTGACCAACACCGTCGCGGTTTTTGTCCTCGCCGATTACCGGCCAGTCATTTACCCACTGCATAGGTTGCAGGTGCACAATACGGCCATGCGCGAGTTTGGACTGAAAGTGGAAGAACCAGTCTTCACCGGTTTGCGTGGTCACCCAGGCGCCTTGATGGGGGCCGTTGGTTAGGCTTGTACCCTGCTCCATAACACTTTTGTGTTCATAGGGGCCGTAGATGTTTTTAGCGCGAAATACGGCTTGCCAGCCGACCGGTACGCCTCCAGCGGGTGCGAAAACGTAGTAATAACCGTTGCGCTTGTAAAATTTTGGCCCTTCGAGCGTGCGGTAGCCTTCAAGTTTATGGCCGTCAATAATGGTTTCACCTTCGGCCTCTACCTGTGTGCCGTCGGCGCTCATTTTGTGTAGCGTAAGAATATTATTTATACCCGAGCGACTTTTCGCCCAGCCGTGTAACAGGTAGCTTTGTCCGTCGTCGTCCCACATCGGGGTAGGGTCGATAATACCCTTGCCCGGCAAAATCAGTTTTGGCTCACTCCAGCCCTTAAATGGGTCTTCGGTTTGTAGCATATAAATGCCGTAGTCGGGGTCGGGGTAGAAAATCCAAACTTTGTTATTGTGGTAACGAATGTTAGGTGCCCATACGCCGTTACCGTGTTGCGGAATAGCAAAATTATTTTCTGGCACCAGTTTGTTGAGTGCGTGACCGATAAGCGTCCAGTTCACCATGTCTTTAGAGTGCAGCACGGGCAGCCCTGGCGCGCTATTAAAGCTGGAGGCGGTCATAAAATAATCGTCGCCAACGCGCACCACATCGGGGTCCGAATAATCGGCATAGAGAATCGGGTTTTGGTAGTTACCGTTTTCCAAATCAGCCTGCCAGATTTCAGTGCTGGTTGCTTTGTTTACCAGGGTATTGCTTACCGGGGTATTGTTCGTCGGAGTATTGTTGGCTAGGGGAATTTGATTGCTATGCTGTTCACCGCAACCGGAGAGTATCACCCAGGACAATACCAATAGCGTATAAAAAGTGTTGTTCATTGTGTTCTCTTGTTTATCGATTTAATTCAAGGCTCGCAAAAATAAAAGGGCCCACACGCTTGGGGTCGATATCACGTAATGGTTCGCAAATGTAATAGTCGAAGGAGCCGTCACGATAAGGTTTGCCGCCCAAGCCCGCAACCGCGCAGTTTTGCGTGAGATGTACTTCTTGGTCGTCCGTGTCGACGCGAATCAAGTGATCGAGAATATCCTGATACTCTTTTTCGGCAAAGGTCCTGTAGGGCTTTGCTAAATATCCCTTGTTTACCGCCTTTGCCAGCACATACACGAACATCGTGCTCCCTGTTGCTTCCAAGTAGTTACCTTCGCGTCCAGCGGCATCAATTACTTGGTACCACAACCTTGTTTTTTTATCCTGAAAGGGAATGACCGCATCCATAATCTGCTTTAAATGGGCCTGTAGCTGTTGTCTTCCTGGGTGGTTGGGCGGGAAAAATTAAATTGTATCGACTAGCGCCATGGTGAACCAACCAAGGCCTCACGACCAGAAGTGCGGAGACTGGGCGGCAGTCTTGTTGGCCCAGCGTTGCTTCCTGCTCTCGTCCCAGCCGTGGCAGAGCAAGCCTATGTTGGGGTCGCGGGCGTGTTTCATTATGAGGCTGAATTGCAACAGTACATCGTCGAACAGTGGTGAGGTGGGTTCGCAGGTATCCGGGTATTGGGCGTAAAAGGGGGCGCCCATATACAGCCCGTCCAGCCACATTTGCGAGGTGTAGCGTTTTTTATGCCAAAACCCGCCTTCACGGGTGGGGGGGGGTGATCTTCAAATTGACCTCCAAGGGTTTCTATCACGGTTTTATATTTGTTCTCGGCGGTTTCCTCGTGCAGGAAAAACATCACTTTACCGGGGGTTAATTTTGTCGATATTGAATTGCTCGCGTTGGTACCCGTATATATCACCGCCATCGCTTACCATTTTATCGTCAAAGCCTTTGATGTAGTCCAGGTAATCGTTGTTACCGGTTTGTTGGTACAGGCGCGCCAAGGCGCCGAGCATAAGGCTGTGGGTATAGCCCCATTTGGGTGTTGTACGAAAGTCGATTTGCCAGGTCTGGGGGTTCCGATTCATGTCAGAATGGGCCATACGCTCTGCCCACGAGTCACCTAGGGCCCGCTTGATTTTGGCCGATTCGGCACCGCAGGCTAGGCTGAACAGCGGGGACAGCAGAGTAATGGCGAGTATTAATGGCAAATTTTTCAGGTATTTCATTCGCTTAAACCTACAATTGGTATTACCACATAGAACAGTGAATTATGGCTGTGGCACAAGATATAACAGAACGACAAGGGCTTTATTTTTATAAGCAGAGGCGCATTGACAATATCTGGTCTGACCAATTAGCATCGACAAGACAATATCATAAGTAAAAGAGGTAGCAATGTTACACGCCAATAAAATATGGGTCGTCGCGATTATTCTGAGCTTATTTGCTAGCGCTTCCGCTGTAGCGAAAGATGACTGGGCGATGGCTAAAAAAATTGTGAAAGCCATTGATCTCCCTCAGATCCCTGAACAAAACTTCACTATTACCGACTTTGGTGCTGTTGTTGGAGAAAAAAATGATGCTCTGCCTGCTATTAGAGCGGCAATGGATGCCGCCAGTAAAAAAGGCGGTGGGCGCATTGTTATCCCCGAGGGCGTTTGGCTGGTAAAGGGGCCAATTCATTTGGTCAGTAAAATTGATCTACACCTCTCCGAGGGCGCTCGGTTACTGTTTTCGAGTGAGCCTAGCGATTACCTGCCGGTGGTGAAAACTCGCTGGGAGGGTACAGAGCTTATGCACTATTCTCCGCTTGTGTACGCGGCGAATGTAACCGATGTTGCGATAACCGGCACCGGTACGCTGGACGGTAATGCCGACAGTGTTTTTAAAACATGGCATAAACTACAAAATAATGATGTTGAAAAAATTCGAAAAATGGGCTTCACCGGTGTTCCGCTGGAGAAGCGCGTATTTGCCGAAGGTACATATTTGCGACCGGGCTTTGTACAATTTTTTGGTGCCGAGCGAGTGCTGCTTGAGGACTACACCATTGTTAATGCGCCTTTTTGGGTGAACCATTTGGTTTATACCCAATACGCTACTGTACGAAATATTAAGGTCGATAGCCACTTCCCGAATAATGATGGTATCGATATCGAGTCCAGCCAGTATGTATTAGTTGAAAACAGCTTGTTTCGCACAGGCGATGATTCGGTAGTCGTTAAATCGGGTCGTGATTTAGACGGCAGAACAGTCGGGATACCCAGCGAAAATATTGTGGTCCGCAATAATGATATGGGTGGAGAAGATGGTATTGGTTTGGGTAGTGAAATGTCGGGCGGCATTAAAAATGTGTTCTTCGAAGATAATATTTTACGCAAAGGCGACTCGGCTATTCGTTTCAAGGCAAATTTGGATCGCGGTGGCTTGGTAGAGCACATTCGCGTACGTAATTTTAAGGTGGAGTCGTTTAAGAATTTATTCTGGTTCCAGCTAAATTACCCAAGCAATTTGGGTGGTAATTTTCCCTCAACCTATAGGGATATTGTTTTTGAGAATTTTGAAGTTGAGCAGGTCGGTACTTTTTTGGAAGTGCATGCACCGGACGGAGCGCCACTTCAGGGGGTGACCTTCAAAAACATTCATGTGAAAAAAGTGGAGACACCGCTAGTACTGGAGAATGTAATCGATTTACAGTTTGAGGATGTGCAGATAGGCTCGCAAACTGTTGATGGGACGCTTAATTGGCGCGCTACGCCCTAACAAGGGCCGTGCATGGTTATGGTTAAATCAAAGCATTTTAAAATTGGTATTGTTTGATACCCACAGGGTGTTGGCGGAGTACTTAAAGGCCTGCAATTTAGCGGGTCTTTTACGTTCAGGGGGTATAATTGATGCAAAGTGCGTTGCGGAATGAATGATGAAAATTGAGCATATTGCTATTTGGGTAAAGGATATTGAGCGTGTAAAAGCTTTCTATGAAACTTATTTTCAGGCCAGGGCAAACCAAAAATACCATAACCCCAAAAAAGGATTTCAGTCGTATTTTTTAAGCTTTGATACGGGTGCACGACTGGAAATTATGCAGATGGATTCCATTCCAAAATGTGCACACAACCCGGTAGAGCAGCACACCGGGCTTATTCATTTTGCTGTGTCTGTTGGCTGCGAAGCTGAGGTAGACCGGCTGACGAGCCGGCTCTGTAGTGCTGGGTATGCCGTACTTGACGGCCCCAGAACAACCGGTGATGGGTACTATGAAAGCATTGTGCTTGACCCGGAAGGAAATCGAATAGAGCTAACGGTTTAGCCTGTATTAATGACTGTATTTGTGATGTTAAGTAAAAGGCATTTGAATACCAAGAGGTATTACTCCCGCGTCGGCTAATGGCCATACTGCTGGGCAGCATAGATGGCTGTTATTTGTCGCCGCTGTCGCCATATGCTCCTAGCTGTGCCCCTAACAGCAAACTCTGCAATATTCTTCCCCTCCCTCTGTCGATATCCGCGCGCGGAACCTAAAGGCTTGGCTTTAGGGTTTGTGTGGGCGTACGTGCAAGCGTGAATGAGTGGCGCTTCGCATCAAAATAGAAATACTACTTGCACGCCAATCTAAATGGGAACTATAATCGTTTAGATTGGCGTCAAGGGGTGCCATTGCAGGATTATCGATTTATTTTTGGGGGTTTTTATGTGTCAGCGAAGTTATTTGCTGGTTTCAACTGCGTTGCTCATGGCGTTATCTGCAAGTGGCGCGATTGCGGAGGAGAGCAATGAGGAAGGCAATATTGAAGAAACATTAATTTGGGGTACCAGAATTCAAGCGTCGTCCTTGAATTTGGATATGGAGGCGCTGTCTATTAAGCAGGCAGACCATATCAGTGACCTCTTGCGAAGTATTCCAGGCGTCGATGTGGGCGGTGCTCACTCATTGAACCAGCGAATTACCATTCGCAGTATGGACGATAAAGATTTACGCATAACGATTGATGGTGCCAACCAAAATACTTATATGTACCACCATATGGGTAACCTGCAAATTCATGCCGATATTCTTAGCGCGGTTGATGTAGAAGTAGGGTCGAATTCTGTTGTGAATGGAGGTTTGGGTGGTGCTGTGCGTTTTGAAACCAAAAATGCCCGCGACCTGTTAGTCAATAACGGCAATTTTGGTGGTCGCGCGCAATTGCATGCCGGAACTAATTCATCTCAAAACTATTCTCTTACTGGTTATGGCTTGCTGGGTGAGAGTGTGGATGTGTTGGTGTATTACAACGATGTATCGCGTAAAAATTACGATGTGGGCGGCAGTGAAATATTGGATGCCAATGGCGCCGTAATCGATGGCACGGATGGTACCGTGCGGGGTTTGGAGGGCGATCTCTACGATGCTTTGATTAAAGTTGGCTGGGAGGTTGCGCCTGGGCATACATTTAAATTGGGGTACGAAAGCTACAACGATAAGGGCGATTACAGTTATCGCCCCGACATGGGCCTTGCAACAGACTTGGCTATAACTAACTCGCTGGAAATACCACTGCTTTGGCCAACAGAATTTACGCGCGATACCTTAACGCTGAACTATCTGCTGGAATGGGGCGAGCATACAAACCTGCGGGCTTCATTATTTAGCAACGAAAGTGAGTTAACTCGTGATGAAAGCGGTTGGGCCGATAACGAAGCTTTCGCCGCAAGTGCGGCAACGGTTACCGGAATGGCAAAAAATTCTGGCTTGAATATTCTGGCCGAAACTGAACTGGGCAATCATCTGTTGACTTGGGGTGGTGAACAAATACGCTACGAAACAAGCTACTTGTCAGAAGCTATTGGTGGTGGTGAGCAAGCATCCAGTGAACAGGCAAGCAATTTGGGTTTGTTTCTGCAAGACCGTATTTCTCTGGGCGATAAATTTGCCGTCATTCCAGGGGTACGTTACGACAGTTTCGACATCGATTCTGTTGTGGTGAGCGAAACCTTCAGCCAGGTATCTACAGCTTTGGCCGGCGAATACCAAGTTATTGATAGCCTATTACTAAAGCTAAGTGGTACTCAGCTGTTCAAAGGCCCAGAAATTGGTGAAGTGTTTGTGGGGGCGGGTTTGAGTGATACGGCTAACCCCGATATTGAAGCTGAAACAGGCTTGAATACCGAATTGTCTCTGGCTTATTCCGTCGCTGCGTTGGGCGCCGACAGATTCTCTGCAGGCTTTACACTATTTCAAACCGATATTAACGGTTACATTTATGACTATGCGCCGCCTCCAGCAGAAGTCGGTGGTCGTGCGTGGAAAGACAATATTGGTGATATGGCTATCGAAGGTTTTGAAGCCTATGTGGGTTATGAACTAGGTGGTTTGTCGGCGCTTGTTACCTACTCGTCAGCGGAAAGTGAACTATCGTCAAATGAATTTTATAGCGACTTGGATGGTGCGCGTTTGGATCGCCAGCAAGGCGATACGCTTTCAATTAATCTCGACTACAGTATATCGGCGGCGAATGTTGTGCTGCACTGGGATTTGTTGCAAGTGACGGATGTAGATGCTGGATTAGCCTTGGATAGTGCCACCCTCGATACCGCAAAAGATGGATTTACTGTCCACAATATATCTGCGCGCTGGAGACCTGCTGCGGTCGACGGGATAAACCTGATATTTGGTATTGATAACGTGTTTGACGAATTTTACGCATCTCAATCTTCGCGAACAGGTTTATCCGTTCACCCACGTTTTGGTCAACTGTATTTACAGGATTATGAGCCTGGCCGAAACGTCAAAGCCACAATTACATACGCTTTTTAATGTTGGGGGCCAAGTAATTGGCCCTTTTCTGCTATGACATACAATCGAAAGAAGAATACACGTAAAAGTTTTTATTACTATTGCAGGTTACTGCATATTTATAGTTCAACAGCGCTATTTACGTTGTTGATGTTCTTCTGTTTAAGCGGGTTCTTTTTGAATCACCTAGATATTTTTGGTGGTCAGCATACAGATGAACAGATTGAAATAGCATTGACGGAATTTGGTGTTGGGTTCACTCAAGCCGAACTGGACAGTATTGCCCAGGGTAAAGGCAGCAAACCGTTAGAGCAAATACTTGCGGGCCTCCATGGATATGGGCATATGCCCAAGGCGAAGTCAGTGGAGGCCGATGTGGAAATGGGTGAGTTGATAATCGACTTCGACTTACCTGCTGGTTACGCCACAGCTGTAATTTCTGTTGAATCGCAAATGCTAGTGCTGGATTACCGGCAAGGTGATTGGCTGGCCGTCATCAATGACCTGCATAAAGGGCGGCATACCGGCGCTGTTTGGTCTTGGGTGATCGATTTGTCGGCCTTGCTCATGATTCTATTTGCGTTAACGGGTTTGGTTGTTTTGTTTCAAAATCGACGACAACGAGGGACTGCAACCTGGCTCCTGATCGCGGGTTCAGTGACGCCCCTCATTATTTATATTGCAGGAGTTCCTAGAGTCGGATGAAAAGTCGGATGAAAAATGAATTTTTAATTATTGCCATAGTGTTATTCGCTATTGGGCTAACGGCTGTGTCGGTGGCTCACAGTGCGACCATGGAGATATCCATAGAGGTGCCAGCACTGCAGGCCAATCCCTACCATAAACCCTATGTTGCTGTTTGGCTGGAAACCCCGGAACGTAAGGCAATTACCACACTGGCTATTTGGCACGAGCGAGATACTTGGCTTAAGGACCTGCGCCAGTGGTGGAGAAAAGTGGGCCGCAATGCGGGTGCTGAGCTTGATGGTGTTACCGGGGCTACACGAAAACCCGGGCGATATCGAATTCAATGGGATGGTAAATCCAGTGGGGGGCAGCCTGTTCCTGCAGGCGAATACTTCCTGAATATAGAGGCCTCTCGCGAGGAGGGTGGGCGTAGCTATCATCGCGAAAAAATCACACTTGGGCAAATGGCTACGTTAACAATACCCGCTCAAACGGAGTTAGGGGAGATTTCAATTACTATAGAGGGCAAGCAATGAAATTCAGAATTTTAGACCTATTTTTAGTCGCGGGCCTCTCATTATCGCCGCTATTGGCCTCCGCGCACGGCCGCTGGATTGTGCCGAGCCATACGATTTTGTCCGGTGCGCAAGCGGAAGTTGTTACTTTTGATATGAGTGTATCCAATGATTTTTTTCATCCAGATTTCGCCTATGGTGGAACACCGGTTGAAGAGCTGTTTTTACCCGAGAATAAAAAACCTTCGGTGAACAGCAGTGAACCAAGGGCGGCAATAATTACCGAGCTTATGGGCTCTACTCAGTTGGAAGTCACAACCCCAGCCGGGGTGAAAAACCTTGATTCGCCTTTGGTAAATTTTGGGCGAAAAACTGTGGTGAGTGTGCTACTCGATGAATCGGGCACTTATCGTTTTGGGATAAAGCAGAACCCAGTTTATTTTACGTTTTATAAAGACGAAAACGGCAAGCGGGGAAGAGAATTTGGAACACTGGCAATGGTTAAAACTTTTTTACCAAAAAATGCGAGCGAAATCTCCGGCACGAAACTGATCAATCGAGTAGAAACCTATGTGACGCGTAATGATATTAGCCAATCAGCGATTACTCCAACGGGTAAGGGGTTGGAGTTGAAATTTATTTCTCACCCCAATGAGCTCTTTGTGGGTGAACCTGGGAAATTTGTATTGTTACATAATGGTAAGCCGGTAAAGCACAGTGCAGTGGTACTCACCTTTCATAACACGCGTTTTCGCAATGATAGGAACCCAATTAGGCTGATAACGGCGAGTGACGGTGGTGTTAGCGTTGTTTGGCCGCAACCCGGTTTGTACTTACTAGAAGCGGAGCTTGAAATGCCGTCTAAAGAGCAGGGTATTCGCAAGGAAACCTTTGGTCTTTATGTCACCTTAGAGGTAAACCCCGAATAGCAACTATGGTTTCCTATAGGGTTTCCTAGCTTGTCGGACGGCCTTTAATGCCGAGGTATGCGAAAGGTTAGGCTTATCTCATTTTGGGGTTTTAATCGTACTGTTAAGCGCGAAGGCGAAATTAGATCAGGACGCTAGTAGGGTTTATCGAGCTGCGCACAACGATGGAATTAAGCTAGGTCTATTGAAATTACAGGCTAAATTCCAGTGGTGAAGATTCGGGTGTGGATTTACGCCCATTTTCGTTCCACGAGTTGTCTTGCTTTCCTAACTTATAGGCCAATTCTCCCGCAACAAAGTGCGAAATAGGGGCGCTGCCCCCGCCCACTACATTTACAAGCCCCTCGTCCGTCATGCTGGCAATTTCGTAAATTTTTCGAGGAGCCAACCCAGACTCTTCTGCGCAGGCCGCTAGGTCATGCATGTCCTTATAGGGGGGCATGTATTTTACGTGTTTTCCGATTTTGAACATTATCATCCCAATTTTTTGGATACGGCTCAATTCCATTCGTAAAGTTACTATTTCTCTTGTCTTACCGATGTCTGCGCTGCAAAAAACGCAGTTGTGACAATACTAACCGCTATCGAGTTCCAATCGTGAAGGTATGGCGTTGAGTTTATAGGCTATTTGACCTTGATCAATATTCATACAGGTGCGGTGGTGAGGCGAATATATAGCGGTGTCTTTTCTCCCGTTGCAGAGCTTTACAAAACTTTACGAAGCCTTTGCCCAAATTATCTGTCCATTCTTTCACACTTTCTCATTTTGGTTTGTGGGAATCGACACACTGGCGTTAAAGGATAACTCTATGAAAAAAACTCTGTTCGGCTTTTCCATTCTTATTTTTGTGATGCTTCAAGCCTGTAGTGGGGGCGACTCCAATGCTGACGATGCGGACGACACAACACCCACAGCGTTTTATTTCACCGATGCGTATGGCCTAGGCTTGGGTATATGGGTGGAATCCAATACTTTGAAAATTAGTGGTATTGATGCTGACGCCGAGATAAGCATTGAGAATGGGGAGTATTCAATAAATGGTGGCGCATGGACGAATAATAGTGGGGTCATTTCAGCGGGCCAGAATGTTACCGTACGTGTACTATCTTCAGATGATCTTTATACTTCCACGTCGGCTATTCTTTACGTTGGCGGTGTGGAGGATACTTTTTATGTGCGTACCTCTTCGTTGTCACTAACGGCGCGATATAACTTTAAAGGCTTGAGCTTTTCCTGGCAAAAAGTAAATGGTGCCAGTCATTATCGCTTGTGGCATCAAGCAACTGAAGATGCAGGTTTTGCACAGTTTGGTCGTGACTTCGATTCGAATACAACGGGTACTCGGGTAGAGTTACCCATTCATACTTTTAATTGGTTCGATGCGCAATTTAAAATTGAAGCGTGTTTAGATACTGAGTGTTTTACAACGCAAAGTGTAGGTGTGGTAACTGAACGCAGTAATGCGGTGGGCTATTTCAAGTCGGAAAATACGGAAGCCTTTGATGGTTTTAGTGTTGTGGCCCTTAGTGGTGATGGTAATACCCTGGCCATTGCGGCAAAGGCAGAGGACGGTAATTCCGGTATTGAGGGCGACCGAGGTAACAACGAGGCGTCTGCGGCAGGTGCCGTTTATATTTATACCAAAGATGATAAAGATTGGACTTTTCAAGCTTATTTAAAAGCGGCCAATGTGGATGCTGGCGATGAATTTGGTTCTTCCTTGGCTCTCAGTGGTGATGGTAATACCTTGGCGGTTTCCGCTGTCGGCGAGGCCAGCGGCGCAACAGGTGTTAATTCAGCAGGAACCGACAATAGCGCAGCGGGTGCGGGCGCAGTGTACATATTCCAACGTATTGGTGATATCTGGTTGCAACAAAGTTACCTTAAGGCGAGTGAGGTGGCGGTAGGAGATGCGTTTGGTGCTGCGTTAGCGTTAAGCAGCTTTGGCGGCACGCTCGCTGTGGGGGCGCCGGGTACTGCTGGTGAAGCCGGTGCGGTATACCTTTTTAATGAAGTCGCCGAAAGCTGGGAGCAGCAAGCCAAAATAGTAACGCCCAATACTGAGGCTGGTGATTATTTTGGTGCTGCGGTGTCGATCACCGCAGATGGAAATCAGTTATTGGTGGGGGCGCCGCGCGAAGCCTCAAATAGTGTCGGAATGGACGGGGTTATGAGTGACAATAACAGCCCTTACGCGGGTGCGGCCTACTTGTTTGCACGTAGTGATGGTGTCTGGCAGTTCGACCATTATTTTAAGGCGTCGAATACCGCAGAAAACCAATTACTGGGAACCGCGCTAAGTGTCAGTGCTGACGGTAGTTCTATTGCACTTGGTGCACCGGGTGAAGCCAGTAGTGCTTATGGTGTAGGCGGTGACCAGAGTGATACGTCCTACCCCTCGGCGGGAGCGGTATACTTATTTGATCGAATGGATTCAAATAATTGGATGTCTCGGGCCTACGTAAAAGCGTCCGATGGTGATGCCGGAGATTGTTTTGGATCGGCTGTCGCACTTAATGCCAGTGGACACTTGCTGGTGGTGGGTGCCCCGGGTGAAGCCAGTGCAAATGATGCCGTTAACAGTAATGACGCCGATGACTCTGCCGCAGACGCCGGAGCAGCCTATGTATTTAGGGTGACTGACATGGAGTGGAATCAAATTAGCTATGTTAAAGCACCGAACAGTGAGGCAGGGGATGGGTTTTCGACAAGCCTATCGCTTGATGCGTCTGGCAATAGTCTAGCGATAGGCGCGCCGGGGGAAGATAGTTCCGCAATGGGTGTTGCTTCGAATCAGGCCAATAACTTGGCCCAGGATGCCGGTGCGGTATATTTGTTTTAATGTTGCGTTGATAAGAACTCAAGGGTGGGGGGGTTAACCCGCAACCTTGAGTTTGGCTTTTTGTTTCAGCTCGTACATTTTTTTATCGGCGAGGTCGATGAGTGTGTCAGGTTGCATAAACTCAATTGGGCCCGTTTCAACAACACCTATGCTGAGTGTGACAGTATTACCGCGCTGCGCCAATTCTTCGTGTAAGCGAATTGAATATATCTTTTCGGCCGCCTTTTTGGTGCAGTTGGGTAGAATAATACAAAATTCATCGCCTCCGTAACGAAAACAGCTGTCTTCTTCGCGCGAAACAGTTTTTATGGTATTGCTGAGTGAGCGCAGGGTTTCATCACCTTTCTGATGGCCGTGTTGATCGTTGATCTCTTTAAAATCATTGATGTCCAGATAGACAAAGGCAACAGCTTCAGAGCGTCTTTGCGCAGCCCTTAATGTGGATGTGAGAGCCGATCGTAAATGACGAACATTCAGCAGCCCGGTAAGAGGGTCGGTTCTTGAAAGGTGTTCTAGCTGCAAGGTTCTTTCACGTACTTTTTCTTCCATATCTCTCGCATACTGTTCGGACTTGGCTTTCGATATTTCCAGTTCGGTGACCAAGCTGCGGATATAGGTATCGAATACCAGTGTTACGTCGAAGAGCAGAATTTTTTCCAGAGCAGTCAGTGTTTTCTGGCATTCAGTGTCGTCTGAAATTTCTTTTTTTAGTAGTTTGATCAGTAGATTTTTTAAGGTATAAATCGCCGATAAATACAGCTTTGGTTCTACACCAATACGTTTATGAACCATGCCAATGCGTAGTCGATTATTGACATATTCTAGGTCGTAGATGCCGCTGAACAGATCGATCACATATCGTCGTTGCGCACGGGACAGTCGGGTGAGCGTGTCGGAGTCGCCAATTAAAAGCGATATTTCGGGAATGCTGGTTTGCAACGAGTAGAAATCCGACACCAAAGTGTCAATGTTGGCGTCAATAATAGCCTGTGCGGACTGAAGAGCGTCTATATCATCATTGCTGAGGGAAAATAGTTTTTGCCGCTGCTCGACCTCAAACTCACTAATGCGCATTTGCTCAAGCAGGGTTTGTTCTGTTTGCTTCATGGTGTACCACGTTTCTATTTCTGAGTGTCGATTGGACGCTCCTTTCTTCGAGTTTAGTCAATTTTTGGACCAGGGGGGGAGTTGATTGATTGATTGAATTAATTAATGGCCGTGTAGATGTTAGATTGATTATGGTTGTGAGTAAAAGCGGGCTTTATGCCTTTGGTGTAAAAGCTAATAGTAGCTTTCGTTAAAAAAAACGCAGTAACAATAAACGTTACTTTTTATTCATAGAAGCTTATACCGTGAGCATTGCCCACCTTATGATTTGTGGGGATGTTACGTAAACATTCTCACCGCTCGTATTGTCAGCCAGCTTTATTGGTTAGTCTTACTACGCCAGCCATGAGCTTACCGACTATTTACAGTGGAGTATATTTGGTCTTATGTTGCTATAAACTTTGCAGCAGTTTTTTGGTGGATATTTAATGACACCTTTATTTTGTGCGGGTGTGTTTAAGTTTTTTCGGCATACTAGGCATCGGCTTGTTGGCTTATCATAAAAGCAATTAATAGCGCTGTCCTAAAAGCTGTGCTGTTAGAGCATTGCTTAATCACATGGCTTTATGGAAGCTTTCGAAGCGTGCATTAGTCCCTGCGTTGTTGTAAAAAAACTCTTTTTCCCTTTGCTACGACTTTAATGAATGTATTTTATGTTGGTAGGTTATTCTTGGCGTAAGGTGAAAACATTGCGTAATGTCAGTGTTAAAACGAATAATCCAGCTATAAACGAATTATTGGTTGTTTCGTAAATTGGTTATTAAAAACCAGCAACACTAACGTATAAGCGAGCACCTGTAGCCACAAAAAAATTTGTAACCTCTTTCGGCGCCAGTGTTACGGGTAATTTATAATTACACCAATGGTGAAACTCGAACTGTGTTAGGATGAATTTCATCTAACACTATTTCTTAGTGGGGATACCTCGTAAACCTCCGTCTTAGCAAGGCTGGCACGCTTCCGTTGCCCCTTCTGAGCCCGACCCGAGGTTCCATAATGTCCAAACGTAAACCCATTTCCCCCATGGCTCGTCCTTATGCACAACAGGCGCCGCCAATATCATCAGCCATAAAAGCTACTCCAGTCATACTCCCCGCCGCCCCTCTGCCTGCTTCAGCACCGCTCATCGATACACCTTTTGAACAAAAACTTGCCCCTACCGCTGTAGTCTATTGCGAGGCAAACTTCGGTAGCCTCGACGGTAAAACCGCCAACGGACTCGTGCGTTTCTCGGAAAAATACAAGATCCTTTCGGTGATCGATAGTAAGAAAGCAGGGCTTGATGCCGGCGTGGTACTCGACGGTGTGGCCAACGCTATCCCCGTCTGCTGCGACCTGGCCGATTCACTGGCGCAGGCTGACACAATGCCGGACTACTTTATCTTTGGTATGGCGCCTTCGAGTGGCATGTTATCGCCACATGAGCGCGGCGTGGTACTTGAGGCCATGTCTCTTGGTATGAGCGTAGTAAACGGTCTGCATGAGTTCCTTAATGATGACCCGGTGTTTGCAGCCGCAAGCGTCGCAAACAATGTGACGATCCTTGACGTTCGCAGGCCTCGAGCGAAAAAAGACCTGCGCCTGTTTAGTGGTCAAATCGAAGAGGTTAGTTGCCCTCGTATCGCGGTACTCGGCACCGATGGGGCCATAGGCAAACGCACTACTGCCACCGTCCTTGCCCGTGCGCTTAATGATCGAGGTATCAAAGCTGTTATGGTCGGCACTGGTCAAACAGGTCTCATTCAAGGCGCCAAGTATGGCATCGCACTTGATGCCATTCCCTCGCAGTTTTGCTCGGGTGAAATGGAGGCCACCATCGTCGAGGCATTCGAAGGCGAAAACCCAGACGTGATCATTATCGAAGGCCAGGGCGCACTCAGTCACCCCGCCTACTTAAGTTCCACTTTTATTTTGCGCGGTAGTCGCCCCGATGCCATTGTGTTGCAGCATGCACCGGGCCGAATCCACCGCTGTGACTTCGATAAGATGCCGATGCCAACACCTGCTTCCGAAATCCATCTGCTGCAAACCTTTGCGGACACTAAGGTGATCGGTCTCACCATCAATCACGAGAACATGAGCGACAATGACGTTAGCGAGGCGATCACGTTTTATGAAGACGAATTGGGTATCCCTGCCACGGATGCGTTGACCCGCCCAGATGATCATCTAGTAGAAATGGTCTGTACGGCATTCCCGGAAATTAAGGAGAAGCTGAACGCGCGCGAACAATGAGCGCACCGCGATTGGAGATCGACCGCGACAAAATTTACCACAATACCCGCGCTTTAGTCGAACGGCTGGCTGCCCGAGGCATCTCTGTCACCGGAGTTACTAAGGCGGCAATGGGTTCCCCTGAGGTCGCGTGCACCCTGCTTAGTGCGGGTGTAAGTATGATCGGTGATTCGCGTATCGAGAACATTGAGGCGATGCGTCGTGCTGGCGTGGCGTCGATGATGAACCTCATTCGCTCACCGATGATTAGCCAAGTGGAGCGTATAGCCGCCCACGTCGACATCAGTTTTAACTCCGAACTTGAAGTCATTCGCGCACTTTCGGCCGCCGCGCAGAGGCTGAAAAGAAAACACGGTGTTATTCTGATGGTTGAGCTTGGCGACCTGCGTGAAGGGATTATGCCTGGCGATCTGCAGCAGGTGGTGCGAGAACTGCTGCGCTTGCCTAACCTTGTACTCAAGGGCATTGGTACCAACCTCGCTTGTCGCAGCGGTGTTACGCCCGACAATCGCAACATGGCTGAACTCTCTGCGCTGGCTGACGCTATCGAATCGAAATTCAATCTGACCCTCGATATTATCTCCGGTGGAAACTCTGCCAATCTTAACTGGGCGCTGGGCAATCACGATACCGGGCGGATTAACAATCTGCGTCTAGGTGAATCGATTCTACTTGGGTGCGAGCCCTTGCAGCGTCAAGCAATAGAGGGTTTGCATACCGACGCCATAACCCTCGTTGCCGAGGTGATTGAATCGAAGGCTAAGCCAACGCAACCATGGGGGGAGCTAGGGCAAACTGCGTTCGGACAGAGGCCTTCATCGGCTATCGATAACGGCCCCATTACGCAAGCGATTCTCGCCATAGGCGAACAAGATACCGACCCCGGAGGACTGCAACCACCCACTGGAATTCAGGTTTTGGGGGCCAGCAGCGATCACTTGATCGTCAACTCCGGCCAATGCTATCAGCCCGTTGGCTCCGAAATGCGCTTCCAGCTTAATTACAGCGCGATGGTGAGAGCGATGACTTCACCCTTCGTAGGTAAATTATGGTTACCGACGAAGGCAGTACCATTTGTTACCTCTAGCGAGGCGGCAGAAAAATAAATACTTTTCTCAATCATGCTGACTTTTTGCATTCTACGAGATAAAAACAGGCTTCCTTTTTATAATTTCACGGTTTAGTGCACCTCTTTGAATTGCACGCAAAGGCAAGAAAGGTGCGCAGAGATTACAGCCAATGAGTTGAGGCGTTCTTAATAGAGGTGCCCTCTACGTCCTTCAGTCTCTTGCTGCATACTGCGCCAAAGAACCAAGCCAGTATGTCACTAATAATAACGCCAGCTTGTACAAGCGCAATTCACTCCGTCTTTATTCACGTTAATAGTGAAATAGTATTCGCCATTAAATAGTTTTGGTATTAATGGCACTTCTATTAATTGCCTTTGGCTTTGTGTTCGGTTCGTGCGTAAGGCAACATTTACAGGCATGCTGGTGGCGTAGCAAACCTTATGGCGTCGCTGGTCTAGTTGGGAAGGCAGCCAAGCTTCCGCAGCGAAGCCCGCCTTGCCAGGCCTTGCATAGGCTAAAATCAATTAATAGCGGTGCCCTTAAGAATAGAAGAGATCATAATTAGACTAAATTGGCGCTTATGCATGCGCTGTAGTCTGCTTTCTATAAAACAGTGGGTGCCATGTTAAATGAGACGTATTCGCAGACGCCGGGGGATGATTAAACACTGTCATTTGAGGCAGGCTAAGATTATTATCATTACCACTATGCGGTTTGTTCCGCAGCAGACAATAACAAAACCGGAAGAATTAAATGGGCTTGGAAATACCGGGGTATAAAATACTTCGCACTCTGGGACGGGGGGGGATGGCAACCGTCTACCTTGCGCAACAGGATATTTTTGAGCGCGAAGTAGCCCTAAAAGTAATGTCAAAAGCTCTGGCCGAAAACGAATCCTTTGGCAAGCGTTTCTTCCGTGAAGCTAAAATTGTTAGTCAATTGGTGCATCCCAACATTGTAACTGTCTACGATGTTGGTCTTGAGGATGGTAACTATTACCTTTCCATGGAGTATATCGACGGCAAAGATCTAAAAGCCGTTCGACAAACCCTCAGTCTCAAGCAAAAAATAGAAGCTGTTAAGGATATCGCCAAAGCGTTGGATTATGCCGGTATCAAGGGCTACGTGCATCGGGATATTAAGCCGGAAAATATTTTGCTTAATAGCGCCGACGGTCGCGCCGTGTTAACGGATTTTGGTATTGCGCGGGCGGCGGAAACTGACACAGCTATGACGCAGACCGGCATTGCCATTGGTACGCCTCATTACATGAGCCCGGAGCAAGCTAAAGGTAAAACCGTAGATGCCCGCTCGGACATATACGGTTTGGGTGTCGTGTTTTTTTTGCTGCTGACGGGGCGAGTTCCCTACGATGCTGAATCTGCCGTGGCCATTGGCATTAAACATATTACTGAACCGGTGCCTTTGCTGCCGGATGCCTTGGCGTCGCTACAACCTATGATTGATGATCTGCTGGCGAAAAAACCGGAAGATCGCTATCAGCGCGGGGGAGAGCTTTTAGAAGATTTAAATCGAATTGATATCCGGTTACTGGAGCAGTCGATTGTGTACGACCGTGAAATGCAGCCGGTCGATAACTATTTGGATAGTGAGAGCCCGACTCAGCCAGGTTTGGGCGCAGTAACAGGGGAAGTGCCTCTGGTATACGATCAAAAGGAAACATTGATAAATCAGGGCAGCGGTATTGGACAGTGGTTGGTCGCTTTTTTAATTGTGAGCAGCTTGGTTACTTGGGTATTGTATTATCAGCGCCCGGACCTGATTGCACCTCTGTTCGAGCAAGGTAAGCAGTTTGTCGAAGATAAATATGACGACACCAAAAAATGGGTGGAGCCAAAGGCGGGGCAGACGCAAAGCGATAGCAATGTTCCGCGAGCGGTAGATAAGCGGGTGGTTATTAACGAAAAACGTGTAAAACCAGCTAAGCCGCAACCCACCGCTGAAATTCTGCCGCAAAAAAAAAGTGTTGAACCAGAGCTATTGTTAAAGCCTGTTGTGGCTGACGAAGCCATTCCTGTAGATGTGTTGAGGCAGGCTGAAGCTAAAAATAATACCCCAGTGCCCTCTGCGGTCATAGAGGAGTATCACGAACGATTACGCGCGCTCGAATCCCTGTATCAAGACGACTCAACCTATCTTTCTGAATTGGTGGCTCTTTATCGCGCTACGCTCTCAGATTACCCCAGAGATATCGAAAGTGCCGACGCTTTAGATGCCTTACGCGCTTCGGAACTGATGGAGGCGGAAGCACTGTTGGCCCGAGATAAAGCCACCGCGGGACGAAAAAAAGTGGAGCAGTTGAACGCACTCTTCCCCGAAATAGATGTGCCAACAATCGCTGACCTGAGGGATCAGGTTGAGACATTGGAGAAAATTGAAAGGCTATTGGCCGAGGCCAAGCAGTTACGCAAGAAAAATAAGTGGAGCGAGCCGCGTGGCCGCAGTGCATTGGATCGATATGAGCAGGTATTAAAGCTCGATGCAGACAATACTCGGGCATTGAAAGGCAAGCGGGAGCTGGCTGGGTTACATGCTCAAAAAGCCAGCCGAGAGCTGGAGGCGGGTAGCCTGTCGATGGCGAAGTTCGATATTGATCGGGCTTTGGCAATAGATAGCCGATCTGAGTCAGCAAAGCACTGCGGACAAAAATTTCAGGCGTTATTCAGCACAGAGAGAGCCTAGACAAGTGGATGAAGCTTGCCGAGCAGCGCATGAGTGGTCGTCGCTACTTTGTCCCCAATAATGATAATGCTTTTTATTATTATCAAAAAATTCTTGAGCGCGAGCCGAACAATTCGCGGGCGATAACTGGACAGAAGCAGGTGGTAGACGGTTTTGCTCGCAATATATGGAGCCTTGTCGGTAATGAAGAGTTTACCGAGGCGAGAGCAGAGCTAGCGGCAGCGTTACGCTTATTGCCCCGAAATCAGAGGCTACAGTCGCTGTCGGCGGCGGTGGAAGAGGTTGTGGCAGAAAAAATTAGTGGGGGCTAGTGGGTTACTCTAATGGTTGAGGGGTGGTTTATTGAGGCGGAATAGATTACGTGCTCAGGCCACATTATAAAACAGGCCATCACTACCGCTGGCTTTCCCCGCAGACAGTGTGTCTGAAATGATTTCCCGAGCCAGGCAGGCACATTTGCCACACTGAGTGGCAACACCCAGTTCGTCTTGTATTGCACGCAGGCTTTCGGCGCCGTTATCGACGGCCTCGCGAATTTCAGAATCTTTGATACTTTTACAAAAACAAACGTACATTGCAATTAACCCTATTTCGGTATGCAGCGTGCTCTCTGGTTGGTCGGTAAGTAAACAAACTTAAGGTTAATGTGAATAAGAATGATTGTCAATTATCTTTTTGTGGATTGCTTGCTGTGGATCAAGCTCGGTGATAGGGCGAGGGTGATGGATTTTTGCTCAAGCTGATCATGGATACTTCGTTTTTGAATTACCATAGGTATTTTCAGCTAATACCGATATATAAATTTTATCAATAACAGGCCTGTCTACGTGTATCATCACCCATCGCTATTGGCTTAGCCTTGCTGATTGAGTCGTTTTCAATTGCGCTTTTCAATTAGTTTTTTAATTGAAAGTTCTGCTGTCCTGTTCAGAGACAGTTATACATAACCCGTTTACAACATTTTTTATTTTCCAGGGAGAAAATCATGGGCGTACTAGTAGGTAAATCTGCTCCAGACTTCACTGCACCAGCGGTATTGGGCAGCGGAGAAATTGTCGACAGTTTCAGCTTTGCAGAAGCAACCAAAGGTAAGAAGGCGGTTGTATTCTTTTACCCGCTCGACTTCACTTTTGTTTGTCCGTCCGAGTTGCTTGCTTTCGATCACCGTATGGCTGAGTTTCAAAAGCGTGGCGTTGAAGTGATTGGTGTTTCTATCGATTCTCACTTTTCACACAACGCATGGCGCAATACCCCTATTAACGATGGCGGTATTGGCCCGGTTAAATACACGCTGGTTGCTGATATTACTCATGCAATCTGTCAGGCGTACGACGTAGAATCTGAAGGCGGCGTTGCGTTTCGCGGCTCTTTCCTGATTGACGAAGATGGCCTTGTTCGTCACCAAGTTGTTAACGATCTGCCTTTGGGCCGTAACGTTGACGAAATGCTGCGCATGGTTGACGCTCTTGCGTTCCATCAGGAGCACGGTGAAGTATGTCCTGCTGGCTGGCAAGACGGCGACAAAGGCATGGACGCATCTCCAGAGGGTGTTGCTAAGTACCTGACGGAAAACGCCGAAAGCCTGTAATTGCACCTTTAAGGTCATTTGCTCACAGGAAGTAAAAGCCAGCCCAGCGCTGGCTTTTTTTATGCACAGGATGTGCGGTATACCGCGAAGGCCAAGGATGGCCGAGAGCGGAGATGCACAGGATGTGCGGTATACCGCGAAGGCCAAGGATGGCCGAGAGCGGAGATGCACAGGATGTGCGGTATACCGCGAAGGCCAAGGATGGCCGAGAGCGGAGATGCACAGGATGTGCGGACAGAAAATTGCTGCTCGGCAATTGCGTCCTGCATTGCTCTAATTTGCTGCATCCCTGTAGCGATGTATTTTGTTACTTCCGCTGTGTGTTCGCCCTGCGAACGCAGTGAGTGTTTTTGGGTTATGGCGGTCGTAAGCAGGGGGAATTAAGAACGCCCGAGTAAATAGGCCTGGTAAGTGAAGCGCTTTCCAGTGTGAGCAGTTCCCCGCGCACGCCAATATTTAGGTTTGTTCCGGTTTCCGCCGGCGCCCTCAGCGCCAATTCTTCGACCAAGCATGTATCACTTTTCGAGAATAGGTGTAGCGACCATAGCTGCCGTTATAGCGCGCAAGCGCGTCTGCCCAGTGACCCTCTTCTTTATCAAGGTAATGTTTGAGAATGGTACAGCCATATTTGAGGTTGGTTTGAAGGTCGATTAGATTGTCCTCATCCCTGCCTATTTCGTGCTTCCAAAACGGCATAACCTGCATGATACCTTGGGCGCCCACACGAGAGACGGCATAGCGGTTGAAGTGGCTTTCGATTTGAATGACGGCCAGTACGAACTCTGGTGGTAGCTCGGCCCTTTTGGCTGCGCGGTGAACTTCCTTGAGGATATTTAGGCGGTATTCAGGGTCTTTAACGTATTTGGCCAATACGGCTGACTTCTGCACAAGCCATACTTCCGCGTCAAAACGATCGACAAAGCTGTCGGCTTCGGAAATTGTCTGTACAAGTTTTTGTCGGAGTTCGTCATCGGCTTTTTGCGCAACGTTACTGTAGCTTGGGCTACATGAAAGCAGCCCAGCACAAAATAGCACGGATAAAAGTATGGCTTGGGTGCTGATTTTGTCTGGGGCTGTGGCCATGTTATTGCTGGGCCAATTTACGTTGTAGAAACGAGATAATATTGTCGCTGGCAACTTGCTGGTTGTCTGCGTCGCGTCGGCCTTTGTATTCAATATTGCCTTCACCTAGGCCTCTATCACCGATTACGATACGGTGTGGAATACCGACCAGTTCAATGTCCGCGAGCATACCGCCAAGGCGAGCTTTGGGCTCATCCATTAATAAAACATCGTAGCCAGCCGCGGTGAGTTCGCTGTAAAGCTGTTCGCATTTTTGAGCAACCGTTTCCGATTTGTGTATATTGATAGGCACGATGGCGATTTGAAATGGCGCTATGCTCGCCGGCCAAATGATACCGTTTTCGTCGTAATTCTGTTCAATGGCCGCCGCAACAATACGCGAAACGCCAATGCCATAGCAGCCCATGATCATGGCAACATCTTTGCCATTTTCGTTAAGCACGCTGGCTTTCATTGCCTCAGAATATTTGGTTCCAAGTTGGAAAATATGGCCAACCTCAATCCCGCGTTTAATTTCTAAAGTGCCTTTGCCGTCTGGGCTGGGGTCGCCTACAACAACGTTGCGTAAATCGGCGGTGCGGGCAAATTGTGCTTGGCCTTCCTTCCAATTAACGTCGGTAAAGTGGTAATCGGTTTTATTCGCTCCGCACACGAAGTTAGCGGTTGCCGCTGCGCTGCGGTCGGCGACGACGCAAATATTGAGGCCTACGGGGCCAAGGGAGCCAGCTTCTGCACCCAGCTCTTGTTGTATGCGTTCTTCCGGTGCGAAAGTGAGTGGTTCGGCTACTTCGGGTAACTTACAGGCTTTAATCTCGTTTAGGGTGTGGTCGCCTCGCAGTACTAGTGCCACTAACGGTTGTTTGTCCCCTTCCTCTGCGTTACCCAATACGATTAAGGTTTTTACGGTGTTTTCTGGCGCTACCTTGAGAAATACCGATACGTCTTCGATTGATTTCTGGTTGGGGGTGGCGACTTCCTGCATTTGTGCGTCGGTTGCTTTTGTCGTAGCTGGTGCTACAGCCTCGGCTAGTTCGACGTTAGCTGCATAGTGGCTTTCGGTGCTGAAGGCTATGTCATCTTCACCGCTATCGGCGAGTACGTGAAACTCATGGGATGCTGATCCTCCAATTGAGCCTGTGTCTGCCAATACAGGGCGGTATTCGAGCCCTATGCGGTCAAAAATATTACAGTAGGTTTGATGCATTTGATCGTAGGTTTGCTGCAGGCTTTCCTGGGATGTATGGAATGAGTATGCGTCTTTCATTAAAAATTCGCGGGCGCGCATAACGCCAAAGCGAGGGCGAACCTCGTCGCGAAATTTGGTTTGAATCTGGTAGAAGTTTGCGGGGAGTTGTTTGTAGCTTCTAAGCTCGTTGCGAATGAGGTCCGTTATCACCTCTTCGTGAGTCGGCCCTAGGCAAAAGGATCGGTTATGTCGGTCCTGTATGCGCAGCAGCTCTGGCCCATACTGTTGCCAGCGCCCGGATTCTTCCCACAGCTCGGAGGGTTGAACGACCGGCATAAGTACTTCCTGTGCGCCGGACTTGTCCATCTCATCGCGTACAATGGATTCGACTTTTCGCAGAACGCGCAAGCCCGTAGGCAGCCAGCTATATAGGCCCGATGCCATTTTGCGGATCATGCCCGCGCGTAGCATCAATTTATGGCTGATAACTTCCGCATCAGCGGGAATTTCTTTTTGTGTAGCAATCAGGTACTGGCTGGCGCGCATGTGAATCCTTTGAGTGTGGATAGGGTTATACTTAGTACATGTTGAGTCTCTACCCAAGCCTTTGCCCAATGGAGCAGATTTTGCCCAAGCTTAGAGAGGGGGGTATTTTAAGGTGCTGGGGAGACCATGAACAAGTCATCAAACAAAAGGAGTCGTTATGTTTGAACTTCATCCACAGCTAGCCGAAAACACCGTATTGCTGGGCCAGTTTAAGTTATCGCTGGTGATGCTGCATAAAGATGCCAACTATCCTTGGTGTGTATTGGTTCCGAAGCGTTCTGGTATTCGTGAAATTCACCACTTGGGGGAAAGCGATCAGCAGCAGTTGATTCGTGAATCAAGCCATCTTTCTGAGGTTATGACCTCTATGTTTGCGCCGATCACCATGAATATTGCCGCTTTGGGCAATATTGTCCCGCAGTTGCATGTACATCATGTTGCTCGTTTTGAGGGTGATGCGGCTTGGCCGGCGTCTATCTGGGGGGTAAAGCCTCCAATTGAATACGAACCCGAGGCGCTGACCCGTCGAGTGGAGCGCTTGAGAGCTTCGCTTGTAGGGGAGGGGTTTGAAGCGCAGATTACTGTTGATGACAGCGGCAGTAGTCAGGGGTTTACACCTTAAAGAGAATTCTAGGTTCGCTGTGGGGGTGCTTTCAGAGAGAGGAGGTGTTCCACGTTGGCGTTTCAGTTCATTGATAACCATAAAAAAGCCCGCATTTGCGGGCTTTTTTGGGGGCTGGCGGTACGAGAGTTTACTCGGCCATTTCCTTAAGTTTCTTCAATGGTCGCAATTTAACCTGAATGCTGGCTGGTTTGGCCGCAAATGTGGTTTCTTCGCCGGTGAATGGGTTGATGCCTTTACGGGCCTTACGGGCGGGCTTCTTCACCGTTACGATTTTGAACAGGCCTGGCATTACGAATTCTCCGCAAGCACGTTTTTTGATGTGGCCTTCGATGATGTCGGTCAGCTCGTCGAGTACGGAGCTTACATCCTTTCTGGATAGCTCGGTGCTTTCGACAATCTCGTTCAGGATCTGAGACTTAGAGTAACGCTCTTTAACAGCAGTGATTTTTTTTGCTGGAGCGGCTTTAGGTGCGGCCTTTTTAGCAGGTGCTTTTTTAGCTGCTGCTTTTTTTGCGGGTGCTTTTTTTGCGGTTGCTTTACGTGCTGCCATATTTAGACCTCAGGTGTTATTTTGCTTTTGGATGAATGCTTATCGGTATTTACTCTAGCACCTTCCCACTAATGCGGATTATCTTCTCTTTGCAGGTGCTGTGCTTGGGCTTATATATAGTTTATTCGAACCTTTGCAGCAACAAAAAAATACTATATATAAGCACTTTTTTGCTTATTTGTTCGATTTTAAGTCAGACTTGTGGTGAATGGCGTGGTGAGCATTCCGTAAGAGAATCAAATTCATACTTTTGGTGATTTTGAGTTTTGCGATCATTCTAGGGTGGCGTTGCTCTTCTGCTAACAAGATTTGCTTGTAAAAACCCTCTAGCGTGGGCTCGATAGGGGAGCAAAATGGTAGTTCGAGGCGGTTGCATGTCCCCAAAGGTGTTTTGATGCGAGTATTTCTCCGTAGACTCGCGTATGTTGCGACTGTTGATCACGCCTTCATCAATCGCAGGGGCTGGGGTATAATGCCCCGCTTTTTTCGAGGGTGGTGGCTTTAAGCCTGTTTCTCGGTTGTTTATTTAGGTTTGAGGTTACGTTTATGCCATTTTACGAGTACCGCTGCGAGAACTGCGGCCACGAGTTGGAAGAATTACAGAAGTTGAGTGACGCCCCGCTACGGGACTGCCCGGAGTGCGATTCAGCGTCGTTGAACAAAAAGGTATCCGCTGCCGGGTTCCGCTTGAAGGGCAGTGGCTGGTATGAAACAGATTTTAAGTCCGGCAAAAAAAAGAACCTTGCTGGAAGTGATGGCAAAGAAGCACCTAAAAGCGGTGGTTCCAATAGCACCACGGCAGATTCAGCCACAAAAAAAACCGGCTGATAGACAACAAATTTCACTTACGGGATAGACAATCATGCGCAGCGTGTACTGTGGTGTATTAAACGCTTCAAATATCGATGAAGAAGTAACTTTATGTGGTTGGGTAGATCGCCGCCGCGATCACGGCGGGGTGATTTTTATAGATCTTCGCGACCGTGAGGGCATTGTTCAGGTGGTCTTTGACCCGGACGGCAAGGAAAATTTCGCTCTGGCAGATAAGGTGCGCCCTGAGTACGTTTTACAGGTAACCGGTAAGGTGCGTGCGCGTACCGAGTCAACGGTTAACGCCAATATGGCGACCGGTGAGGTTGAGGTTTATGGTACCGCGCTGGAAATTTTAAATTCCGCCGATACGCCGCCCTTCCAGCTGGACTCCCACATTACTGTTGGTGAAGACGTTCGATTGAAATACCGTTATTTGGATCTTCGCCGTAAAGATATGCAGAAAAACCTGTATTTTCGCTCGAAAGTGACAACTGCCATCCGAAACTATATGGATGAAAACGCGTTTTTGGATATCGAAACCCCTATTCTTACGCGTGCAACACCGGAAGGTGCTCGTGATTACTTGGTGCCATCGCGCACCCACGACGGAAAGTTTTTTGCTCTTCCGCAATCGCCACAGCTGTTTAAGCAGCTGTTGATGGTGTCGGGTTTTGATCGCTACTATCAAATTGCAAAATGTTTCCGTGATGAAGATTTGCGCGCAGACCGTCAGCCAGAATTTACGCAGATCGATATCGAGGCATCCTTTATGGATGAAGAGGGTATTATGTCCATTACCGAGGGCATGATTCGGAAGCTATTCAGCGATTTAATGGGTGTCGACCTAGGTGATTTTCCGACCATGCCTTATTACGAGGCCATGGAAAGGTACGGTTCCGATAAGCCCGACCTGCGTATTCCATTAGAAATGGTCGAAATTAAAGACTTAATGAAGGATGTTGAGTTTAAAGTTTTCTCTGGCCCGGCTAATGATCCAAAGGGTCGTGTTACCGCTATGTTGGTGCCCAAAGGTGGCGAGATTGCGCGTAAGAAAATTGACGCCTATACAAAATTTGTGTCTATTTACGGTGCAAAGGGCCTAGCGTACATCAAGGTTAACGATAAAGATGATCTTGAGAATGGTCTGCAGTCACCCATCGTTAAATTTTTACCCGCGGAAGTATGCCGGGCTATTCTCGATCGCCTAGGGGCCGAAAATGGCGACCTGATTTTCTTTGGTGCAGACTCTTACAAAGTGGTCTCTGAAGCGCTGGGTGCTTTACGTTGTAAGTTGGGTGAAGATCTAAATTTATACACCTGTGATTGGGCTCCGCTCTGGGTGGTTGACTTCCCCATGTTCGAGCAACTCGATGGCGGTGGTTTGACGGCGCTCCATCATCCGTTTACGGCTCCTTCATGTGCGCCTGAGGCATTGTCTGAAGACCCTGCGAGCGCATTATCGCGGGCCTACGATATGGTTTTAAATGGTTGTGAATTGGGTGGCGGTTCCATTCGTATTCATGACCAGCAAATGCAGCAGGTGGTATTCCAAATACTGGGTATTGAGGAAGAGGAGCAGCGTGAGAAATTTGGTTTCTTGTTGGACGCGCTAAAATATGGTGCTCCCCCCCACGGTGGCCTTGCCTTTGGTCTTGACCGATTGATTATGCTAATGACAGGTTCGGATTCTATTCGCGATGTTATTGCCTTCCCTAAAACGCAAAGCGCAGCTTGCGTAATGACCGATGCGCCAGGCGCCGTAAATGCCGATCAGTTGAAAGACTTGCATATTCGTCTGCGTGCAAAACCACAGCCTTCTGCGGAAGCGGCTGACAGCAAAGAGTAAGCTTAAATGGCGGGTCACAGTAAGTGGGCGAATACAAAGCATCGTAAAGCGGCTCAAGACGCTAAGCGTGCAAAGGTTTTCACCAAGATTATTCGGGAGCT
Source organism: Teredinibacter franksiae (assembly GCF_014218805.1). Taxonomy (NCBI): domain Bacteria; kingdom Pseudomonadati; phylum Pseudomonadota; class Gammaproteobacteria; order Cellvibrionales; family Cellvibrionaceae; genus Teredinibacter; species Teredinibacter franksiae. The sequence goes on along the minus strand of NZ_JACJUV010000001.1, from coordinate 1,439,028 downwards.
AACGGTTGCGGCAAAAGCCGGAGGCAACCCCGAGGATAATCCAAAATTGCGTGCGTCCATAGATAAAGCATTGGGTGCAAATATGAAGCGCGATACCATCGAAAAAGCCATAGCCCGTGGCGCCGGTGGTGGTGATGGTGCGAATTACGACGAGATTACCTACGAAGGTTATGGTGTTGGAGGTATAGCCGTTTTGGTTGAGTGCTTAACGGACAACCGCAACCGTACTGTATCCGAAGTTCGCCATGCCTTTGTTAAGCGCGGCGGTAATTTGGGTACAGATGGTTCCGTTGCCTACCTTTTTACGCGCCAAGGGCAAATGAATTTTGCCCCTGGTACGGACGAGGATCTGGTTATGGAGGTTGCGCTTGAGGCTAGCGCAGAAGATGTTGAAGTTAATGGTGATGGCTCCATCGACGTGAGCACAGCTTTTGAAGAATACCTTACCGTTAAAGATGCTATGGCGGCGGCAGGGTTGGAGCCGGAGAATGCCGAGGTGGCCATGGTTGCTTCTACAATGGTTCCCATTGAAACCCAAGAGGATGCCGACAAGGCTATGGCGCTGGTTGATATGCTTGAAGATTTGGATGATGTTCAGAGTGTGTATACCAATGCCGATATCCCGGATCATTTTTTTGGTGAATAAACCTTTCTCCTAAACGTTTTAAGTGAAATTATTCTGCGTTGCGGTCGGCAGTATCTGCTGCTGACGTTCTTTCATCTTCTTTCTTGTGCTTCCCGCTATTGCTCTATGCGTGCAATTTCATGCAGACTGTTAGTGCAAACCCTCTTAACATCGCGGCACAATTGTAATGTTGGGAAAATACTAATTTAACGGCTTCCTGCTATCTCCAATGACGCTTTCTGCAGACCTGACTATTAATTTAAAATCCATCGCCCACAATTGGTTGTTGCTAAAAGCCAAGTTGTCTAGCGGTGTTGACTGCGGTGCGGTTGTTAAGGCTGATGCCTACGGCGTGGGTATGGAGCCGGTTGTTGGGGCGTTGTTGAAAGCTGGGTGCCGCAGCTTTTATGTGTCGAGGCTATCTGAAGCTTTAGCCGTTCGGTCTGTTTTAGTTGGGCTGGAAGATACCCTAGGGGTTAGGGTTTCGGAGAGTCGCATATACGCCTTGGCAGGTTGTGCGCCAGGGGATGAGATGGATTTTATTAGACATCGCCTGATACCTGTATTGATTAGCGCCGAAATGATTAGCCGTTGGAGTGAGGCGCTTAAGAAGGCGGGTATGCGCCCTGGGTCTGTGCCCTCGGTAATGAAGCTTGATACGGGTATGGGGCGGCTTGGTCTTGAGTCGGTAGAGCTTGAGGCAGTGCTGGCGCAGCCTTTGGCGTTAGAGCAGTCGGGAGTGCTTATGATTATGAGTCATCTTGCCTGTGCCGATGAGCCAGAGCATAGGCATAACCACTCGCAGCTGCGGGAATTTAAGGAGGCGTTACGACGCTTCAGGGAAATACTGCCATCCGTGCGGGCCAGCCTTGCCAATTCAGCAGGAATTTTTTTGGGTGAAGATTACCACTTTGATGCGGTGCGTCCAGGTATAGCTTTATACGGAGGAAATCCGCAGCCAGCTTTTGATAATCAGGTCCTCCAAGTCGTTAATCTGCACCTGCCGATTCTTCAACTGAAGAATCTACCGTCTGGGGCTTTCGTTGGTTATGGTGCAAGCTATCAATTCGACTCGCCTGCGAGGGTAGCTGTTATCGCGGGTGGTTACGCCGATGGGCTTATGCGCTCACTTTCGGGGCGAGGTGAGTGTTGGGTGCCCTCTCCGGTGTCTCCAGGCGATGGTTGGCGGGTGCCGGTTGTTGGTCGAATATCGATGGATTCATTTGTTGTGGATGTTACCTTTGTGCCCGAAGGTGTTGTGCAGGTGGGTGCACGCCTAGAGGTCATTGGCGGGCATATTTTGTTGGATGAGGTCGCTACTTGGGCGGGAACATCTAGTTACGAAATACTTACTTCGCTGGGCGCCCGCTATCAGCGTAACTACCTAACTTAGGTTGTGCTGACATGAATTCTAAGCTTTATTCTCTTCTTCATCGTCTTTCGGATGGTGAGTTTCATTCCGGTGAGGTGCTGGGCGAGGTTGCTGGCGTGAGTCGTGCCGCCGTTTGGAAGCAATTGCAGCAGTTGCAGGAGTTGGGTGTTGGGGTAGTAAGCCAGAGGGGGAAGGGGTACGTTATCCCCGGAGGTCTATCGCTGCTTGAAGCGCGCAAAATAAGTGCTCATTTACAGCCCGATGTGTCATCTCGGTTGGTGGGGTTGGACATATTGCCCGAGGTGGACTCTACCAATAAGTTCGTTTTAGAGCGTACTTCTATGGCGACAGGACATGGATTGGTGTGTGTTGCTGAAAGGCAAAAAGCAGGAAGGGGGCGCCGCGGGCGTACTTGGGTAAGCCCGTTTGGGGCCAATATTTATCTTTCTGTGGGTTGGAGTTTCTCTCAAGGTGTTGCCGCGCTGGAGGGGTTAAGTCTTGCGGTGGGGGTTGCTGTGAGTCGTGCGCTCGAGGGCTTGGGTTTTCTCGGCGTGCAATTAAAGTGGCCCAATGACTTATTGGTAGAGGAAAAAAAGCTGGGTGGTATTTTGCTAGAGCTGACCGGTGATGCTAGTGGCGATTGCTCTGTTGTCACGGGTGTTGGCTTGAATGTAAAAATGCCCAGTGTAATGGCAGCGCATATTGATCAGCCCTGGGCAGATCTGGCGTCGCTGGAAAACGTTCGGGCGCAGTCGGAGCCTGAATATTTGGATCGCAACATTATTATTGCTGCAATATTGAATGAGTTAATCTCGATGTTGTCTGCGTTTGAGGGTAGTGGTTTTGAGCCTTATCGGCTTGAGTGGGAGAGGTTGAACGCCCATGGAGGGCGCAGGGTGAGCCTGCATACGCCCTCTAAATCGATCGAGGGGGTGGTGATGGGTGTAACGCATGCCGGCGGCTTGAGGTTGATGGTGGATGGCGAGGAGAAGGTATTCTTGGGGGGAGAGCTTAGTTTGAGGGCTGTCTCTGCGTGTGATCAGGTAGGTGAGCTGTGAAACTCATATTGGATGCCGGTAATAGCCGGTTGAAGTGGCAGCTTAGGGCGGTAACGCATTCGGTTCTAGAGGCGGGTGCCTGTGAGTATGCGGAACTAGAAAGTCTTTTTCCTGCCTGGGTAGAGCGCGGCGTTACGGAAATTTTGGTGTCTTCGGTAAAGGGGGTGGAGTTTGAGCGCTATCTCGATGAGCGGAGTCGTTTTTATTTTGGTTTGCCTCCGGTATTTGCGCGGGTAATCAAAGAGCGTTGCGGGCTAATCGCGGGGTACCAAGACCTTTCCGCCCTTGGGGTTGATCGTTGGCTTGCCATGCTGGCTGCGTATGTGGATTGCAATAGCGCTTTGGTCGTCATTGACGCTGGCACGGCAATAACCGTCGATTTTGTTGGAGTTGGCGGCTTGCATGAGGGGGGCTTAATTGTACCCGGGCAGCGAACACTTACTCGCAGCTTATTTGTTAATACCAGTGCAGTCCGTGTTGAGTCGTTAACTCTGCCGCAGACATGGCTGCCAGGTTGCGATACTTTGTCCTGTGTTGAGCAGGGCGTGGCGGCCAGCTATAAAGGTTTGATGCGCGAGGTCGTACTTCGTGCCTCGAGGGAGCGGGATGGCGTCGGTGCTACAATCTATTTGGCTGGTGGCGATGCGAACTTGTTCCGACAGTGGTTGCCTGCTGATGTAAAGTGCCGGCCCGATCTTGTTTTTGAGGGGCTGCTACTGTCTTGCTGACCTTCGTTGTGCTGTTGTGTGGTGAGCCTAACGTGTTATCTAATAACTATTACCGGAAGTGCTATCTCAAATGCGTTGGATCTTTCTCAGTTTGTTGTTTCTCAATTTAGTCGCCCTGGCCTGGGGGGTGGTGTTTAAGGGTGGGGCTGAGGCCGTGGTGAGTGGTCGGCCTGCACCTTTTGCCTATAAGCATGTGGAGCAGCTCGAGCTTTTGTCGGAGAGCGGGTTATCTGCCGGGCAAGCAATGGTGCGTGAGCCGGTGAAAGGAGCGAAGGCGCTTCTGGTTCAGGTGCCAACGAAAGATGGGGTGCCCCTTTGTGAGATGGTTGGTCCCTTCGGGGACGCTGAGCTTGCGGCTGATTTTGTTGAGCGGTTGGCGGCTATGGATGTCGATAGCGAAATAAAAGAGCTGGAATTGCCGGCCGGCACGCGATACCAAATTTATCTTCCGCCTGCTGACTCGCGTAAATCGGCTCTTCGGAAATTATCTGAGCTGCAGGCCAAAAAAGTGGATAGTTACATTATTCCCAAGGGTGAGCTTGAGAATGGGATCTCATTAGGCATGTTTAGTCGTGAAGATCTCTCTAAAGAGCATATGCGTGCGATGGAAGCGATTGGCTTACAGCCGGAAACGAATATTATCGAGCGTACTTATTGGGAGATTTGGACAATGCTTGCACAGGGAGAAGGTGGAAAGATGAGCAGTTTTGCTTGGGCGAGAGTCATGGAGGGTATAAATGACCTCGAGAGACGACAAAATTTCTGTTTAGATGTTGCTTCGCAGGACAACATTCACTAGAATCCCGCCTCCACGTTAAGGGAGCCATTGTAAATGGTTTCAGAAACTGGGATAGAGCTGGTGTAGCTCAGTTGGTAGAGCAGCTGACTTGTAATCAGCCGGTCGGGGGTTCAACTCCTCTCGCCAGCTCCATATTTCTCTTACGAGAGTGAAAAATCCGCAGGGGTTCCCGAGTGGCCAAAGGGATCAGACTGTAAATCTGACGCGCAAGCTTCGGTGGTTCGAATCCACCCCCCTGCACCATTGTTGGAAGGTATAGTAAGTCGTTTTAGTGAAGCCGAAATGGGTTGCGCTAAGCAAGGCAAAGGCTAAAGCCTTGTTCGGCTTCTTGCTGGAATAGGATAGCGTTTGGCTATCCGAAGGTGAGCGGTTAATCCGCAATAATCCGGCCTCGCCGGCCAAGGTGGCTGTGCTGGGGTGGTTCTTAAGCTCCAATTAATATTGGAAGTTAAGCGGGCGTAGTTTAGTGGTAGAACCTCAGCCTTCCAAGCTGATGATGCGGGTTCGATTCCCGCCGCCCGCTCCATAAGCATTACCCTCTGAGAGTGGTAGGCTGCGAGTTTAAGCTCATGTAGCTCAGATGGTAGAGCACACCCTTGGTAAGGGTGAGGTCACCGGTTCAATTCCGGTCATGAGCTCCACAATACGATACGCAGTGCTGTTTTGCGCTGTTTAGTTGAAGGTTGGTGTTGCCAGCCTTTTTGCGTATCGGGAGAAGAAATACAGGCCAGTAGTTCAATTGGTAGAGCGTCGGTCTCCAAAACCGAAAGTTGGGGGTTCAAGTCCCTCCTGGCCTGCCATTAATCACGCCGCTCGCACGGGTTGCGCAGTCGGGCTGGGTGTCGAGGTAGATCGGCAGCGAACAGTAAGTTGAGAATTCTATGAGCACAGCTAAAGTTGAAGAGGCTGAATTCAAGCTAGACCCTTTAAAGTGGTTGGTTGTTGTCGTCCTTGTTTTGGGAGGCGCTATTGCTAACTCTTATTACGCTAGCGATTTTGCATTGTTGTATCGAGTGCTTGCGCTGCTGGTCATTGGTGCGCTTGCTGCATTTGTTGCTGTTAATACTGCCCGGGGTAACGCCTTTTGGGCTTTGCTTAGAGCCGCCCAGGTGGAGGTTCGCAAGGTGGTTTGGCCTTCGCGCCAAGAAACAACTCAGACGACTCTGATTGTGTCGGCCGTGGTTGTAGTAACCGCTGTTATTTTATGGGGCCTGGATGCTGGGCTCGGTTATGTTGCTTCATTGATTATTGGATAGGGGTCGTTTTGTATGCCTAAGCGTTGGTATGTCGTTCACGCCTATTCTGGTTACGAGAAAAAGGTTGCGTCTGCGCTAAAAGAGCGTATTGAGTTGCAGGACATGCAGGATAGCTTTGGTGATGTGCTTGTGCCCACTGAAGAGGTTGTCGAAATGCGCGGCGGCCAAAAGAGAAAGTCTGAGCGTAAATTTTTTCCGGGATATGTTCTGGTTCAAATGGAGCTAAACGACGAAGCTTGGCATTTGGTCAAGGAAACACCGCGAGTTATGGGGTTTATTGGTGGTAAGGCGGATAAGCCTGCTCCTATCACGGATAAAGAGGCTGATTTAATTCTTCAGCGTGTCGATGATTCCGCCGATAAGCCCAAGCCCAAGACATTGTTTGAGCCTGGAGAAATGGTTCGCGTTGTTGATGGGCCATTCAATGACTTTAATGGGGTTGTTGAAGAAGTGAATTACGAAAAGAGCCGTTTACAGGTAGCTGTTCTGATATTTGGTCGTTCCACTCCTGTGGAATTAGAGTTTGGCCAAGTAGAGAAAGCATAGTATTTAAAGGCATAGTATTTAGTTTGTTTGCGCTCGGTGAGCCTGTGCGCAGGTAAGGTTTGGATAAAAGCCAAAGTTAATTGGCTGATAGTTTAACTGCTCTCTTCTGCCGCGGTGGGGGAGAGTTTTTCGCGTCTTTCGGAAAGCGTTGTTCGCTTAACGGAAGCAGGGGAGCCAGAGAAGAGCAGTGTGCCACTGTTTGGAGGCGCTATACCCATAACCGGGAGTACTCAGTATGGCAAAGAAAATTGAAGCTTATATTAAGCTACAAGTAAAGGCCGGTCAGGCCAACCCAAGTCCACCCGTTGGTCCAGCTTTGGGTCAGCACGGTGTGAATATTATGGAATTCTGTAAGGCGTTTAATGCTCAGACCCAGAGTCAAGAGCCCGGCGCACCGGTTCCTGTTGTGATTTCTGTATACAGCGACCGCAGCTTCACCTTTACCATGAAAACACCACCCGCGTCTTACATGCTTAAGAAGGCTGCTGGTATTAAGAGTGGTTCAGGTCGCCCGAACACCGAGAAAGTTGGCAAGGTTAACCGCGCTCAACTAGAAGAAATTGCAACCGCTAAGGCCGCTGATTTAACCGCCGCCGATATGGACGCAGCTGTTCGTACTATCGCTGGCTCCGCCCGTGCGATGGGTCTTGATGTGGAGGGTGTGTAACATGGCGAAGCTGAGTAAAAAGCAAAAAGTAATTGCTGAGAAAATTGATTTCACCAAGCTGTACGGTATAGAAGATGCTGTGGCATTGATGAAAGAGTTTGGAACTGCAAAATTCCCTGAAACTATAGATGTCGCGATTAACCTGGGTATCGACCCACGTAAATCCGATCAGTCCGTACGTGGTGCAACCAGTCTTCCTCATGGCACTGGTAAAGATGTACGTGTTGCGGTATTTAGCCAAGGCGCCGCTGCTGAAGCAGCGAAAGAAGCAGGCGCAGAGCTTGTGGGCATGGAAGATCTTGCCGAGCAAATTAAGGGCGGCATGATGGATTTCGATGTTGTGGTAGCTGACCCTGCTGCTATGCGTGTTGTAGGTACCCTTGGTCAAGTGTTAGGCCCTCGCGGTTTGATGCCAAACCCTAAAACCGGAACGGTAACTCCAGACGTAGCTGGCGCTGTTAAGAAAGCCAAAGCGGGTCAGGTGCGCTTCCGTGCAGATAAAGGCGGCATAATTCACGGGGGTATCGGTAAGGTTTCTTTTGATGCTAATGCACTTAAAGAGAACCTCGAAACACTGATTAATGATTTGAAGAAAGCTAAGCCGGCTGCAGCCAAAGGTGTCTACCTTAAAAAGATAACTTTGAGCACGACTATGGGCCCAGGTTTAGCTATTGATCAATCTAGCCTAGAAGTTTAATTCGGCTGATTGATAAACCAGAACTTTGGGGTCTGGCTTGACTTTTTTTGTTAGAAAGTTTGGCCGGGCTGTCAAAGACCGTAGGTGTGGTAATGGTCTTTTTTTTTGCTATTGCTACTTAATTGACATCGTAAGATAACTGCCTACGCAGACGGTGTGTCCCAATTCAGATTTTTTGCATTTGAATGTGATCACCGAAAACCGGAAATTGATCCAGCTCTCAAATTATCGAAAGCTGGGCAGTTTCTTAAACTCAGATCCAGGAGATTTTATTAGTGGCTATTGGACTCGAAGACAAGAAAGCGATTGTCGCTGACGTTAACGAGACGGCAACTAACGCGTTATCTCTGGTGGTCGCCGACGCACGCGGTGTGGCAGTTGGCGATATGGATGCTCTGCGTAAGCTGGCTCGTGAGAACAACGTTGACCTTCGGGTTGTACGTAACACTCTTGCGAAACGTGCTGTGCAGGGAACCGATTTTGAGTGTGTCAGCGATGCACTTGTTGGCCCCAGCCTGTTTGGTTTTTCTATGGAAGACCCAGGTGCAGCTGCCCGACTTTTCAAGGATTTTGCAAAACAGCAAGATGCCTTTGAAGTGAAGGCTCTGTCGGTAGGCGGCAAGTTACTCGAAGCAGGCCAAATTGATACTCTCGCTAAGCTCCCAACTTTGGAGCAGGCGCTGGGTCAATTGGCAAGCGTAATGATCGCACCAGTCACCAAGCTGGTTCGTACTTTCAACGAAGTACCTACCAAAGTAACACGCGTTGTTGCGGCCGTCCGCGACCAAAAGCAGGATGCAGCATAATTCCAGATGTTCTGGGTGTGCTAAATCTGTTAATTAACGACTTAATATTGGAGATAGAGTAATGGCTCTTTCTAAAGAAGATATCTTAAACGCAATTGCTGAAATGTCCGTAATGGACGTAGTTGAACTTGTAGAAGCTATGGAAGAAAAGTTCGGCGTATCGGCTGCTGCTGCTGTTGCAGTTGCTGCTCCCGCTGCTGCTGATGCTGCTGCTGCTGAAGAGCAAACCGAGTTTGACGTAGTTCTGACCGCCGTTGGCGAGAAGAAAGTTAACGTGATTAAAGCTGTTCGTGCAATCACTGGTCTGGGCTTGAAAGAAGCCAAGGCTATGGTTGACGGCGCTCCTAGCACCGTTAAAGAAGCAGCGTCTAAAGGCGATGCCGACGAAGCTAAGACACAGCTGGAAGAAGCCGGCGCGTCTGTTGAGCTTAAGTAAGCGAAGCTTCAAGACCTTCCCTAATGAGAAGGTCTTCGGAAACAAGGTCAGTGGGTTTTACCCTCTGGCCTTTTCCCGTTTGCGATCTGCGTAAGATCGAAGCGTGTGTTTGCCAGCGACGGTGAACCTGCGCGTAAGATGTAAAACACGGTCAAGAAAAGGCTCACCCGGCCTTTTAGTCTTTTGTAACAAGCTCCGTGCTCAAGCTGAGGAACACTAATGGCTTACTCATATACTGAGAAAAAACGTATCCGCAAGGATTTTGGCAAGCTGCCAGACGTGATGGACGTACCGTACCTACTGGCAATCCAGTTAGATTCCTATAGAAAATTTACCCAAGCTGACAAGCTTGATAATGCAAGGCTGGATATCGGCCTGCAAGCCGCCTTTAAATCGGTATTCCCTATCGTTAGCTATTCAGGGAATGCTGCGCTTGAGTATGTTAGTTACTCCTTGGGCAAGCCTGTATTTGACGTTAGCGAGTGCGTATTGCGTGGCGCTACCTATGCTGTGCCTTTGCGCGTGAAAGTCCGCTTGATTATTTATGATCGCGAATCGTCCAGTAAGGCAATCAAGGACATCAAAGAGCAAGAAGTTTATATGGGAGAGATCCCATTGATGACTGATAACGGTACTTTTGTTATTAACGGTACCGAGAGGGTTATCGTTTCCCAGTTACACCGTTCACCGGGCGTATTCTTTGAGCACGACAAAGGTAAGACTCACTCCTCCGGTAAGCTACTCTACTCTGCTCGGATTATTCCATATCGCGGTTCGTGGTTAGATTTCGAATTTGACCCGAAAGACTTGGTTTACGTTCGTATCGATCGTCGCCGTAAATTGCCTGCGACTATTCTGCTGCGTGCTATGGGCTACAGTGCAGAAGAAATGCTGGATATGTTTTTCGAAACGTCCAAGTTTAAGCTCGATACTGAAGGTGGCGTCAAGCTAGAGCTTGTGCCGTCTCGTTTGCGTGGTGACGTTACCACTTTCGAAATTAAAGATGACGATGGCACGGTTCTTATAGAAGACGGGCGTCGGATTACTGCCCGTCATATTCGGGTGCTGGAAAAAGCGGGCGTTACTGAGCTAAATCTTCCCGCCGAGTACTTGCTCGGTCGAACTTTGGCGAAAAACATTATCGACACCGGTACCGGTGAAGTACTGTTTGAATGCAACACCGAAATTACTGAAGAAGTAATTGAAGGTTTGCAGAAAGCCGATGTTGGCGAGTTCGAAACGCTATACACCAATGAGCTGGATTGCGGGTCGTTTGTTTCTGACACGTTGCGTGCAGATCCAACTCGTACAGAGCTAGAGGCGCTGGTAGAAATATACCGAATGATGCGTCCCGGTGAGCCGCCTACCAAAGAGTCGGCTGAAGCGCTTTTCCAGAATTTGTTTTTCAGTTCAGAGCGTTACGACTTGTCTGCAGTTGGCCGCATGAAATTCAATCGCCGCCTTGGGCACGACTCCGAGACCGGTGAGGGAACGTTGTCGCGTGAAGATATCGTTGATGTGCTTAAAACGCTTATCCATATCCGCAACGGCCAAGGATCTGTCGATGATATCGACCACTTGGGTAACCGGCGTGTGCGTTCTGTTGGTGAAATGGCCGAGAATCAGTTCCGTGTGGGGCTTGTTCGTGTTGAACGCGCTGTAAAAGAGCGTTTATCAATGGCTGAAAGTGAAGGTTTGATGCCGCAGGATCTGATTAACGCCAAGCCTGTAGCGGCTGCTGTTAAGGAGTTCTTCGGCTCTTCGCAGTTGTCGCAGTTTATGGATCAGAACAATCCACTTTCTGAAGTTACGCATAAGCGCCGTGTATCTGCGCTTGGCCCAGGGGGTTTAACCCGTGAGCGTGCAGGCTTTGAAGTGCGAGATGTTCATCCAACACACTATGGTCGCGTGTGCCCAATTGAGACACCTGAAGGACCAAACATTGGTTTGATTAACTCGTTGGCTACTTATGCTCGCACCAACAGTTACGGCTTTTTGGAAAGCCCACACCGCAAAGTTGTTGATGGCAAGCTTACCGACGATATTGAATACCTGTCCGCCATTAATGAAGCTCAGTATGTTATTGCGCAGGCATCTGCGGCAACAAATGACGCTGATGAGTTGACTGAAGAGCTTGTGTCCGTTCGATATCAGAATGAATTTACGCTCAAGGCAGCATCCGATGTGCAGTATATGGATGTCTCGCCACGTCAGGTTGTATCGGTGGCGGCATCTTTGATTCCGTTCCTTGAGCACGATGATGCGAACCGTGCATTGATGGGCTCGAACATGCAGCGCCAGGCTGTACCTACTCTGAAGGCCGACAAGCCTGTAGTTGGAACCGGTATGGAGCGCAACGTAGCGCGTGACTCTGGTGTGTGTGTTGTTGCTAAGCGTGGCGGAAAAATTGAGAGTGTTGATGCTGGCCGGATTGTTGTACGTGCTTCTCACGAAGAGACTGAAGCGGGTGATGCCGGTGTTGATATTTACAATTTGACTAAATACACCCGTTCTAACCAGAACACCTGTATTAATCAGCGTCCAATCGTGTCTACGGGGGATGCGATTGCGCGTGGCGACATTCTTGCTGATGGTCCTTCCGTGGATCTGGGTGAGTTGGCGCTTGGGCAGAATATGCGTATCGCCTTTATGACCTGGAACGGTTACAACTTCGAGGATTCCATTCTGGTTTCCGAGCGTGTTGTACAGGAAGATCGTTTCACCACTATCCACATTCAGGAGCTGACGTGTATTGCTCGTGACACGAAGTTGGGTAGCGAAGAAATTACTGCCGATATTCCCAATGTAGGTGAAGGCGCGCTCGCCAAGCTGGATGAGTCGGGCATTGTTTATGTTGGCGCTGAAGTTGTTGCGGGCGATATTCTGGTGGGCAAGGTTACCCCTAAGGGTGAAACCCAGCTGACTCCAGAAGAAAAGCTGCTGCGTGCGATCTTCGGTGAAAAAGCGTCCGATGTTAAGGATACCTCTCAGCGCGTACCTTCCTCCGTGAAGGGTACCGTTATTGATGTTCAGGTATTTACGCGTGATGGTTTGGAAAAAGACCAGCGCTCTCTTGAAATCGAAAAGTCTCAGCTCGATCAGGTTCGCAAGGATTTGAACGAAGAGTACCGCATCGTTGAGGGCGCCACATACGCGCGTTTGCGTACTGCGCTGGTTGGACAAAAGGCTTCAGGCGGCATGGTCGTTAAGAGAGGTGCTGATGTTACCGACGAAATGCTGGACGAGCTGGAAAAAGATGACTGGTTCAAGGTTCGTATGGCTGACGATGTGCTTAACGAACAGTTGGACGCAGCTGAGCAGCAATTAGCTGAGCGCCGGAAAGATCTGGACGAGCGCTTTGAAGATAAGAAGCGCAAGCTGGAAACCGGTGATGATCTGGCGCCTGGTGTACTGAAGATTGTTAAGGTTTATCTTGCTATCAAGCGTCGTATTCAGCCTGGTGACAAGATGGCTGGTCGTCACGGAAACAAAGGTGTTATCTCGGTGATCATGCCGGTAGAAGATATGCCTTATGATGAAAACGGCGATCCCATCGATATCGTTCTTAACCCGCTCGGCGTGCCTTCGCGAATGAATGTTGGTCAGATCTTGGAGACTCACCTAGGGTTGGCTTCCAAAGGTTTGGGTCGCAAGATCGGCAATATGCTGGAGCAGCAAAATGCTGTTGTTAAGTTGCGTGATTTGCTTGGCAAAGTTTATAACGATATTGGTGAGTCCTATAAAAAAGAAGCTCTGGATACTTTCACCGACGCTGAGCTACTTGAGTTGGCTGAGAACCTGAAGGGCGGTGTGCCTATGGCTACCCGTGCTTTTGATGGTGCAGCGGAAAGTGAAATCAAAGAGCTACTGCGATTAGCGGATATGCCTGACTCTGGCCAGATGACGTTGTTTGATGGTCGAACAGGTGATGCATTCTTGCGTCCGGTTACTGTGGGCTATATGTATATGCTCAAACTCAACCACTTGGTTGATGACAAGATGCATGCTCGTTCCACTGGTTCTTACAGTCTTGTTACTCAGCAGCCGCTGGGTGGTAAAGCACAGTTTGGTGGCCAGCGATTCGGTGAGATGGAAGTGTGGGCGCTGGAAGCATATGGTGCTGCCTATACCCTACAAGAAATGCTCACAGTGAAGTCGGATGATGTGAATGGCCGAACCAAGATGTATAAAAACATCGTTGATGGCGACCACCGCATGGAGCCTGGAATGCCGGAATCCTTTAACGTATTAGTTAAAGAAATTCGGTCTTTGGGCATCAACATCGAGCTTGAGCAAGATTCGTAAATTTTACAAATCAAACGGTGGTGGGCGAAATCACCGAAGGTATTTCGCCCACTGTGCGTAGGCACCCACTGGAGGAGCAGCTTTGAAAGACTTATTAAATTTGTTGAAGAATCAAGGGCCAAATGACGAGTTCGATGGTATTCGCATCGGGCTTGCGTCTCCTGAAATGATTCGTTCCTGGTCGTTTGGCGAAGTGAGAAAACCAGAGACCATTAATTACCGAACCTTTAAGCCGGAGCGCGAGGGTTTGTTCTGTGCCAAAATTTTTGGCCCAGTAAAAGATTACGAGTGTTTGTGCGGTAAATATAAGCGCATGAAGCATCGCGGCATTATCTGTGAAAAATGTGGTGTAGAAGTAACACTGGCGAAAGTGCGTCGTGAGCGTATGGGCCACATAGAGCTGGCGTGTCCTACAGCCCATATTTGGTTCTTGAAATCGCTGCCAAGCCGTATTGGTTTGCTGCTAGACATGACTTTGCGCAGTATTGAACGCGTACTCTACTTTGAATCATTCGTCGTGACCGATCCGGGTATGACTACCTTGGAGCGTGGCCAATTACTGACAGACGAGCAGTACTTTGAAGCCATGGAAGAGTTTGGTGATGAGTTTGACGCGAAGATGGGTGCTGAAGCAATTCAGCAGTTGGTTCGCGATATTGACCTGGAAAAAGACGCGCAAACATTGCGTGATGAAATCCCGAACACCAATTCTGAAACCAAGATTAAAAAGCTTTCTAAGCGCTTGAAGTTGCTGGAAGCCTTCTTGCAGTCGGGTAACAAGCCTGAGTGGATGATTCTGGAAGCATTGCCAATACTGCCGCCTGATTTGCGACCATTGGTGCCGCTAGATGGTGGACGTTTTGCAACGTCTGACCTGAATGACCTGTACCGCCGTGTTATTAACCGTAATAACCGGTTGAAGCGCTTACTCGATCTGAATGCTCCCGATATTATCGTGCGCAACGAAAAGCGTATGCTTCAAGAAGCGGTGGATGCACTGCTGGATAACGGCCGCCGCGGGCGCGCCATTACCGGTTCCAATAAGCGTCCATTGAAATCTCTTGCCGATATGATTAAAGGTAAGCAGGGGCGTTTCCGTCAGAACCTACTTGGAAAGCGTGTCGACTACTCCGGTCGATCGGTGATTGTGACGGGCCCCACTTTGCGTCTGCATCAGTGTGGTCTGCCTAAAAAAATGGCGCTCGAATTATTCAAGCCGTTTATTTTCAGCAAGCTAGAATTACGAGGCCTTGCCACCACGATTAAAGCAGCCAAGAAAATGGTTGAGCGTGAAGAGCCCGTTGTTTGGGATATTCTTGACGAAGTTATTCGTGAGCACCCGGTATTACTAAACCGTGCACCAACACTTCACCGTTTGGGTATTCAGGCGTTTGAACCTGTATTGATTGAAGGTAAAGCGATTCAGTTGCACCCACTTGTGTGTGCGGCCTATAACGCCGACTTTGACGGTGACCAGATGGCTGTTCACGTACCCTTAACGCTGGAAGCCCAGCTGGAAGCGCGTGCGTTGATGATGTCGACAAACAATATTTTGTCGCCTGCGTCAGGTGAGCCGATCATCGTGCCTTCGCAGGATGTTGTACTTGGCCTTTACTGGATGACACGTGAGCGCATCAATGACCTTGGTGAAGGCATGGTGTTCTCCGACACTAAGGAAGTGTCTCGTGCTTTCTATGCTAAGCAGCTTGGTTTGCAGGCCAGAGTTAAAGTTCGAATAGATGAAGTTACTCTGCGTGAAGACGGTGAAAGAGTAGAAAAGACCTACATCGTAGATACCACCGTTGGCCGTATACTGCTTTGGGAGATTGTGCCTGACGGTATTCCGTTCGAAATGGTTAACAAGGCGATGGTTAAAAAGGCAATTTCGGGGGTTATTAACTTCTGCTACCGAATTGTTGGGTTGAAAGCCACGGTGATCTTTGCTGATCAGCTGATGTACATGGGCTATGACTTCAGTACTAAATCAGGTGCATCCATTGGTGTTAACGACTTCGAAATTCCTACCGCAAAAGCGGGCATTGTTGATAGTGCTGATGCCGAAGTAAAAGAAATCGAATCGCAATTTGCATCGGGTCTTGTAACTCAGGGCGAGAAGTACAACAAAGTTATTGATATTTGGTCGCGTGCGAACGACTTGGTGGCTAAATCAATGATGGAGGGCATTTCGAAAGAAGCCGTTATCAATCGCGATGGCAAAGAGGAAATGCAAGACTCCTACAACTCGGTGTTTATGTATGCTGACTCTGGTGCCCGTGGTTCACCCGCACAGATTCGCCAGTTGGCCGGTATGCGTGGCTTGATGGCTCGTCCGGATGGCTCCATTATTGAAACGCCAATTGTTGCAAACTTCCGCGAAGGTTTGAACGTACTTCAGTACTTCATCTCTACTCACGGTGCTCGTAAAGGTTTGGCCGATACAGCATTGAAAACCGCGAACTCGGGTTACCTGACTCGTCGCTTGGTAGACGTTGCTCAGGACGTTGTTATTAAGGTTAATGATTGCGGTACTGATCAAGGCCTGATTATGACACCAGTGATCGAAGGTGGTGACATCATCGAGACGCTGGGTGAGCGAATCCTTGGTCGTGTTGTTGCGCAAGATGTTATTCGCCCGGGCAGCGACGAAATACTGATTCCGGCCGGAACCATTATCGATGAGAAGTGGGTCGAGCGCGTAGAAGGTATGGGCATCGACGAAGTTATTGTTCGCTCTGCGATTAGGTGTGAGTCTCGTTATGGTATTTGTGCTCAGTGCTACGGTCGTGATCTAGCTCGCGGCCATCGTGCAAATATCGGTGAAGCTGTTGGTGTTATCGCTGCTCAGTCTATTGGTGAGCCAGGAACACAGCTGACCATGCGTACTTTCCACATTGGTGGTGCGGCGTCTCGAGCGTCTGCTGCAGATAGCATTCAGGTTAAGCAGGAAGGTACAGTCCGTTTACATAACCTCAAAGTGGTAACGCGTGCAGCCGGTGATCTGGTGGCGGTAAGCCGTTCCGGTGAGCTTGCTGTAGCCGACGGCTCCGGCCGCGAGCGAGAGCGTTATAAGGTGCCATACGGTGCCGTTATTTCTGTTAAAGACGGTGAGGCCGTTGAAGGCGGTTCCGTTGTTGCGAAATGGGATCCGCACACCCACCCCATCATTACCGAAGTGGCGGGTACAGTTGCCATGACCGGTATGGAAGAAGGGTTGTCGGTTCGCAAACAAACAGATGACCTGACAGGACTGTCCAGTATCGAAGTTATCGATCCTGCAGAGCGACCTGCCGCAGGTAAAGATCTAAAACCTGGTATTACGCTAGTTGATGCAAACGGTAATGAGTTGACTTTGGCTAACTCAAACCAGCCCGCACATTACCTGCTTCCAGGTAAGGCGATACTCAACCTTAGTGATGGTGACCAGATTGGTGTTGGTACCGTTATTGCGCGTATTCCGCAGGAAGGCTCTAAGACTCGTGATATCACCGGTGGTTTGCCGCGTGTTGCCGACCTATTTGAAGCGCGTAAGCCGAAAGAGCCTTCAATTTTGGCCGAAATCTCCGGTACGGTGTCCTTTGGTAAGGAAACAAAAGGCAAGCGTCGCCTGGTTATTACTCCCGCGAATGGTGTTTTATTGGCCGATGGATCAACGCACTATGAAGTATTGATCCCTAAGCATCGTCAATTGACCGTGTTTGAAGGGGAGACGGTAGCAAAAGGTGAAGTCGTATCCGACGGCCCCAGTAATCCGCACGATATTTTACGGTTACAGGGTGTTGAGGCTTTGGCTCGATACATCGTTAATGAAATCCAGGAGGTTTATCGCCTCCAGGGTGTGAAAATTAACGACAAGCATATTGAGGTTATCGTTCGCCAGATGTTACGCAAAGCTGAAATTACCGTTATGGGTGATTCTGATTTTGTTAAAGGTGAGCAAGCTGAGTACCAGCGTGTATTGGAGCACAATGAAAAATTACGTGCCGATAGCCGTCAGCCCGCTCAGTATGAGCGCCAGTTGTTGGGTATCACTAAGGCATCGTTGGCAACGGAATCGTTTATATCCGCTGCTTCATTCCAGGAAACAACGCGCGTTCTTACAGAAGCAGCGGTTACCGGTAAGCTTGATAAGTTGCGTGGTTTGAAAGAAAACGTTGTAGTTGGGCGATTGATTCCAGCCGGTACGGGCTTGACTTATCACAGTGAGCGTCGTCGCAGACGCGAAGAAAAAGCCGCTCCAAGTGATGGCGTAAGTGCAGCTGAGGTAGAAGCAGCTTTAACCCAGGCTTTAAAGTCCGGGGTGTAAGGCTGTTGACAAACCCTCGCAATGCGAGGGTTTAAATGTTGACGATGGAGGGTGGTGTCATTACAATGCGCCACCCGCTATATATGGTGGGGGGCAGATAATGCCCGTTTTTAGTGAAATGGTTTCCAGATTTCGTTATTTCGGAACGGAAACATGATTAATTTTTGGAGTTAAGTTTCATGGCAACGATCAATCAGTTGGTTCGTAAGCCGAGAAAACGCAAGGTTCAGACGAGTGACGTTCGTGCTTTGGAAGCATGTCCTCAACGCCGTGGTGTTTGTACTCGTGTTTATACGACTACACCGAAAAAGCCAAACTCTGCACTACGTAAAGTATGTCGTGTACGTTTGACTAACGGTTTTGAAGTATCTTCCTACATTGGTGGTGAAGGTCATAATCTTCAGGAACACAGTGTTGTATTGATCCGCGGTGGTCGTGTAAAAGACCTGCCGGGTGTTCGCTATCACACCGTTCGTGGTTCCCTGGATACGTCTGGCGTTAGCGATCGTAAGCAAGGTCGTTCTAAGTATGGTACTAAGCGTCCTAAGTAAGGTCGCTTACCATCAGCGTTTTTAAGCCGAACCAGTAAGGCCGGGCGGTTCTGATTTTATAGATTTATCTACAAAACAGCAGAGCATACTCAGCGTCCCGGGTTAACCTGAATTCATGAGTAATTGGTGAGTTAATAACATGCCTAGAAGAAGAGTTGTCGCCAAGCGCGAAGTATTACCAGATCCGAAATTTGGTAACGTGACTTTGGCCAAGTTTATGAACCACGTGATGGTTAGTGGTAAAAAATCTGTAGCTGAGCGTATCGTTTACGGTGCGTTAGAACTGGTACGGGAAAAAATGAACAAAGATCCGCTGGAAATTTTCGGCGAAGCTTTGGAGAATATTGCACCGTTGGTGGAAGTTAAGTCCCGCCGTGTAGGTGGTGCTACTTATCAGGTACCTGTTGAAGTTCGTCCTTCTCGTCGTGAAGCCTTGGCTATGCGTTGGTTGGTAGAATACTCGCGTAGTCGTGGTGAAAAATCCATGCCTCAGCGTTTGGCTGGTGAGCTGATTGATGCTTCCCAAAGCAAAGGTGGTGCGGTTAAAAAACGTGAAGATGTTCACCGCATGGCTGAAGCGAACAAGGCGTTCTCGCACTTCCGCTTCTAAAACCTCTACTGCGTTTCGCAATTTAATTCGCGATAGTTTAAGTACTTGCAGCAGAAGGCAGCCACAAGCTGCCTTTTAGCGTTTTGATTGCGAAAAAATGCGGTAAAGTCTAGAGAGTTTTGTTAGTTTGTGAATTCCACCGGTATTTGGAGAAACAGTCGTGGCACGTAAAACCCCAATAGCACGTTACCGAAATATCGGTATATGTGCGCACGTTGATGCGGGTAAAACGACGACCACTGAACGCGTTCTTTTTTATACTGGATTGTCCCATAAAATTGGCGAGGTTCATGATGGTGCTGCCACCATGGACTGGATGGAACAAGAGCAGGAACGTGGAATTACTATTACTTCTGCAGCTACGACTTGCTTTTGGTCCGGTATGCAGAAGCAGTTTGATCAGCATCGTATCAATATTATTGATACGCCGGGACACGTGGATTTCACGATTGAGGTTGAACGTTCTCTGCGTGTGTTAGATGGTGCTGTAGTGGTACTTTGTGGTTCGTCTGGTGTACAACCGCAAACAGAGACAGTATGGCGTCAGGCCAACAAATACGAAGTGCCGCGCATGGTGTTCGTAAATAAAATGGATCGTGCCGGCGCAGATTATCAAATGGTAATCGATCAATTAGGCGAACGTTTGGGCGCCAAAGCCGTGCCGTTACAAATGACAATTGGTGCGGAAGAGAATTTCAAGGGTGTTGTCGACCTAGTGAAAATGAAAGCTATTCTCTGGAATGAAGGCGACCAGGGAATGACTTTTGACTACGCTGAAATTCCAGAAGAGCTGAAGGCGCAGTGTGGTGATATGCGAGAAAACTTGGTAGAAGCTGCTGCTGAAGCCAATGATGAGCTGATGACTAAATACCTAGAAGGTGGTGAGCTCAGCGAAGAGGAAATTAAGGCAGGTATACGTATCCGCACCCTGGCTAACGAGATTGTACCGGTGCTGGGTGGTTCGGCCTTTAAAAATAAAGGTGTGCAGGCTGTATTGGATGCGGTGGTTGAATATTTGCCCGCGCCAACGGAAGTAAAAGCTATTGAGGGTACGCTGGAGGATGGAGAGACTCGTGCCACGAGAAGCGCGGACGATGACCAGCCTTTTGCGGCTTTGGCATTTAAAATTGCAACAGACCCATTCGTTGGTACGTTAACTTTTTTCCGTGTGTATTCGGGGACGTTAGCAAGTGGTACAGCGGTTTACAATTCTGTAAAGCAAAAGAAAGAACGCGTAGGTCGGATGGTGCAGATGCACTCCAACAGCCGCGAAGAAATTAAAGAAGTGTTGGCGGGTGACATCGCGGCGGCTATCGGACTGAAAGATGTCACTACCGGCGACACGCTCTGTTCAGAGCAGAAGAGAATTGTGCTTGAACGTATGGAGTTCCCGGAGCCGGTTATTTCGGTTGCGGTAGAGCCCAGATCCCAAGCAGACCAAGAAAAGATGGGGGTTGCGCTTGGTAAGCTGGCGCAAGAAGACCCTTCGTTTCGCGTTAAAACTGACGAGGAGACCGGGCAAACGATTATTTCGGGCATGGGCGAGCTGCACCTCGATATAATTGTTGACCGTATGCGCCGTGAGTTCAGCGTTGAGGCTAATATCGGTAAGCCGCAGGTGGCTTATCGTGAGCGCATTACGCGTAGCAGTAAAATTGAAGGGAAGTTTATTCGTCAGTCGGGTGGGCGAGGCCAGTTTGGGCATGTATGGCTCAAATTCGAACCGGCTGAAGATTCAAACGCGGAAGGCCTAGAATTTGTCAACGAAATTGTCGGTGGAGCTGTTCCTAAGGAATATATTCCGGCCGTTGAAAAGGGTATATCCGAGCAAATGCAAAATGGTGTAGTTGCCGGATACCCGCTATTGGGGCTAAAGGCGACGCTGTATGATGGGTCATACCACGATGTTGACTCCAGCGAAATGGCCTTTAAAATTGCTGGCTCAATGGCGGCTAAGAAATTGGCGCAGGAAGGCGGAGCTGTACTGCTTGAGCCAATGATGAAGGTAGAAATCGTAACACCTGAAGAAAACATGGGCGATGTTGTGGGCGACCTTAACAGACGTCGAGGTATGATTCAGGGAATGGATGAAAACCCTTCAGGTAAAGTTGTTAACGCGGAAGTGCCTCTGGCTGAAATGTTTGGCTATGCCACTGATCTGCGTTCAGCAACTCAAGGTCGTGCGACCTTCACCATGGAGTTTGAGCGTTACGCTGAAGCACCAAATAATGTTGCGGAAGACATCATCGCTAAAAACAGAACCGGCGGTTAATCTCCCCAATTCGTATTTTAAAGTTCAAAATATTTAGAGGAACAAAACAGTGGCTAAAGAGAAATTTGAACGTAATAAACCACACGTAAACGTTGGTACCATTGGTCACGTTGACCACGGTAAAACAACTTTAACAGCGGCTCTTACTCGCGTATGTGCAGAAGTATGGGGCGGTGAAGCTGTAGCTTTTGACGGTATCGATAATGCTCCAGAAGAGCGTGAGCGCGGTATTACTATTGCAACTTCACACGTTGAGTACGACTCTCCAGAGCGTCACTACGCGCACGTTGACTGCCCAGGGCACGCCGACTACGTGAAAAACATGATTACGGGTGCTGCTCAGATGGATGGCGCTATTCTGGTTTGTGGTGCAACTGACGGCCCTATGCCTCAGACGCGTGAGCACATCCTCCTGTCTCGTCAGGTAGGTGTACCGTTTATTCTGGTATTCCTGAACAAAGCTGACCTGCTGGCTGATGACTGTGGCGGTGTTGGTTCTGATGAATACAACGAAATGTTAGAGCTGGTTGAAATGGAATTGCGTGAGCTGTTAGATGCCTACGAATTCCCTGGCGACGATACTCCAATCATTGCTGGTTCTGCATTGATGGCCCTTAATGGCGAAGATGACCACGAGTTGGGTACTACCGCTGTGAAGAAGCTGGTTGAAGCTCTGGATTCCTACATTCCGCAGCCTGAGCGCGCTATTGATCAGCCGTTCTTGATGCCTATCGAAGATGTATTCTCTATCTCTGGTCGCGGTACTGTTGTAACCGGCCGTGTTGAGCGAGGCATCATCAACGTTGGTGAAGAAATGGAAATCATTGGTATTAAGGATACTACCAAGACGACCTGTACTGGTGTTGAAATGTTCCGCAAGCTGCTTGACGAAGGTCGTGCAGGTGAGAACGTTGGTGTATTGCTACGTGGTACCAAGCGTGAAGATGTTGAACGTGGTCAGGTACTGGCTAAGCCAGGTACTATCACTCCACACACCAAGTTCGAAGCAGAAGTTTATGTTCTGTCTAAAGATGAAGGTGGTCGTCACACGCCATTCTTTAAAGGCTATCGTCCACAGTTCTACTTCCGTACGACTGACGTAACCGGTGCTTGTGAGTTGCCAGAAGGCGTTGAAATGGTAATGCCAGGGGACAACATTCAAATGGTTGTTACTCTGATCGCTCCAATCGCCATGGAAGATGGCCTGCGCTTCGCGATTCGTGAAGGCGGCCGTACCGTTGGTGCTGGTGTTGTAGCTAAGGTTGTAGAGTAATCTACAGTCTGCGCTAAGAAAAAGGCCGCTTTAAGCGGCCTTTTTTGTGCCTGTTAATAAATAGACATCTAGGTTGAAAAGTATCAGGCAGATGCTCTCTAACCTGGGTAGTGATTTTATTACGGGCGGTATGGGTCGCAGAATTTATACTGGTGCACACAGTGTCAATTTAGTCGGGTGAAAATATAAGGGCCGTTAAAGCCTATATGGGTAGCTAGTTTCCTTGATCCCATCTGATGGGGCCCAACAATTGTAGCTTTCAGGGAGTGCGATTATGCACACTGCGTTTGTCGGTAATTTTGTAGGGGCGGCTGTTGGTGCATTGAAAGCGTGGTGCTAGAAGGGGTTAGGTAGATTGGCGGACAGTAATTAATCGAGCGGTACAATAATGCGGCTAGAAACAAAACACCCCATCAAATCGTGAGATTTGATGGGGTGTTATTTACTAACCTATTAGCAAAAATACTTAGCTTTCTTTTATGTGCTTAAGGTTGTTATCCAGTGGGGTCATCTTAGGCATCATTAAGTGAACAATGCCGAGAATAACCAGGTAGCAAGAGCCCGCTATTAGGAAAGCCCAGAAATAACCATCGTTACCGGCTGCGTCGAGTGTCTTACCCAGGATTTTATCGCCGATCATACCGGCCACTGCACCTACCATACCGCCAATACCTACCACAGATGCTGTGGCTTTCTTTGGCATTACATCGGATACCAAGGTGAATATGTTTGCTGACCAAGCTTGGTGGCCTGCTGCCCCGAGGCCAATAAGGAGGATGGCAACCCACTTACTCTCGGTGATGGCGACATAACAAACGGGTAAAATGGCTAAGGCGCAGAAAAGCAGCGTCATTTTACGTGCCTTGTTTACTGTCCAGCCGCGGCGCATAAAGAAGCCTGACAAATAGCCACCAAAGATACTACCGCCATCTGCAAGTGCGTAGATAACGAAGAAAGGCAGGGCGATACTCTTGATGTCTACTCCGTGTGCGTCGGCAAGGAACTTTGCACCCCAGAACAGGTAGAACCACCATACGGCGTCTGTCATTTTGGCAACACCGAATGCCCAAGCTTCACGAGTTTGAGCAACTTTTAGCCATGGCAGGCTTTCTTCTGAGTCGTCGCCTTCCGCTTCGGAGTCACTATTAATGTAGGCCAGTTCTTCAGGTGAAACTTTAGGGTGCTCGTGTGGCTTTTTGTAGGTGCGCAACCAGAGGAATACCCATAAGCTACTTAGAGCACCGGTAATCAGGAAGGGAATCTGCCAGTTAGTACCATCTTCAGCAACAATCCAGGTGATAACAAACGGGGCCGCGATGGCGCCGATACTGGTGGCTGCGTTAAACAGGCCGGTGGCGAAAGCACGGTCTTTTTTCGGGTACCATTCACCAACGGTTTTAACGGCAGCAGGGAAGTTACCTGCTTCACCAAAGCCGAGGCCGAATCGGGCAACCGCAAAACCAATAACACTAAAGCCTGGTTGAACCAGGGCGTGCGCCATGCCGAAAACACTCCAGATACCGATTGAAAGGGTGTAGCCTTTCTTGGTGCCCAGCTTGTCAATAAGGCTACCCATGCTCAACATACCAATTGCGTATGCAACCTTAAAAGAGATCATGATGTTGGCGTAATCGTTATTACTCCAGTCGAACATTTTCTCAAGGGTTGGAGCCAAGACGCCGATGATGCTTCGGTCAAAATAGTTGATCGTGGTCGCAAACATCAGCAATGCTAATATTCTGAATCGGTAGTTCCCGACCTTTGGTTTTTCTTTAGTCATTGTAATAGTCTGTCTTGTTAAAGGGTTATTGTTAGCTGGTCCATTACTGTGGCAAGAGAGTGAGTTATGAGAGGTGTTAGCCTCTTAGAAGCTCAGCCAATAGACGTTACAGTAAGTGCCATTTTCTTCAAAAAGGATATACCATGAATTGGCATATCCAAATTTGTGATTGGTAATACCAATTGTCAACGCATAATTACATTTTGGGGTTGGTTTTTCAATAGCCAGCTAGCCATAGGCGTTCGTTTGGTAGCCAGCGTAATAGGACTCCTTTCTTGTCGGTTTGGGGTATCTAAATTGGCGCTGAACGGCTGCTACAGCAGTATATCCACGTTTTCCAGCTAGGGGGCGGCCCGGTAGCGATTACCAACCTGCTTGACGCAGGTCAAGCCGCTTCATGCGTGGGGTAAGCTGCGGGGTTTCTCTGGCTGCTTTCGAGTATATTGCGCTTTACTTGAATCTGCGCAGGATACGTCGGTATCAAATCATCAGCCAATTACTATACTGAATAGAGGTTAACAATGAAGATTGAACATTTTGCTTTTAATGTGACTGAGCCTGTCGAAATAGCAGCTTGGTACTGCAAGAACCTTGGTTTTACGGTTAAGCACAAGTTTGACCAAGCGCCTAATACGCACTTTCTGGCCGATGAGACTGGGCAGGTAATGATTGAGATTTACTGCAATCCACCTGAAGAGGTACCAGAATACGCTAATATGAATCCGTTACAGTTGCATTTGGCCTTTGTTAGCCATGACCCAGTTGTCGATGCTGAGCGTTTGATTGGCGCGGGTTGCCAGGAAGTGGATGATTTACAGCTTGCCGATGGCACTCACCTTAAAATGCTTAAAGACCCGTGGGGCTTTTCTATTCAGTTATGTAAACGCGGCAAACCAATGTTGTAGGCGCTCCGTAAAACGCACAGGAGCTTTTTGTGTCGGGTATTAGAGTGGTGTTTTTTTGCGATACGTCTCTTTTTTCTTTCTTATTAGCTTCAGCCTTTCGCTTTATGGGCAGAAGGCCGGCCCTGTATCTGCGTTGAGTCTAGAGCAAGCTAAGGGTTTTGGCTTGGATACCGTTGGTGGTTTGGGAGGCCGGGTTCTCAAGGTAACCAACTTAGCGCCTAAGGGGGCGGGCTCGCTTGCTTGGGCGTTGCAGCAATCGGGGCCTAGAGTTGTCGTGTTTGAGGTCGGCGGTGTTATCGATTTGAAGGGGGAAAAGCTTAAAATTTCTCAGCCTCATTTAACCCTCGCAGGTCAAACCGCACCCTCGCCCGGTATTACCATTATTCGTGGCGGATTATTGGTTCGCGCTCACGATATACGTATTGAGCATATTCGTGTGCGCCCAGGTGATAATTTTGAGTCGCCCCTCTCCGGTTGGGATACCGATGGAATTGCAGTTTCGCGCGGGAATGCAAAGCGCGTCCATATAGACCACGTGTCGGTCAGCTGGGCGGTAGACGAAAATTTTTCGGCGACTGGGCAGCGAACCAAAGGCTGGGGGTATTCAGCATCTGACGTAACTTTTTCTAATTGCATTGTTGCCGAAGCATTGGACTATGCCTCCCATGAAAAGGGTCGGCATTCCAAAGGGCTTTTGGTGCATGACTACGTAAAAAACGTTGCTGTGCTCGGAAATTTGTTCATTAGCAATGACCGCAGAAACCCCTACTTTAAATCCCATGCTACTGGCGTAGTGGTGAATAATTTAATGTACAACGTTGGCAATCACGCGGTGTATGTTGACTATATAATTGATGAGTGGGAGCGCTCGAGCCTGCAGCCTGGAAACCCCAAAATAGCCGTAGTTGGCAATGTGCTGCGTTATGGTCGCGACACCTACTCTGATTTGGCTTTGGTCTACGGTAGTGGTGATGTGTATTTGCGCGATAATAAAGTATTTAATTTGCAACAGAAGCCCATGCCTCACAGGGGTAGTGCAGTGAAGTTACTTGAAGCACCGCCCGTTTGGCCGGAAGGTTTGAAGGCGATGAATGTTAACCGCGTTGAAAAAAGTGTGCTCGCCAATGCCGGTGCAAGGCCCTGGGACAGGGATGAGGTTGATCAACGAATTATCGATAGCTATAAGTCACGTAGCAGTCGTATTATCGATAGTCAGAGTGATGTGGGGGGATATCCCAAATACCCGGAGGTTCGTCGTCCGTTGACGGTGCCAGACGAGAATATCTCAGCATGGCTGCAAAGCTTTAAACGTTAATGTTCCAGTGTGTGCACGCCGCCCTTGTTAAGGTCGAACGCTGTACACACCTTTCCGTGCTATTATGCGTCTTTTTTATTCGCCGCAATATCCTATGAAAATTTCCCGTCCCCAGGTTAAAACCCTCGATCGCATTCTTCCTGAAGAGCCATTGTTAATGATGGGCGCAGGTCCTGTTCCTATCCCTGAAGCTGTCGCTCAGGCGAATGGCATAGTGATTAACCATTTAGGGGAAACCATGACTGAAATTATTGGCCAGGTGAAGAGCATGGCCGGTTATATATTTCAAACAGAGTCCCCCTGGATAGTCGGTGTCGCCGGGCCTGGCTCAGCGGCAATGGAAATGGCCGTGGCCAATTTGGTGTGGAAGGGCACTCGTGTGCTGAGTATTTGTAACGGGTTTTTCTCCAGCCGCCTTGCTGAAATGGCGGTGCGTTCAGGGGGCGTGGTTGAAAAGCTAACGGTGCCTGAAAGCGAAAGTGTAGATCCGTCACAGGTGCGTAACCTGCTCGAACAAATGCAGCCGGAAGTGATTACCGTTGTGCAGGGGGAAACTTCAAACACCACCCTTAATCATCAGCTAAAGGAAATTGGTGAGCTTGCGAAAGAGTTTGGTGCATGCCTTGTGGTCGATGCGGTTTGTACGTTATCGACATTACCGTTAAATATGGACGATTGGTATATTGATGCCGTTATAACCGGTGGCCAAAAAGGTTTGAGTTCTATCCCCGGTGTTTCGTTGGTTGCCTTCTCGGAGAAGGCGTGGACGAGAGTTGATCAGCGTGAAGGCCTATTACCGCAATGGACCTTAGATGCCCGTTTGGCTACAAAATTTTGGCATGGAGGGTCTTACCATTACACCGCACCTGTATCGGGCTTGCTTGCACTCCACGAAGCGATGCGCTTGGTGTGCAATGAAACATTAGAAAAGCGTTTTGAGCGGCACGAAAAATGTTCGGAAGGTTTGCAGAGGTCAATCGAAACGTTGGGCTTGGAATTGTACGTGCCAAAGCGAGCGCGGCTAAATTCGGTAGTGGGTATACGTGTGCCCAGCGGGTTAGACGGGAAAGCCATTTGCAGCCACATATCAAAAAATTATCTGGTTGAAATTGCGGGCTCTTTTGGGCCGCCAATTGTTCGAATAGGGCAGATGGGAGAGCAATGCCGAGTACATAACTTGTTTCGTACCATTCACGCATTTGGTTCCACTTTTAATGATTTGGGTTACCACGTGGATGTGCCGGCGGGAATGGCGAGTTTAGAGACGGTACTGCAGTATCAAAAAGTGTAGAGGTGTTGGTGAGCCAGTAATTGGTGACCTTCGTTTGTTTTAGGTTCTTTGAGTCCGTGTGATCGTTACTTTTTTTAAATGCTCCTTTTTAGGTGCGCTTGATCGCTACAAAAACGTTGGCGCTAATTCACAGTGGTTTCTGCTCAGCTATGGTTAGTCGATAATCGCATTGGCAGGATGATTCCAAGGGGATGTGATTTAAGGTTACCGGCTTCAAAAAAGCCTCGGCTTTAACGCCGAGGCTTTTTGTATGCTGGGGTAGGGTGACTAATTCAGCCCATTATACATACCGTTAAAGCTCGCTTTCTTGACAATAGCGCCACGGTTACGAATAACAATCGATGCCACATGAATTCCATGGCGTGCGGCATCTTCATAGGAAAACCCTTGCGCCCGCGCCGATAAATAGCCAGCGTTAAACGAGTCCCCTGCGCCGGTTGTGTCAACAACGCCATCAACCTTGGAGACGGGCACGCGCAGTTTTTCACCGTTCACATACGCAACCACCTCTTCCGCACCGCGTTTTAATACCAGCTCTTTAATTCCGTTGTTTTTATAGCGCTCAATTGTTGCATCAATGGAGCCATCACCCCACAGCATTGCTTCGTCATCCAGAGTGAGGAGTGCTATATCTGTATGCTCCATAAACTCAGCCATCACATATTGCGCCATGGTTTGGTCGTTATCCCAGAGTCGAGGGCGGTAATTTATATCGAAACAGAATGTTCCGCCCTGAGCCCGGTATTCTTTAATAAAGCGTAAAAGTACTAAGCGTGAATGGTCGCTGATAATGGCTAGGGTAATACCGCTGAGGTACACGTAGTCACATTCTTTGAGCTGGTTGATCAGGTTTTCGGTGTGCGCTTTTGCAGCAAATAGTTCACGTGCTCGCGCCTCCTTTCGCCAGTAATAAAACTCTCGCTCGCCATCCGGTGAGTTACGAATCACGTACATTCCTGGCAGGCGGCCTGCCATGGTTTCCATCATGCTTGTACCGACATTTTCAGCCTTGGCTAAGTCGAAAATCTTTTCGCTGTAGGGGTCGTCACCCAGAAGGGTGACATACTCCGTTTGAATGCCGGTTCGAGCCATGTAAATGGCCGTGTTAAAAGTATCGCCAGCGAAGCCTAGCGCCATGATGTCTTTGTCGCTGGCGTCTGTACTGGGGTGGGGTGCGAGTTCCACCATTACTTCGCCAATTGCTGCTATGCGTGCCATTCAATCACCTTTGTCTTGAATCAGTTCATCGGCTGAAGGTCAGTCGAATCTAAATTATTGAAAAGTATAGTGTTTTGGGGGAGCTTTGCCCCGTATTAAGTGTAGTGTAGGCTCTCTGTCAGCCGCCAAATTGGCTTGACAGTGTACAGCTTTGGTCGTATATTGGTCAGGCTATCAGATAGGTTGATAGCGAGCATTATAATAACCTGCCGACCAGTAATTCAATCGGTTGGGGCAATATTCAAAATCTAACCTACGAAAGTAAGTACCATGCTGACTCGATTGAAGTCGCTCACCCTGGTTGACCAGGCAAACGAGCAGCTAATGAAATATATAGACGAAAATGACTTGGTTGACGGCGATAGCTTGCCATCAATTGCCGAATTGTCGGAAAGATTCGGCGCTAGCCGAGCCGTTATTCGCGAGTCTCTAAAAAGTTTGGAGGCTCAGGGCATTATCGAGGTGGCTAATGGCAAACGGGCAAAAATAAAGCCTGTAACGTCTGAGCCTCTACTAAACTACTTTCAACGTGTCATGCAGGTAGACAACCGGGCAGCGTGGGAGTTTGCTGAAATTCGCGTTGCGTTGGAGCTTCAGGGCGTGAGTCTCGCCATTCAGCGCGGTACCAATGAGGAGTTGCAGAGTCTCAGCGGTGTTGTTCGCGAGATGCGCGAAAACCTGCACGATGCTGAGGCCTTTGCCGATCTTGATGTGAAGTTTCATCTACTCATTGCCCATGCTACCCATAACACGATGATGGTTCACTTGCTGGAATCGCTGCGTGGAGCCATTCGAGAGTCTATTCGGAAGGGCTTACACAAGCGCCTGACACCCGCTCAAATGGAGGGGGTTCAGGGGTTCCATGAACGCCTGGTTGAAACGTTGATCGAGCGTGATGTTGAGGGTGCAACGGCAGCAATGCACGCGCACTTTGACGAAGTAGCCATGTTCCTTGAGTAAAACTGTAAGTAAAAAAAATAAGCCATTCATTATTAATGAAATGTGAAACATGTTTGTACGGAGAAAAAACAATGCATGCTGAACTAGAAAAAATTGGACAACTCAAAGTTATCCCAGTTGTTGCCATTAACGATGCTGCCGATGCAGTTCCCTTGGCGGAAGCGCTGATCGAAGGCGGCTTGCCTTGCGCTGAAGTTACTTTCCGTACTGCTGCTGGCTTGGATTCAATGAAAGCCATGGCCAAGCTGGGCAATATCCAGGTTATCGCGGGCACGGTTTGTAGTATCGACCAAGTTAAAGCTGCTGTTGATGCAGGCTGTAGCTCTTTGGTGTCTCCTGGCATTAACGAAAAAGTGGTTGATTACTGTACAAAGAACGGCATTCTGATTACCCCCGGAATCGCTACGCCTTCTGACATAGAAATCGCTTTGAACTACGGCTTGGAAGTTGTGAAGTTCTTCCCAGCAGAAGCTTACGGTGGCTTAAACACCATTAAAGCGCTGGCAGGCCCGTACCACACCATGAAATTTATGCCTACCGGTGGCATCAGCGCCAAGAATCTTCTTGAGTACTTGGCCTTCCCTAAAGTTCTCGCCTGTGGCGGAAGCTGGATGGTTAAATCTGATCTTATTAACGATAAAAAGTTTGGCGAGATCAGCACCCTAACAAAAGAAGCTGTTGCGCTGGCAAACAGTCTTTAAACCTTTTTTGACTAACAAATATACGAGGAACAGTTATGTCTGTTTTAGATATTAAATCGGCAGAAAGCTGCCAATACGACCTAGTATCACTGGGTGAAGTAATGTTGCGTTTGGATCCAGGTGAAGGCCGTATCCACACCACTCGTCAATTCCGTGCATGGGAAGGAGGCGGTGAGTACAACGTTGCTCGCGGTCTGCGTCGTTGCTTTGGCAAGCGCACTGCGATTGTAACGGCACTGGCAGATAACCCCGTAGGTCGTTTAGTAGAAGACTTGATTCTTCAGGGTGGCTTGGAGCCAATGATCAAGTGGGCTGAGTACGATGGCTTGGGTCAGGCTTGTCGTAACGGCATGAACTTCACCGAGCGCGGCTTCGGTATTCGTGGTGCGGTAGGTTGTTCTGACCGTGGTCACACGGCTGTTTCGCAGTTGAAGAAAGGCGACATCGATTGGGAAGACCTGTTCGGTAACAAGGGCGTTCGTTGGTTGCATACCGGCGGTATCTTCGCTGCACTGTCTGCCACCACTGCAGACGTTGTTGAAGAAGCTATGATCGCGGCTAAAAAGCACGGCACCATTATTTCTTACGACCTGAACTATCGTCCATCGCTGTGGAAGTCTATCGGTGGTGAGAAGAAAGCACAGGAAGTTAACCGTCGTTTGGCTCAATACGTTGATGTCATGATTGGTAACGAAGAAGACTTTACGGCTTGCTTAGGTTTCCACGTTGAAGGTGTTGATGACAATCTGACTAACTTGGAAATCGACAAGTTCAAGTCCATGATCGACAAAGCCACCTCTGAATTCCCGAACTTTAAAGTGACTGCAACCACTCTACGTGGCGTTAAGACGGCTACCGTTAATGACTGGGGTGCTATCTCTTGGGCTGGCGGTGAGTTTTTCGAAGCTCAGCATCGCCCAAATCTGGAAATCATGGACCGCGTTGGCGGTGGAGACAGCTTCGCTTCTGGCTTGATTTACGGTTGGATGGAATTCGGCGACGCTGATAAAGCGGTTAACTACGGCGCGGCTCATGGTGCGTTGGCGATGACCACTGCTGGTGATACCACCACAGCTAGCCTGAAAGAAGTTGAAAAAATCGTTGGCGGTGGCGGTGCTCGCGTAGACCGTTAATAGTCCCTAAGCGGACGTAAAATGATTTGTAAAAAGCCCGGGAGAAATCTCGGGCTTTTTTATGTCCAAGGATGGACAGTATGCCGCGAAGGTCTGGATGCTTCACTCGCCTAGTGCCAATTGAAGGGTTGGTTTTTTCATTAGGAGAAAAATCGAAGGCAAAAAAAATGCCCGCCGAAGCGAGCATTTTAAAAGTTAAACAACCCTTGCGAGCCGTTTTAAATTTGGCCGTTATTTAGGCACTTCAAACGGGAAGTATTCATTGGCGTTATTAAAGCTAATGTCCTTCACCATTGCGCCAACCATAGCGGTATCGTCTGGCACAAAACCGTTAACCATATCGCGGCCTAAAATACGGCACAGCAAGCGACGGAAGTACTCGTGGCGTGAGTAACTTAAGAAGCTGCGGCTATCGGTTAACATACCTACAAAACGGCTTAACAAACCGAGTTGGCTCAAAGCTTCAATTTGACGGGTCATGCCTTCCATTTGATCCAAGAACCACCAGCCAGAACCAAATTGGATCTTGCCAGCGGCAGAGCCGTCCTGGAAGTTACCAATCATAGTGCCGATAACTTCGTTATCACGTGGGTTTAGGTTATACAAAATGGTTTTAGCCAGTTTGTTTTCATCATCTAAACGGCCAAGGAATTTTGACAAAGATTTGGCGTAACAATGGTCACCTATGGAGTCAAAACCGGTGTCTGGGCCGAGCGAGCGGAACAGGCGAGGGTTGTTGTTGCGAATAGCGCCAATGTGGAACTGCTGTACCCAGCCTTTTTCGTGATCTAACAATGCAAATTCAACCAACATACACGACTGAAATTGTTTTATTTCGTCTTGGCTCAGTTCGTTGCCACCGCGCACTTTAGTAAAAATCGCTTTGATTTCGGCTTCGGTATAGTCTTCCGCGAAAACGGTCTCTAAACCATGGTCAGATAAACGACAACCGGCTTCTTGGAAGTAGTCGTGGCGAACACGTAAAGCGGTGATTAAGTCATCAAAACTACTAATAGTGACGTCGGCCACTTCACCTAAACGGTCGATATAATTGTTGTACTCTGCGGCGTCTTCAACGGCCATAGCGCGGTCTGGCCGCCAGGTGGGTAACATGGCAGTGTTAAAACTAGCATCGGCGGCGACAGACTTATGGTGGGCCAAGTCGTCAATGGGGTCGTCGGTAGTACACACCAATTTTACATTGGCTTTTTGCATGATGCCGCGGGCGCTAAATTCAGGTTGGGCCAGCATTTCGTTACACTCATCCCAGGTTTGCTTGGCGTTCGAGCCGTTAAGCAAGCGGTCGGTAATACCAAAAGGTTTACGTAACTCTAAGTGAGTCCAGTGGTATAGGGGGTTGCGTAAGGTGTGGGGAACCGTTTCACTCCATTTTTGGAATTTTTCCCAGTCACTGGCGCCACCGGTGCAGTAATGTTCGCTCACACCGTTAGAACGCATGGCACGCCACTTGTAGTGATCGCCTGCCAGCCAAATCGCATAGAGGTTGGAAAACTGCGTGTTTTCACCCACTTGGGCGGGGGGTAAGTGACAGTGGTAATCGATAATGGGCATGTCAGCCGCGTAATCGTGATACAAAGTTTTCGCCTGAGGTGTATCAAGCAAAAAATCGTCGTGAATAAAGCTCATTTATTCGTCCTCTGTGTGAATGGCTGGAGGGTTGCTACCGAGGTAAAAAATACTGGCTGGAAATTATAGACAGTTTTATCTTCAGATAATACAGGTCAAACTTACCCTCAGATAATGCAGATCAAACGCCGGCATGGGTTTTAATATAGTTGCTGTAATCGGGAATGCGGTGTTCGTAGTTGTTGTTAACCAGCGGTGAGCTGATAATAAAATAGTCGATAGCGGGTGGTTTCACGACCGCCCTGAAGGTATTCGTCGTTTCCGTGAGCAAGTGACAGAAACTGGCGGATCCTACAACGCCCCTGGTTTCAATGATGACACTCGTACTTTCCTAGGTCAGTTAGTAGCGGAGTACCGTTTGCCAAAAGGCGAAGCACTGGAAGTCGCCAAATGCCTAACGTACAATCTGCCGACGAAAGCCCGCAAGCTGTAAACTACTGTAGTTAGATGTAACCTATGACACGACTGAATCAATATACCCTCGATAGCGTCCCGGCTGATGTACAAAAGCCGGGGTACGATTTTCTGCAAGTTAAGCCTGGCATTATTCATATTGGAATAGGTGCCTTTCATCGCGCTCACCAAGCGGTATTCACCGATCGGGTGTTGGAACAGTTTGGTGGTGACTGGGGCATAATTGGCGGCGATTTACGTTCCGGTAGAGTGCGAGATCAGCTCGACCCGCAAAACGGTTTGTATTCCGTTGTGGTTCGCGATAATGATGAAAAACACATTCAAATTGTCGGTTCAGTTGTTAGTGAGTGCGTTGGGCCGGAATATCCGGCTCATGTGGTGGAGATGCTGGCAGACGATAAAATCAAAATCATCTCCATGACGGTAACTGAGAAGGGGTATTGTCACGACCCGGCTACAGGTTGCCTTAATGTCCGTCACCCGCATATTCAGCACGACCTTAAAAATATCGATAGCCCCAAATCCACGCCTGGCTATATTGTGGCCGCTCTCAAAAAGCGCATGGAGAATGGGGTTAAAAGCCCAACGTTACTCAGCTGCGACAACTTGCCCAATAACGGTAAGGTATTAGAAAAAGTCATTCTGCATTTTGCCGGGCTGCACGACAAAAACTTGGAGGCTTGGATTAAGGCGAACACTACCTTTCCATGCACGATGGTCGATCGCATTGTGCCTGCTACAACCGAAGAAGATCTCAACGCGCTTGAAGAGCATTTAGGTATGCGCGACGAAGGCATGGTAACAACTGAGCCTTTTATTCAATGGGTGATTGAAGACAACTTTTGTAACGGTCGTCCGCTTTGGGAAAAGGTGGGTGCGTTAATGGTTGAAGACGTAGAAGTCTTTGAACACATGAAGCTCCGCTTACTAAATGGTAGTCACTCGCTTCTCGCGTACCTAGGGTATTTGGCCGGCTGTGAAACGGTTAGCGATGTTATGGCAGAGCCGGCTTTTGTGAAGCTGTGTGAAATTTTTATGGACCGTGAAGCGGGGCAAACCATTGCGCCACCAGCCGATTTTGATATTGCTGAATACAAGCGGCAGTTGCGAGACCGTTTCGCTAATCGGGGTTTGAAGCACCGCACTTGGCAGATCGCA
Source organism: Teredinibacter franksiae (assembly GCF_014218805.1). Classification (NCBI taxonomy): domain Bacteria; kingdom Pseudomonadati; phylum Pseudomonadota; class Gammaproteobacteria; order Cellvibrionales; family Cellvibrionaceae; genus Teredinibacter; species Teredinibacter franksiae. The sequence goes on along the minus strand of NZ_JACJUV010000001.1, from coordinate 1,404,202 downwards.
ATGGATGGATCACAAAAAGTGCCTCAACGCTGGTTGGATACTCTGCGTGATCAACTTAGGGGTGATGGAAATATTGATGTGATCTGTCTCGGTGTTGCCGCTTGGATACGTTACGTCAGTGGCGTAGACGAACAGGGCGCAGCCATTGATGTGCGTGACCCCCTTGCATCGAAGTTGCGCAAGTTGTGTGAGGCAAACATTGGTAACCCTGCCGCTTTGGTGAAATCAATTGTTGGTATACCGCAGGTGTTTGGTCAAGACTTGCCAGGTAATACGATCTTTATAAAGGGCGTAACCCACTGGCTTGAGCGTTTGTGCGAGTTGGGTGCACTGGCAACTGTGCGCAAGTATTTTAGATAGCGTATTTTTTCTAATACTATTTACGTTCTAAGCTGTTTTCTCTAGCTGTTTTTCCCTTTAGCCCCGTCTTAAGGGGCGTTTCCTCATGCTAATGATTACCTAATTCGTTTTTGGGCTTACCAATTAGTCAGTCTTTCGGCCTATCGAATGGCTGTATTGGTATGACCATGATATTTTGTTGGAATTACGAGCCAGCGTATTAATAATTCTTGGGTTTAAAAATAAGTCAAAAGTCCGGTTTTTTATCGCTAAAGTTCTCGTTTAGACGCATTCTTATAAGTGATTATCGGTGGTTTGGCTCTATATTGCTCAAATTGGCTTTACAACTTACTTTTATTGGATAAACTGGCCTAACCAAAGGGAATACCAATTGTGGTATCCGGACGAATCTGTCAGCTTAATCTAGTCAAAAATAATAGCCGCTGGCATTTCTACATTGGTTCGGAATAGGAAGGTTGCCTCTTTAAAAAGTAGGTAAAACCACAGGTTTTACTCTGCTGACCTCAATCAGTCTGTGCTTACAGCACTTGTTGTGACTGATTAAACAAATAATTAATAATTTTAAGGTCGTCACAATGAAAAAAACTCTAGGCGCGCTTGCTGGCGCGATCGGACTCGTTTTTGCTTGTGGTTCCGCTTCTGCGGCTACGGGTTTTGCCACTCAAAATGGTGGTACAACTGGTGGGCAAGGCGGTTCGGTAGTGCGGGCTACCACAGGTACTCAAATTCACGAAGCTTTGTGTAATCGAGCTTCAGAAAGTACGCCCATCATTATTGAGGTTGAGGGTACTATCACTCCAAGCAACACCGCTAAAGTAAGCGGTAGCTGTAATACGGCTGACGGTGTAATTGAACTGAAAGAAATCAGCAATATTACCCTCGTTGGTGTAGGCAGCGGTGCGCTTTTCGATGAAATTGGCATTCACATTCGCGCGTCTTCAAACATCATCCTGCAAAACCTGCACATTCGTGATGTTAAAAAATCCAACGGCACAACGTCGAACGGTGGTGATGCTATTGGTATGGAAGCCGACGTTTCTAACGTATGGGCTGACCATTTAACGCTTGAAGCGTTTGGTGGAGAAAGCGAAGGTTACGATGGCTTGTTCGATATGAAGAACAACACCAAATACGTAACGCTTTCCTACAGCATTCTGAAAAACTCTGGCCGAGGTGGTTTGGTCGGTTCCGGCGATGGCGATGACGCTAACGGCCCGGTAACCTATCACCATAACTATTACTACAACATTGATTCCCGTACGCCACTGCTGCGTTTTGCTACTGCGCACTCGTACAACAACTACTTTAATGGAATCAATTCTTCTGGCATGAACCCGCGTATTGGCGGCAAGATGAAGGCCCAGAATAACTACTTCGAAAATGCTAAAGACCCTATTGGTACTTTCTATACCAATGATATGGGTTATTGGGATGTGAGCGGTAACGTCTTTACAGACAGTGTGACTTGGACAGCCGACGGTGATAAGAACCACCCCGCTGGACCTAACCCTTCATCTACTACGTCTATTAGTATTCCTTACGGCTATCAGCTGGATGACGGCGGTTGTGTTCCTCAGATCGTGTTGACAACGGCTGGTGCCAATAATGGCATGCTGACTTCCGATGGTTCTTGTACTGTGACTTCGTCCAGTTCATCTTCAAGCGTGAGCAGCTCCAGCTCGGTTTCGTCCAGTTCTTCTGTTAGCTCTAGCAGCTCCAGCATTGCGCCGGATGGCGATGAAGTGTTGAATATCACAGAGTCAGGTATGTCCAGTAGCTTCTTCAATATCTCTGGCAGCCTATCGTCCTCAAAAGGTACCGTAAATTACAACGGTTTAACCTTAACGGAAGCACTGAAAATAGAATCGAGCACATCCATCACCTTTGCTTCTGCAGCGGCTGGTGTTTTAACGCTGGTATTTAATGAAGGTGAAAGCGGAAGTATCAACATTGATGGTGCAAGCCGTGCTGTATCCAACGGTGTACTTTCGGTAGATCTGGCAGCAGGTAGCCATTCCATTACAAAAGGCAATGTAATGAACCTGTATTACATTAGCCTTGCCTACGAGGGGGGGGCTTCATCCTCCAGCTCAAGCAGTTCATCCTCTAGCAGCAGCTCCAGCTCTTCTGTTTCTTCCAGCTCTTCGGTAAGCAGCTCCAGCAGTTCTTCTGTCAGTAGCTGTTCTGCTGGCGCGTCTCAGTGTAACTGGTACGGTAACCTGTACCCTGTGTGCGATGTTGCTCAAGACGGTTGGGGTTGGGAAAACAGCCAAAGCTGTATTGGTGTTAATACGTGTAACAGCCAGCCAAGCCCATACGGAGTTGTTGGCGGCTGCACTAGCTCTAGCTCTAGCTCCTCTAGCAGTGTTGTAAGCAGCTTAAGTTCTTCTAGCAGCTCTAGCTCTTCAAGTTCATCTAGCAGCTCAAGTTCTTCCAGCAGTTCTAGCTCTTCCAGTTCTTCTAGCAGCAGCGTTGCAAGTGGCACAATTACTATTCAGGAGGGTGCTACCGGTTTCTGTGGTGTTGACGGTTCTATCGACAGCAATAACAGTGGTTACACGGGTAACGGTTTTGCAAATACTGACAACGCTGATGGCGCAGGCATTAACTGGGCTATAACGGGTGATGCAGGTACTTACACTTTCCGCTGGCGCTATGCCAATGGTTCAACGACTAATCGTTCTGGTGTGTTGAGTTCCAACGGTGGCAATATTTCTACGGAAGATTATGTAGGCACCGGTGGTTGGACTACCTGGGCGACTACCTCTGTTAATCTGAGCCTCTCTGGTGGTTACCAGCAGTTGCGTTTGCAGGCTAACCAGGGTTCTGGCTTGGGTAATGTGGATTATCTTGAGGTGACAGGTCCTAACGTTTCGGTTGCATCATGTGACGGTTCGGTTTCTTCGTCCTCTTCTTCAGTGAGCAGCAGCTCTAGCTCTGTTTCCAGCAGTTCTAGTTCTGTATCTAGCAGTTCCAGCTCAGTTTCTGGTGATCAGTGTGATGCTTTGATTAACGATCCTAACGTTAACTGGCGCGATACTTCTCTGCAGTCTGACCAAGAAATTATTCAGTGTCTGTCTCAGTCGCTGGGTAAGCCGGTTGGATTCGGTGAGAACACTACCGGTGGTTACAATGCTAACGGTGGCAGCAATTTGGTGATCATCACTAGCAGCAATCCTGAAGATCAAATTCTTGCGGCTATCTCCTCGTCGGAATATAACTGGATTGTGTTCGACAAAAACGACTTCCGTAACGAAGTTCAGTTGATGATGTACCGCCCTTACTGTGATTCTTCCGACTTGGCTTCTGATTTGGGCGTGAGTGCGTCGCAATGTCGCGATCCATACGCTTGGTGTTCTGCGAATGGTGTTTCCAGTGCTAGCTGTTTGGATACATTCTTCAATGATGAGATGAATAATAGTTCACTGGCTGTGCGCAACTACCTGATCGACAGCAATACCACTATCGATGGTCGTGGCACTAACGCTACCTTCGTATTCAATGGTTTCAAAATTGGTGCGGATAGCAGCGGTGCTTCTACTCACCAGTCTCAGAACGTGATTATTACCAACAACAAGTTTGTTGGTGTTGGCCATGTTGAAGACCACAATCTAGACCCAGATATGATTCGCTCTACCGGTGAGTCTCACGATATCTGGATCCACCAAAACACCTTCGACACCACGGGCGATTCGGCTTTTGATGTGAAGGTAGGTGCATATGACATTAGTATTTCTTTCAACAAGCTAGTTAACGTTAAGCGTGCAGCTCTGCATGGTTCAAGCGACAGCCGAACGATTAATGAGCAGATCACCACAACGATCCACAACAACTTGTTTGTTACTGAAGACCAGTACTACAGCGACAGCGCGTTTGAAACTCTGCGCCGTGTACCGCTGATGCGTCGTGGTCAGAGTCATATATTCAATAACGTGTTCTACAACTACCGTAAGGATATCTTGAGTGTACGTGTAGGTGGTCGAATTGCATTCGAGAATAACGTTGTAATGAACAACGCAACTGAAGCGGCGAACAACGATAACAGTGATGATATTGATTACTTTATTACAAACTTGCTGCGCGACTTCCGTGAAGGCGGCTTGGATGTATGGGGCAGCTACGTATGGATGGCCAACTCTAATTGCCAGATTCAGGGTTCTTCCGGTGATTTGACTAAGAGTGATGGCAGTACGCCAAACATGATGTCTCAGTACAGTTCTACCTCGCAGAGCAACATCGGTTCTTACCGTATGTCTGCAGGGCAAGACCTAGCGGATTACCTGTTCGCAACCGCCGGTAAGGGTGGTGTGGAGCCTTGGCTAGTGTCGGGCGCTGCCAGTATTTCGCAAGTAGTGGCTAGCGCACCGTCTGGATGTCAGTAGTGTTCTCTCGTTCCTTCGAGTAGGTTCTTAGGGCTCCCTCGGGAGCCCTTTTCTTTTGTACAGGATGTACTTATGCCGTGGAGCACATGGATGTGCGTGAACGGCGTTGACAGGATGTACTTATGACGTGGAGCACATGGACAGCTCATTTGCATCCATGCAACCGCTGCATTAGAGCATCCATGCACGTCATGTGCGTGAGCGGAGTTGTCAGGATGTACTGCAGAAAATTGCTCCTGCATTTTCTGACCTTCTGCCATCCGTGGTGGTCGGGTCGTATGCCGCGGATCAAGTAAAAGTACTAACCATGGCTAGTTTAGTAGTCATATATGAAAATTCCCCCAAAAAATCCCCTAGAAACCTCCAATCATTGCGTCTTAATACTTCCTTAATACTCTTAGAATTTTCCTGTACCCCTGTTAATTTTGTCGTCACACCTCCCTGTTCTGGTGCGTGCCAGTATTTTGGCGTGTAAGTCGCTATTTTTGCTCACAAAAACCATAATTGGACAGACCTATTCCTGAAATTGGTCTGCCGAATATTTTTACAGCCACTAGTTAAAAACTCTCAGCTTTAGGCTGTTTTATCTAGGAAGAATGATTTAGGTGTCATACATGTATGCAGCTGTTAATGGGGGCCTCATATTTTATATTTAAACAATAAATGCCTAAATTGGCTTTACAATGACGGTAAATTGGATAGACTGGTAATACCAATAAGGACAACCAGAATAATAATTGGTCGACGAGTCAATTTTCTGCCGCTGATGTATCGCGTGTCAGATCGTCATTGAAAGGTATTTCACCCGGCTAAAAAGAGGCAGCGCCTCAGGTAAGCCACCTTCGCATTAGTCGATGCAACTGGCATCAAGATGTGACTAATAAGAGCAATAAAATAAAAGCACTATTGAAGGGTAACTACATGAGAAAATTAAACCTATTCGCGGGCGCCTTTGCACTAGCGCTGGGCGGCGTATTTTCTGCGTCAGCATCGGCTGAAGCAGCAAATGGTTTCGCATCACTTAACGGTGGCACCACCGGTGGGAACGGCGGTAAAGTTGTTTCCGCAAACACCGGCTCGGATATTCACCAAGCTATTTGTAATCGTGCGGCAGACGATACTCCGCTGATTATTGAGGTAGAGGGTACTATTACCCCGGGTAACACCTCCAAGTTCAGTGGTAGTTGCAATACCGCTGACGGTGTTATTGAGCTGAAAGAAATCCAAAACATCACCATTATCGGTGTTGGTAGCGGCGCACTGTTCGACGAGATCGGTGTACACATTCGCAACTCCTCCAACATTATTTTGCGTAACCTGCATATCCGCGACGTGAAAAAATCTGGCGGCACTACCTCTAACGGTGGTGATGCTATCGGTATGGAATCCAACGTGTCTAACGTATGGGTTGACCACGTAACGCTTGAAGCCTTTGGTGGCGAGAACGAAGGTTACGACGGCTTGTTCGATATGAAAGCCGATACCAACTATGTAACCCTGTCTTACAGTGTATTGATGAACTCTGGCCGAGGCGGCTTGGTAGGTTCTAGCAGTGGCGACCTGGGTAACGGTCCTGTGACTTATCATCATAACCACTACATTAATATTGATTCCCGTGTTCCTTTGTTGCGTGGCGCTACGGCCCACATCTACAACAACCACTACGACGGAATTAACAAGTCGGGTATTAACTCACGTAAAGGCGGCAAAGCTAAAGTAGACAACAACTACTTTGAAGATGCCAAGAACCCCATCGGCACATTCTATGTGAACGATATGGGTTACTGGGACGTGAGCGGTAATATCTTTGACAACGTTACTTGGACTGAAGAAGGTGATGACAATCACCCTGCAGGTCCAAACGTACAGTCTACGACCTCTATCAGCATTCCATACTCGTACACGTTGGACGATGCTTCGTGTGTACCGAATATGGTTGCTAATACCGCGGGCGCTTACACCAACATGGCCGTATCAGATGGTTCATGTGACGTAACCATTCCAGAGCCTACTTCAACGCCTACTACAGAGCCTTCAGTTGACCCAACCTCTGAGCCTACTTCAGAACCTGGTGTGCCTGGTGGTGATGAAGTGTTAAACATCACAGCGTCGGGAACGTCTAGCGACTTTTTTGATATTTCTGGCAACCTTTCATCTTCAAAAGGTACTGTAAATTACGCCGGTTTAACCTTAACTGAAGCGCTAAAAATTGAATCGAGCACATCTATCACGTTTACTTCTGGTGCAGATGCCGAACTGGTATTAGTGTTTAATGAAGGTGAAGATGGCGATATCAAAATTAATGGTACAAGCCGTGCTGTATCTGATGGTGTTCTTACTGTAGAACTATCCGCAGGCAGTCATTCAATTTCGAAAGATAATTCAATGAACTTGTATTACATCAGTCTTTCATACGATGGTGATGCACAACCAACAGCTGAGCCTACTGCTCAACCAACCGCACAACCAACGCCTGTGCCCACAGCGGTACCCACTGCCGTACCAACATCATCTCCTGAAGCGAGCTTAACGCTGCAAGAAAATGACTCTGGTTTCTGTAGTGTTGATGGCAACGTTGAAAACGACCACAGCGGCTACACCGGTAGCGGTTATGCCAACACCACTAACGCATCAGATACTGCTGTTAAGTACAGCGTTGTTGTAGACGCCGATGGTGACTACAGCGCTGTTGTTACTTATGCAAACGGCGGTTCCAGTGCGCGTGACGGTGTTTTCAATATCAATGGAAACAACACTGAGAGTGTTAGCTTGAATGCCACGGGTGGTTGGGGTAATTACACTGACAGCTCTGTTGTAACGCTTCAGTTAACTGCCGGCTATAACGAAGTAAACTTGGTTGCTACGGGCAGCAGCGGTTTAGCGAATATCGACAAGCTTGAGTTGACCGGTTACGGTATTGCGCAAGGTGATTGTAGTGGTGCTGTAACGCCTACCGCCGAGCCAACACCAGTACCAACCGCAGAGCCAACTCCGGTGCCGACTGCAGTGCCAACAGCAGTGCCAACAGTTGAACCAACTTCGGCTCCAGTAGGAACATTCACCATTCAAGAAGGTGATAACGGATTCTGTGGTGTTGACGGTGGTATTGACAGCAATAACTCTGGGTATACAGGTAGTGGTTTTGCCAATACTGATAATGCAAGTGGCAAGAGCGTTAACTGGGCGATTACTGGTGATGCAGGTACTTATACCATTCGCTGGCGTTTTGCTAACGGTGCTTCCGACAACCGTTCTGGTGTATTGAGTTCAAATGGTTCAAGTGTTTCAACTGAAGATTTCACTGGAACCGGTTCTTGGAGTTCTTGGAATACCACTTCTGTTAATTTGAATTTGGCTGGTGGATACAAAAACTTGAGCTTGGTGGCTAACCAAGATTCTGGTTTGGGTAACATCGACTACATCGAAGTAACGGGCCCGAATGCAGCCGCTGCATCCTGTGGTGGCATCGTGCCAACCGCTGAACCAACGGTAGAGCCAACATCAACACCTACTGCCGAACCGACTGCACAGCCTACGTCTCCACCTATTTCCGGTGATGATTGTGAAGTATTGGTTAACGATCCAAACGTAAACTGGCGTGAAACTGGTTTGCAGAGCGATCAGCAAATCATCCAGTGTCTGTCTGAATCTCTGGGTACTCCCGTAGGTTACGGTGAGAACGCAACCGGTGGCTACAACTCCAACGGCGGCAGCAAGCTGGTCATCATTACCGATGATTTCCCAGAGCAGCAAATTTTGGATGCGATTTCTTCAACAGACCACACTTGGGTTGTGTTCGATAAAGACGACTTCCGTAATGAGAAGGCGATCTCTATGCATGCTACCTACTGTGACGACTCTTCCGTGCAGAGCGCTCTCGGCATGAGTGCAGCCCAGTGTCGCGATCCTATCGGTACCTGTGGTGGTTCTGAAAGCTGTCTAGAAGACTTCTTTAACGGTGACCTGAACGATGGTGATCTGCCAATACGCAACCACTTGATCGATTCCAATACGACGATTGATGGTCGTGGCTCGAACGCTTACTTCTTATTTAACGGCTTCAAGCTTGGTTCAGACAGCAGTGGTAAGGCTACCTATACGACTGATAACGTGATTTTGACTAACCTTGACTTCCGTGGCGTTGGTCACACCGAAGATCACGGTCTTGATCCAGACATGATTCGAGTAACCGGCGAATCTCACGATGTATGGATTCACCAGAATACTTTCGATAATACTGGTGATGCTGCGTTTGATATTAAAGTGGGTGGTTACGACGTAACGATCTCCTTCAACAAACTGCTCAATGTGAAGCGTGCTTCTTTGCACGGTTCTAGCGATAGCCGCACTATCAATTCTCAGATTACCAGCACCATGTTGGGTAACCTGTTTGTGACTGAAGATCAGTACTTCGGCGATAGCAAGTTCAACGCAATGCGTCGTGTACCGTTACTGCGTCGTGGTACCACTCACCTGATCAACAACGTTTTTTACGGTTACCGTAAAGACTTGATGAGTGTTCGTGTTGGTGGTGCTGCGGTTGTTGAGAACAACATGTTCTTGAACAACGTGGATAACAGCAAAGGCGATGACCTGGGTGATTGGGTAGAAAATATTCTTGCTGATGTTGTGAGCGACGGTGGTATTAAGGTCACAGGAACTTCCGTTTACGAGTCCAACTCTAATTGTGAAATTGCGGGAAGCTCAGCGTCTTTGAATTATTCAGAAGGTAGTACACCTGACGTAAACGGCGCCTATAACTCTGCATCTAGAAGCACTATTAGTGGCAACCGTTTCTCTGTTGGTAGTGATCTGCGTGATTACGTATTAGCGACTGCTGGTAAAGGTGGAGCGACGCCTTACTTGTCCAGCTACAGCGATGGTGATCACTCTGTTATTTCCGGTGCTCCTTCAAGCTGTCAGTAAGTCGAGCTTGAGTTAGTACTTGAGATAACTATGAAAAACAAAAGGCTCCCTCGGGAGCCTTTTTTAGTTCGAAATTAGTACTGGTTGGGTTCGATTTTTCTAGCGACTCCTTGATATTTGGCTTTTTAATTGTACATAGGGCGTGTTAGTTCTGGTTCAACAACTGAAATAAAATTTCTTGAAGTGTTATTTCAGTTATTCGATTTGGCTTTCTGTTCTTGTATTTGAAGTTAAGTACCATCTAAAAACCGTGTAATTGCGTTGTTTAATCGTATCCAACCTTAGCGTGGTTGTTGGTATGGACTTTTTGTATTTTTGCGCAAAGATGTCCTCAATGGTTTGCGTTAGACTCTTCCGCCAGAATTAAGAATAATTGTGTAAATTTGCTTCCATCAATAACTAATATAATGAGGATTATTGTAATGAAAAAATATCTAGGCGCACTTACGGGTGCTGTCGGGCTTTCATTTGTTTTCAGTGTCGGTTTAGCTGCGGCTGCGGATAACCTGAGTTTAAATGCCGGTTCAGACGGTTCTAGTAAAGCCAGTGGCTCCAGTTATGGTAACGTTCGCGATGGTAATCTCAGTAGTTACTGGGCACCAAGCGGTTCTACTGGTAGTGTCTCTATCAAGTGGGGTTCTGCAACCTCTGTTAGTTCGGTGATTATTCGTGAAGCCGCCGGGTATGAAGGCAATATCACCAGTTGGAAACTGGTGAATCACGATAATGGCGATGAAGTCATGTCTGGCAGCGGTGCCGGTGTTGTTAATTTCAGCAGCATAAACGTTAAAAAATTAAATTTTGAAGTTACCAGTTCAAGCGGTATGCCCACAGTGGCGGAGTTTGAAACCTATGCAGAAAACTCGGGTGCTAGCAGTTCTTCGTCTATGCCGAGTAGTTCGTCAAGTGTGAGTAGCTCATTAAGTTCTGTGAGTTCTTCAAGTTCTAGTAGTACACCGAGTTCCAGCAGTTCGGTTTCGAGTAGCTCTTCTAGTGTAAGCAGTTCTTCTAGTTCAGTTAGCTCTAGCTCGTCGTCAACAGGCGCGAACGCAACGGTTACCATTCAAGAAAATGCCAGCGGTTACTGTGGTGTAGACGGTTCTGTCGATACCAATAACGGAGGCTTCACGGGCAGCGGCTTTGCGAACACGTCCAACTCTAATGGTAATGGAATTGACTGGGCAGTGAATGGCGGTGCAGGGGAGTACACTATTCGGTGGCGTTTTGCCAACGGCTCATCAACCGATCGTTCGGGTGTTCTCAGTTTGAATGGTTCTAATATTTCTACCGAATCGTTTAACGGCACCGGCTCTTGGTCAAGTTGGGATACAACATCGGTGGTGCTGAATTTGGCTGGTGGCTATAAAGCATTACGTTTGGAAGCGAATCAAAGTTCCGGCTTGGGTAATATAGATTACATTGAAATTACTGGCCCTAGTGTGTCAGTAGCGTCTTGTGATGGCCCCGTTTCTTCTTCCAGTAGTTCCGTATCATCTTCCAGCTCTTCTGTTAGTTCAAGTAGCTCTTCCGTATCGAGTAGTAGTTCTTCTGTTTCAAGCAGTAGTTCGTCAGTTTCGAGTAGCAGCTCCTCTGTGTCTAGCTCGAGTTCATCGGTTAGCAGCTCAAGCTCTTCTGTATCCAGTTCATCGAGCAGTGTAGTCTCGGTATTAACGGTTCAAGAAGAAGAGGCCGGTTTCTGTTCTGTCGATGGCGACTCTTCGGAAAGTTCAAATCGCGGTTATACCGGTTCTGGTTACGCCAATACCGATAACTCAAACGGTACGAGTATTGTTTGGAGTATCGATGCCGCTAACAGTGATACGTACAAGCTTGAATTCCGTTTTGCCAATGGTGGCGGCGCATCGCGTCCTGGAGATTTGAGCATCAACAATGGCAGTGGTGGTATTTATACGGTTGATCTGACTGCTACCGGTGGTTGGAGCAATTGGGATACTGTGGTTGTTTATGTGGATCTGGTTCAGGGCGCGAACAGTCTTGAGCTGACGGCAACTACCAGCAGTGGCTTGGCGAATATTGATTACTTAAGTGTTGAAGGGGTTAACCTTTCTGCTGGTGATTGTGGCAGCAACTCGTCTAGTTCGTCTAGTTCGTCTAGTTCGTCTAGTTCGTCTAGTTCCTCAGCGCCGTCAAGCTCGTCCAGTTCCAGCTCTTCAGATTCATCCGACCCTTATGTGACGGGTTGTGGTACCGAAAGCAGTAATCTAACGGCATCACGTACTTACTATGTAACCCCCACGGGCAATGGTAACGGCAGTAGTTTTAATAACGCCATGAGTTTTAGCGACGCGTTGGATGATGTTGGCGCTGGCGAAATGATTTTGTTGCAACCGGGCACTTATAAAGTTACTTATAGTTCGGGTAATAAAAATACGATCAGCTTAAGTAAATCCGGTAAAAATGGATCGGAAATCAAAATGGTTGCCGCAAACTGTGGCCGTGCCGTTATCGACTTCCAATTCCCAGAAGAAGCGTGGGTACAAAACTCTTTCGGGTTCCACCTTACCGGCGACTATTGGTACTTTAAAGGTATCGAAATTACACGTGCTGGCTATCAGGGCGTTTATGTAGAAGGCGCGCACAATACTTTTGAAAACTGTGCTTTCCATAACAACCGTAATACAGGTTTGGAAATCAACAAAGGTGGGTCCTACACCACGGTGATTAACTCCGATGCCTACCGTAATTACGACCCTAAGAAAAATGGCAGCATGGCCGATGGATTTGGTCCGAAACAAACGCAAGGGGCTGGCAACACTTTTTACGGTTGTCGCGCTTGGGAAAACTCCGATGATGGCTTCGATATGTACGATAGCCCACAAGTGGTTACCGTTGATAAAAGCTGGGCCTTCCGCAACGGTGTCGATGTCTGGAACTACGGTGGTTTCGATGGTAATGCTAACGGCTTCAAGCTGGGAGGCAATGGGGTAATCGCTAAAAACAAAATCACCAATTCCGTGGCCTTTGGCAACCCGATGAAAGGATTTGATCAAAACAATAATGCCGGTGGCATAACGGTTATGAACAACGTCTCTTACCAAAATGGCACTAACTATGGTTTTGGCGGTAGTGTAAGTTCCGGTGAACATTACTTCCGCAACAATATATCCCTCAGTGGAGGCGTGGATATAAATAATGATGATTCGCGCAATAACTCCTGGGATTCAAGTGTGTCGGTTAGTAGTGGTGACTTTGTGAGCCTGGATTTAAGCAAAGCAACCGTAGCGCGTAATCCCGACGGAACCCTGCCTGATACCGGTCTGTTCCGATTGAAATCTGGCAGCGACTTAATCGATGCCGGTGTTGATGTTGGCTTGCCTTATAAAGGTAATACACCTGATTTGGGAGCGTTTGAGAAGGAATAGTGATAGCTCTTCTAAACCGACCTGGGTGAAATCAGGCTGATACGCTCGGGTGGCTTCGCTTACCGCTAATAGGGCTCTTCAATGAGCCCTATTTCATGCTGCACAGGTTGTTTTCTATACAAAAACTATAGCTTTGTGTGTTTACCGTTGCCATGGTGCATCCAAGTGTTACATCGAAATTGCGATAGTTTCGAAAAATATGCCTATTTTTCACTGCAGTTGGCGCCGGTTATTGAAAAAACGACCGTGAAGCTCGCTCAAACCGGCCTGTTTTTACTTAAAACCCCAACAAGTATTAATCTGGAACGTCATACATTCGCCGTATGTCATGATGCGTTGAGCGTGTTTATCCTCGTCCATGTCACCTAACTCATTCTTTTTATTAGGAAAATTCCAACCTATTGGACAGGCCGAAAGCGATTAATTGGTCTGCCGATATCTTTGGCATTACTATATAGATACGTCCGACCTTATTCTTTTATAGCGAAAAGAAATGTTTGTCATGGATGAAAGTAGTGTGAAGTTATTTTGTTGACGATTTTTTAAGCTTTGATGATGCTTTTGGTGACATATGCTTTGTAAGTGTGGGATTCGTGATGTAAACTGGTTAGACCAATATGGACAGTCAAAATAATAATTGGTACGACGAGTCAATTTTTCTGCCGTAGATTTATTGTGTGTCAGAGCGTCATTGAAAGGTATTTCATCTGGCCAGAGATAACACATCAAACGGCCACCTTCGCGTTAGTCGATGCGTACAAGCATCAAGTTGTGACTAAATAAGAGCAATAAAATAAAAGCACTATTTGAAGGGTAACTACATGAGAAAATTAAACCTATTCGCGGGCGCCTTTGCACTAGCGCTGGGCGGCGTATTTTCTGCGTCAGCATCGGCTGAAGCAGCAAATGGTTTCGCATCACTTAACGGTGGCACCACCGGTGGGAACGGCGGTAAAGTTGTTTCCGCAAACACCGGCTCGGATATTCACCAAGCTATTTGTAATCGTGCGGCAGACGATACTCCGCTGATTATTGAGGTAGAGGGTACTATTACCCCGGGTAACACCTCCAAGTTCAGTGGTAGTTGCAATACCGCTGACGGTGTTATTGAGCTGAAAGAAATCCAAAACATCACCATTATCGGTGTTGGTAGCGGCGCACTGTTCGACGAGATCGGTGTACACATTCGCAACTCCTCCAACATTATTTTGCGTAACCTGCATATCCGCGACGTGAAAAAATCTGGCGGCACTACCTCTAACGGTGGTGATGCTATCGGTATGGAATCCAACGTGTCTAACGTATGGGTTGACCACGTAACGCTTGAAGCCTTTGGTGGCGAGAACGAAGGTTACGACGGCTTGTTCGATATGAAAGCCGATACCAACTATGTAACCCTGTCTTACAGTGTATTGATGAACTCTGGCCGAGGCGGCTTGGTAGGTTCTAGCAGTGGCGACCTGGGTAACGGTCCTGTGACTTATCATCATAACCACTACATTAATATTGATTCCCGTGTTCCTTTGTTGCGTGGCGCTACGGCCCACATCTACAACAACCACTACGACGGAATTAACAAGTCGGGTATTAACTCACGTAAAGGCGGCAAAGCTAAAGTAGACAACAACTACTTTGAAGATGCCAAGAACCCCATCGGCACATTCTATGTGAACGATATGGGTTACTGGGACGTGAGCGGTAATATCTTTGACAACGTTACTTGGACTGAAGAAGGTGATGACAATCACCCTGCAGGTCCAAACGTACAGTCTACGACCTCTATCAGCATTCCATACTCGTACACGTTGGACGATGCTTCGTGTGTACCGAATATGGTTGCTAATACCGCGGGCGCTTACACCAACATGGCCGTATCAGATGGTTCATGTGACGTAACCATTCCAGAGCCTACTTCAACGCCTACTACAGAGCCTTCAGTTGACCCAACCTCTGAGCCTACTTCAGAACCTGGTGTGCCTAGTGGTGATGAAGTGTTAAACATCACAGCGTCGGGAACGTCTAGCGACTTTTTTGATATTTCTGGCAACCTTTCATCTTCAAAAGGTACTGTTAATTACAGCGGTTTGACCTTGACTGAAGCGCTGAAAATTGAATCGAGCACCTCGATTACGTTTACCTCATCTGCTGATGCTGAACTAGTATTGGTGTTTAACGAAGGTGAAGATGGCGATATTAAAATTAATGGTACTAGCCGTTCTGTATCGAATGGTGTTCTTTCGGTAGAGCTGTCAGCAGGCAGCCATTCTATTTCGAAAGATAATACGATGAATTTGTATTACATCAGCCTTGCATATGAAGGTGGCACTGAGCCAACGGCTGAGCCGACTTCGGCACCAACGGCTGAGCCAACTGCGGCACCAACGGCTGAGCCAACTGCGGCACCAACGGCTGAGCCAACTGCGGCACCAACGGCCCAGCCAACCTCAGAACCAGAAGTGCCTAGTGGTGAAGTGTTAAACATCACAGAGTCGGGTAAGTCTAGCGACTTCTTTAATATCTCTGGCAACCTTTCTTCTTCAAAAGGTACCGTTAATTACAACGGTTTAACCTTAACTGAAGCGCTGAAAATTGAATCCAGCACATCTATCACGTTTACGTCTAGCGCAGCTGCTGAACTGGTGTTGGTGTTCAATGAAGGTGAAGATGGCGATATTAAAATTAATGGTACAAGTCATACGGTATCTGATGGTGTTCTTTCAATAGAGCTATCAGCAGGCAGTCATTCAATTTCCAAAGATAATACAATGAACTTGTATTACATCAGCCTTTCATCTGGCGGTGGCGTTACGCCACCGGTTGAGCCTACGGCTGCACCGACCGGCGAGCCTACTGCTCCACCAACTTCTGAACCAACGCCAGTTCCAACTCTGCCTCCTGTATCGGGTAACTTGAGTGCTGACTGTATTGCACTGGCTACTGATGACAGCGTCAACTGGTACGACACTTCACTGCAGACCGACCAAGAAATTATTGAGTGTTTGTCTCAATCTCTGGGTCGTGCGGTAGGTTACGGTCAGAACACTTTGGGGGGATACAATCCAGCCGGTGACAGTAACTTGGTTGTTATTACTAAGAACAATGCTGAAGACCAGATCCTAGCGGCAATATCCTCTGCTGATCACAACTGGATCGTATTTGATAAGGACGACTTCGCGAGTGAAACGCACGTGATGATGTATCGTCCTTACTGTTCGAGCTCTAGTCTGGCTGATGACCTAGGTGTAAGCGAAGCAGTATGTCGTGACCCATACGCTTGGTGTGATGCTAAAGGGGAGTCTGGTTCAAGCTGTCTTGAGACATTTTTTAACGATGAATTGAACAGCAGCAGCTTACCTGTACGTAACTATATGATCGATAGCAACACGACTATCGATGGTCGTGGTGCCAAGGCTACTTTTGTATTCAACGGCTTTAAGATTGGCGCAGACTCAAGTGGTGCTTCCACTTATGTTGCCGAGAACGTGATTATTACTAACAACAAGTTCATTGGTGTTGGCCATACTGAAGATCACAGCCTCGACCCCGATATGATTCGTTCTACCGGTGAGTCTCACGATATCTGGATTCACAAGAATACCTTCGACACTACTGGTGACTCTGCATTCGACGTTAAAGTTGGTGCTTATGACATCACCATGTCGTTTAACAAGTTGGTTGATGTGAAGCGTGCTGCTCTGCATGGCTCTTCCGATAGCCGTACTATCAACGAGCAAATTCGCACTACCATGCACAACAACAACTTTGTCACTACCGACGATTTTTACGATACAGCCGGTAATACTGCCCGTCGTGTTCCCCTGATCCGTCGTGGTACTTCTCACCAGTTCAACAACCTATTCATGAACTACCGCAAAGACATCCTCAGTATCCGTAAAGGTGCGAGTGTGGTTCACGAAGATAACATTTTCCTGATTAATTCAATTCATCAGGAAAAAGATGATGTTAACGATGCCGTTGATGAGCGTGCTGAAGAATTAATGCGCGATTATGACGGTGGTAACTTCCTAGCGAGCGGTACACCTTTGTACTTCTCTGACAGTGAGTGTCAGTTGGATGCATCAACTTATCGTGATCTGAGTGTAGTCGCCGGTACTGTAACGGACGTTTACGCCGACTATAACGGTGACACTAAAGCCGCTATGGATGCTTACGTCTTGCCTGCTGGCCAAGACCTGGCTGACTATGTAGCGGCCACAGCGGGTGTTGATGGAAACCTTCCATACAACTCTCCATTAGCTGCAAGCATTGACGCAGTTGTAGCCGCCCATAATGGTGGTTGCCAATAACACATTTACGCAATAGCACTTGATGGTAAATTAGGGCTCCCTCGGGAGCCCGTTTTTTATGTACAGGATGTACGGTATCCGGCGGGTGCATGGATGCACAGGAGCCGGGGTTAGGATGTACGGACAGAAAATTGCTCCTGCATGTTCTGCACTTCCATCATCCATGGCGGTCTTATCCGGCGGGCACATAGATGTGCTGAAGCCACGGGCAGCATATACAAGCTGTACATAAAAAACGGTTTTAATGGATTAGTGAATATGGACTTGGCGCAACGACGGGCATCCTTTATTTAGTAAGATAACGTTTTCCCCTAGCCTGAAGAGGTATAGAAATGGGCAGTAACTATTCAATCATTATCGGCTGTACACTTTCATTATTGTTAACGGCTTGTGGGGGAAGCTCGGGTGGTTCAGCTGAATCTAATTCAGATGGCGGAGCTTTGTCTTCCTCAAGCACTTCCAGCAGTGAGTCCTCTTCCAATAGTTCGCAAACAGATTCGTCTTCTTCCAGCTCCTCGTTAAGTCAATCGTCTTCCTCCAACGCTTCTGATTCCTCCAGCAGTGAATCTTTGGCTGAAAATTTAAGTCTTGATGCCGGTTCTGATGGCTCCAGTAAAGCCACCGGCACCAGCTATGGCAACGTGCGTGATGGTGATGTGAATACCTATTGGGCGCCTAATGGCGGCAGTGGTCGCATTTCTATTAAGTGGGATACGGCTACCTCCGTGGATAAAGTCATTATTTCTGAAGCCACTGAGCTTAAAGGTAATATTGGTGATTGGCAGTTAGTGAATAACGACACGGGAGATGTGATTGCGTCGGGTAATGGAGCCGGTGAAATAAATTTCACGGCTGTAGTTTTGAGTAAAATTAATTTCGAAATTGTTAATGCGACGGGTGTTGCTAGCGTTGCCGAGTTTGAAACCTATGGGACGCAAACGGATCAAGGATCGTCAAGCAGTGACTCATCCAGTTCTACTAGTAGCTCCAGCAGCACCCCGCAAAGCAGCGCTTCCTCAAGCTCGAGCGAAAATAACAGCTCTTCTTCCCGTTCAAGTCAGTCCAGTAGCTTACCGCCTATAGTCGGCGACTTGAGTGATGCGTGCATTGCATTGGTAACGGATGACAGCGTTAACTGGGATGAAAGTACGCTGCAAACAGATCAGGATATTATCGCGTGCCTGAAGGAATCTTTAGGCACGCCCGTCGGGTTTGGAGAAAATACCACTGGCGGCTACGATTCTGATGGCGCTAGTCATTTGGTTGTGATTACCAACAATAATCCAGAAGAACAAATACTTGCGGCCATTTCGTCTGCAGACCATAACTGGATTGTTTTTGACAAAGACCACTTCAGTTCTGAAGTGCAGTTAATGATGTATCGCCCGTATTGCGGCACTAGTTCGCTGCCAACGTCGTTGGGCCTGAGTGCAGCCGATTGTCGCGACCCCTACGCTTGGTGTTCTGCTAATAGTGTTGCACAAAGTAGCTGTCTTGATACATTCTTTAATAGCGAGCTTAATAACAGTAGCTTGCCGGTGCGTAATTACATGATCGACAGTAATACCACCATCGATGGTCGTGGTGCTAAGGCAGCGTTTGTTTTTAATGGCTTTAAAATTGGCGCTGATAGCAGTGGAGCTTCTACTCACCAATCCGATAATGTCATTATTACCCATAATCGCTTTGTTGGTGTAGGACACGTTGAAGACCATAATTTGGACCCCGATATGATTCGCTCCACCGGGGAGTCTCACGATATTTGGATTCATCAGAATACTTTCGATACTACTGGGGATTCCGCGTTCGATGTAAAGGTGGGTGCCTACGATATTACGGTTTCGTTTAATCGCCTAGTCAATGTAAAACGTGCGGCCCTTCATGGTTCAAGTGATAGTAGGACCATAAACGCACAGATTACCACCACACTGCACAACAATTTATTTGTTACGCACGATCAGTATTACAGTGATAGCGACTATGAAACATTGCGCAGAGTTCCGCTGATGCGTCGTGGTCAGAGCCATATGTTTAACAACGTGTTTTACAATTACCGTAAAGACATTTTGAGTGTTCGAGTAGGTGGCCGAATCGATTTCGATAGCAACATGGTATTGAATAATGCCGTCGAGGCCACCAATAACAGTAATAGCGATGACATGGACTATTTCATCGAAAAATTGCTACGTGACTTCCAAGAGGGAGGCCTTGAGGTTCACGACAGTTATGTGTGGTTTGCCAATGCTGACTGCCAGTTACAAGGTGATGCCGGTGACCTCACGGCCAGTCACGGCTCCACACCGGATATGATGGCCCAATACAGCGCGTATTCGCAGTCTATTATTGCGGGCTACCGCATGGCTGCAGGGCAGGATTTAGCCGAGTACCTTTATGCCACTGCGGGCAAGGGCGCTTTTGCGCCCTGGTTGTCGCCCATGGGGGCGAGTGTTAGCGACGTACTGGCCGCTTACAATGGCGGATGTCAGTAAGTCCATCAGAAGGGCTGGAGGGGCTCTACTGAGGGCCCCAGCCAGCTTATTCTATACCCTCATGTTATGTCTTCTCCCTTTAGAAGTTGTCTGGCATAAACCTGTGTGACAGCCATTTTTATCTATACTTTATCTATTAAGCCTGCGTGTCACAGGCTAGACGTCGCTGCGCACAATTTTTGATTTATGAGCGTATATCCAAGTCTTTATCCGGGGTATATTGCGTGGCGGTTTCCACCCAAAACAAGAATTTAGGTTGATATTTAGGAGTGCGTGAAATGGTTGTAAGTCGAATACTGGCGGTGCTGGGTATCGCTATAGGCTTTTCATTACTGGGGTGCAATAGCGTGGGGCCCAAACAGGAGATTACTGAGTACGATGCTATCGTTGATAGCGCATTAGCCGCGCATGAGGCGAATGTCTTCCCAAGCTTGCAGGCGGCTATCGATAGTGTTCCGGAAAATCGTGAAATAACAGAACCCTATCGCATACTCCTCAAAGCCGGTGTGTATCACGAGCGCGTCGTTATCCAAAAAGCCAATTTACTCATTGAAGGGGAGGGCGCCGACGCAAGTCGGATCGAATACGACCTTTACGCCGGAATTGCGCGAAAATATCACCGCAAAAACTGGGGTACTGCTGGCTCAGCCACGGTCACCATTAACGCCGAAAATGTTACGTTGAAAAACCTTACTATCGAAAACACCTTTGATTACCTTGCCAATGATGCGCTCCCTAAAGGTGACGCCAAGCGCGTTCGGCATTCGCAGGGCGTCGCGCTTCACCTAGATGAAGGTACGGATAAAATTTTACTGGAAGGTGTAACGCTTGCCGGTTATCAGGACACATTGTTTGCCAACGGCAAGCGTGCTTGGATACGTAACGCCACCATTAGTGGCAATGTTGATTTTATCTTTGGCCCTGGTCAGGTATTGATCGAAGATTCCACCATTATTAGCCGTAAGCGTGGCAAGTCTTTTAAGCCCGGCCAAATTCAGGGGCATATCACCGCTCCATCAACTAATATCGATACACCGTTTGGCCTGATCTTTAAAAACTGCAAGTTACAGCGTGAGGACGGTGTTGCAGATCAAAGCCACTCTCTTGGCCGCCCATGGCACCCAACCACAACCTTCCCAGACGGTCGTTATGCCGACCCGGATGCAATCGGGTATGCACTCTATGTAAACTGTTACATGGATGCCCATATTATCGAATACGGCTGGGAATCTATGGGTGGTACTGCCCGTGACGGCACCAAGAGCATGGTGTTTACGCCGGCAGATTCGCGCTTTTACGAGTTAAGTAGTCGGGGGCCAGGAGCCAAGAAACATGATGTACGTAAGGCGCTCGAAGATCCTGGCATGCTTACTGAATTAGAGAACGCATTCTTCTCTGGCTGGATAAACTGACACTCTCTTGCCGCCGTTGCTGCGATAATCCCCGCTCTAGATTAGAATTGGGGTCTGCTAGAAAGTAGGCCCGAATTCAAACAATAAAGACAACGCGGGACATGCAATGAAATATCACCCTATCGCAGCCCTTCTCTCTGTATTCGTCCTCTTTTTTCCTGCACTTGCTTTGGCTGGCGACCACACGCTAACCTCACCTGATGGTGATATTCGAATGAGCATAAATGTCGAAAACGGCGTTCGCTGGGCTATTAGCTACAAAAATCAGGCGGTATTCTTACCCAGCCGAGTAGATTTAAAACTAAAGGGCGCAAAATCGGTATTTAGGGCAGGTAAGCTGGATACGACGCTCGCCTCCAGTGTAAATCGAACTATTGAACCCGTAGTTAAGCATAAATCGGCAGAGGTTCATGAGCACTACAATCAATTGAGTTTACGTTTTGATAACCGCTGGGGGCTTGAATTCAGGGCTTTTAACGATGGTATCGGCTATCGAATAGTAGGGGAAAAGGCTGTTGATATAGTCGTCGAAAAAGAAATAGCTGAGTTTAATTTCCCGCAAAATAGTGAAACGCTTTTCCCTGAAGAAGATACCTTTATTTCGCATTTCGAGCGGCACTACCTGCCGTTGAAGGTGGGCGACATTGCTAAAAAACGCTTCGCCTCACTACCTGCCTACGCTAAAACCCCAGCGGGTATTAATATTGTTATTACCGAAGCCGATTTATTCGATTACCCGGGCCTATTTTTGTTTGGTACGGCTGGAGATGGCTTTCGTGCGGGTTTTCCTGGTGTTGTTAAAAGCGCAATGCCCAAGGAAGGTAGTGAAGATCGAAACGAGGTGGTGAAGTACCACAAACATATTGCCGAAACAAACGGCAACCGCAGCTTTCCCTGGCGTATAGCGGTCATCAGTGATCAGGCCACTGACCTGGTTGAAAGCCAACTGGTCTATCTACTCTCTAGAGAGAATAAAATTGAAGATACAAGTTGGATCAAGCCCGGCCGTATTGCATGGGATTGGTACAATGCTAGTAACCTCTACGGTGTTGATTTCAAAAACGGATTGAATACCGCTACGTATAAATACTATATAGATTTTGCTGCCAAGTACGGTCTTGAATATGTCATTCTGGATGAAGGCTGGACAGTTTCAACTACAAACCTTCTCGCAGCTAACCCTGAATTGGATGTGCATGAATTAATTCGCTATGGCAAAGAAAAAAAAGTCGGCATTATTTTGTGGGCGCTGTGGAAACCGTTGGACAAGGATTACAGCAATATTCTTAGAGCCTGGGGCGAATGGGGTGTTGCCGGGATTAAAGTAGATTTTATGCAGCGCGCTGATCAACAAATGGTGAACTATTACACTAAAATAGCGAAAGAAGCGGCTAAACATAAATTACTGGTGGATTACCATGGTGGTTTTAAGCCCGCCGGATTGCGTCGAGCCTACCCCAATGTGATGACCTACGAAGGTGTTAAGGGTAACGAAAACAATAAATGGAGCACAGATGTTACTCCTCGTCATAACGTAACTTTACCGTTTATTCGAATGGTTGCAGGGCCGATGGATTTCACTCCAGGTGCTATGCGCAATGCCAACCCTTGGAACCACCAGGTTAATCACTTCCGGCCGATGAGTTTAGGCACGCGTGCGCATCAAGTAGCGATGTATGCGGTGTATGAAAGCGCGTTGCAAATGCTGTGCGATTCGCCCTCCAGCTATTTGCGTGAACCCGAAGTGGCTGAGTTTATCGCGCAGTTTCCCAGTGTTTGGGATGAGACCCAAGTGCTTGCCGGGGAGGTGGGTGAATTTATTGTGGTTGCGCGTAGAAGCGGCGATACCTGGTATTTGGGGGCAATGACCAATGAGCATGGACGAAAGTTGACGGTGGATTTATCATTCCTGATCAGTGGCGATTACCGGATGCAAAGCTTTGTCGATGGCGTTAATACGGTTCAATTTGCTGAAGATTACAGACTTAATAACGTCAGTGTTAAAGCGGGTCAAAAAATAGAACTCAATATGGCCAGTGGCGGTGGTTGGGCTGCGGTTCTTTCGAGAAAACTGTCGTTATAACTTAATCAGAAGGGGGGGGGATGAAAAAGTACTATTTTCTGTTGCTGATACTTGGGCTTTTCGCGTGTTCAGGAAAAAGCCCTGAACCAACTGTTCAAGAGCCGGTATTGGTTACTGAAAGCGATAAATTGAACAAATGGCTAGAGAAGCGCTATGACGAAAAACTGCATTTTAGTCCAGTCGAGCTGACAGCGCAGGGAAGTAAACACCGTTACGATGAAATTGATGATTTCTCCTTGTCAGCTAAGCATCAACAGCTGAAATGGCTGGCGGCGACTGTCCGTATTCTGCAGAGCGATTTCGAGTATGCCAAACTCAACGACGAAGCCAAAACATCCTACGATACATGGGTATACAATTACGGAATAGAAAAAGAAGGGGCACGCTTTTGGGAGCACGACTATTTGTTTGAACAAATGGCCGGTGTCCACGCGTTTTTGCCTACCTTTTTAATGAACTATCACAAAGTTGAAAGCGAAGCGGATATGCAAGCCTATATTGCGCGCATTTCCGCTATCGCCAAGGCGTATAGGCAATTTTTAACCCGAACCGAAGTTGCCGCTGAGAAAAACATACGGCCCCCTCGATTCACCTATGACATAGTGATAGAGCAAACACAGAAATTACTAACCGGTACGCCATTTGATACAACGGGTAATCCTGCGCCCCTTTGGGCCGACGCCGAAACAAAAGTCGCCGCACTGGTAGACAGTAAACAGTTGTCTCGAGGTGCGGCAGACTTGTTATTGGCGGACGCAAAAGTAGCATTACTAAATGAATTCCAACCAGCTGCGCAATCCATTATTGTGTTTCTGCTGGGGGATAAGAAGAATGCCAGCGAATCACCCCAAGGGGTGCGTGCGCTTGTAGACGGAGAAGCTTTTTACGCGCATCAACTTAAAAAGATTACGTCTACAGAGTTAACGGCTGAAGCCATTCATGAACTGGGTTTGAGTGAGGTTGAAAGACTGCGCAGCGAAATGGTTGCACTTAAAGAAACCGCGGGGTTTAAAGGTAGCTTAAGTGAGTTTTTTGTACTGCTGCGCGATAGTAAAGACGACGAACGCTTTTATTACCCCAATACCGATGAAGGGCGTCAGGCGTACCTGGATAAAGCAACGGCGGTCGTGAATAACATTAAGCGCGAGTTGCCTAATTATTTCGGGTTATTGCCGAAAGCCGATGTTGTGGTAAAACGTGTAGAAGCCTTTCGTGAGCAGGACGGCGCCCCTCAGCATTATTATCCAAGCTCGCCGGATGGCAAACGTTCTGGCGCTTTTTATACCCACCTTTCCGATATGAGTGCGATGGCGAAAAATATGCTGGAAGTAGTGGCCTATCACGAAGCGCTGCCCGGTCATCATATGCAGATCGCCATTGCTCAGGAGTTGGAGGGAATACCCAAATTTCGCCGACAGGCAGATTACGAAAAAACCACAGCCTATGTGGAAGGCTGGGCACTCTATACGGAGTACCTCGCCAAAGAAATGCCTAATACTTATCAGGATGTATATTCGGATTTTGGCCGTTTAACGACTGAGATGTGGCGATCGATTCGCTTGGTATTAGATACGGGTATTCATGCAAAAGGCTGGAGTGAACAGCAGGCAATAGATTATTTTGCGGCGAACTCTCCTCAGCCGCTTGCAAAAATCAGAGCCGAGGTAAACCGCTATTTTGTTCTGCCGGGGCAAGCGACGGCCTACAAAATTGGCATGATCGAAATTTTGCGTTTGCGTAAACAGGCTAAATTAAGGCTGGGTGATAAATTTGAGATTAAAGGGTTTCATGACACGGTTTTGGGAGGGGGTGCATTGCCCTTGAGTCTTCTTGAGCGGCGGGTTGATAAATGGGTGGAAGCGCAGCTTTAGCTCAACAACAGCTTTAATGTCACACTTACCATTAAGTGAGCTTAAGGGTACTGTATTGATTACTTTTGGCCCCGAAGGGCGTGGTCTGGCAAACTTTATTGCAGAGTTGGCCTGCTTGGAAAGGCAACCAGCCTTCCGTTGCGCAGTCCGCCTTACACCTGCTAGGTTACGCAGAGGTTAAAATCAAGTAATAGAGGTGTACTTAAATAAGGCTCAAATCTCGGTCATATCTGCGAATGTGGGAGTCTACGCAATCTATTCCTCTGGAGGCGGACGGAGCCTACCAATTTTTCGCTTCTTCAGGCACTTTATTCAATTCACATTTAACGGCATTTAGAAGGGCCTGCTGCTCGTTGTTTGGCTTGCCTTCGCTCGTGGATGCTTTTTCTAGCATAGATAAAAGCGTTTCTTTGTGTCGCGTTTCGTATTGTTCAACGCTGGGGGCCAGCACATTTTTAACTTCTTCTATAATGTTAAACACGTCGCTGAGCATATGCGACGCTACTGCGAACATTTCGGTGGCGGCGCTTTCGCTGATGCCAAACTCTTCAGTGAACTGTTGAATCACCTCCTGTTTGTGCTCTCGAGTAACCTCACCTTCGAGGCGTGCCATGGCTACGACTAGCAGAGCGGCTGCCTCCATTGAGTTTTCTAAGCGATGTATGGGTTTAGTACCAAGTTTCTTTTCCCATTCGCGGCGCCTAGCCCAATAGAACGGGTTAAAAGCGTTAAGGTCAAAGCCTGAGTTTTGCAGCCGATAGAGGGCCCAGATTAAACCCCCAATGGCGGTGATGGCGGCAATAAGAATGTGCATAACGTCTCCCTTTATGCTTACCTGCGAATTGGTATTATCTCAGCGATAATCATAACGTGCTTTAGGGGCGAAGCGGAACACCACGGCCACTTAGAGGGCTTCTAAGCCAAGCTTAGTGACCTCTGCGTAAACTGGGCTCCGCTGCTACGAGGTGAACTTCGTTGCGTATGCTTCAGCAGACATTTAATGATGTGGTTATGAGCTGCAGGGCGTGTACGAAGCGGCTTTTAGACTTGTGTTGCTTACACGTGTTTTCTGTTGGTTCGCTGCTTCGGGGGGTAAAAGTTCAAACGTGCTCGCGTTACTTACATCCATCCATCTAGGTAGCCAGCCTGCCCTGCGTGTTGAGGGTGAAAATACATAACAACCCGAGGCGCTTAGACTTGATCAGCGGTTCCCTAAGGTATTGAATATGAATAAAGTGTTTAGTTTAATGATTAGTATGCTGCTAGTGGTTTCCTGTTCCGACCGTAATCGTCGCGTTGATTCGGCAAAACCACACGGTTCTCGTAGTAGCGAGCAGTTGATTAGAGCCGAAGTCGCTAGGCTATTGAGTGAGCTAACGCTCGAAGAAAAAATTTCATTATTGCATGCCAACAGTAAATTCTCGGTTGCCGGTGTAGAGCGCCTGGGTATCGCTGAAATGCGTATGAGCGATGGCCCTCACGGTGTGCGCGAGGAAATATCGCGCGATAGCTGGGAGTCCGCCAACTGGACAACTGATTTTGCGACTTATCTGCCACCACTGACGGCGACAGCGGCCAGCTGGGATCCAGAAGTTGCACGTCTGCATGGCGGCGTATTGGGTGCAGAAGCGCGTCATCGAGAAAAAGATATTATCCTTGGCCCCGGTGTTAATTTAGCGCGTTTACCTACCTACGGGCGAAATTTTGAGTACCTAGGTGAAGACCCCTTTCTGGCTGCAGCCCTAGTGTCGCCCATTGTCCAAGCCATACAGGATAACGATGTTGCTGCCTGTGTAAAACATTACGCCTTAAATACTCAGGAGCTAGAACGTTGGACAGTTGATGCCAAGCCGGATGAGAGAACGTTGAGGGAGGTGTATTTACCGGCGTTTGAAGCCGCCGTGAAAGAGGGAGGTGCGCTTTCGATAATGGGCGGTTACAACCGGGTTGACGGTATTAATGCTAACCAAAACAAAATGTTGGTCAACGATATTCTTAAGGGCGAGTGGGGCTTTGATGGCGTACTGCTCACCGATTGGCATGTGGATATCAATACCTTTGATGCCGCCATGAATGGGCTTGATGTGGAAATGGGTACCCGTGTGCCGACATACGGCGAATACTATTTTGCGGATGCACTTCTAGAGGAAGTAAAGCAGGGCAATATTGCTGAGTCTGTTGTCGATGAAAAAGTGCGCCGTATTCTGGGTTTGCAACTGCGAATAGGCATGATGGATCCTGCGCGAAAAACCGGTGAGCGCAATACGGAAAAACACCATCAAATTGCCCGCAAGATTATCGAGCAAGGGATTGTACTACTACAGAACAAAAACCAAGTTTTACCTCTGGAAAAACCGCGGTTAAAGCGAGTTTTAGTGCTGGGCCCCAATGCAAACTTGGCTCATGGTCGCGGTGGCGGATCGTCTCAGGTTAAGTCGAGCTACGAAGTCACGCCCCTGCAAGGTTTACGTAACGCATTGGGTGAAGATGTAGAAATTGATTATATGCGGGCTACAGGTGATACAGAATTAAAGGCCATTGCCAGCGATTATATTTCCACTCGTCACGGTGGGTCTGGCACACCCGCGTGGCAGATCCATTTTTTTCATGACCTTGAGCATAGCCAATACAAAAGCCACAACCAGTGGCCCTCTTCTCATTACCGTGTCGAAGGTGAAGAAAAACAACATATTAATTTTGCGGCTACCATTGTCCCACTCGAAACCGGTGAGCATTTACTGCAGTTAAAAGCGGCAGGTAAAGTGGACTTTCTGGTGGATGGTCAATCGGTTATTCGTTTTGAGTCGGAATCCGATGTGCAGAGAGCCATACCGCTGCAACTGGAAGCGGGTAAGGCTTACAAGTTCCTGCTGCGGTACGACGGATCGCAGCAATTCACTTTGGGTTGGGAAGCTCCGGGTCTGAAAGTAGCGAGCAAAGAAGAATATCTTGCCGCTGCAAAAACCGCCGACGCGGTGATTTATTTTGCTGGTTTAAATCACGATTATGATCGTGAGGGGCAGGATCGTTCTGATATGACGCTTCCCGGTAACCAGGATGAGGTTATTGCCAACCTGTTGGGGGTTAATGCTAAGACTATTGTCTTTATTGTTGCTGGTTCCGCCGTTGAAATGCCTTGGGCCGAGGCAGCGCCAGCGATTGTTTGGGGCTGGTACGGTGGCATGGAAGCCGGTAATGCCTATGCGCGCATGCTGCTGGGTGAATTAAACCCGAGTGGAAAAATGCCCATTACACTGCCCGTAAAATATGAGCATACGGCGCCCATCGCTTTAAACGATTACAATGAGGTTGAATCGCGGTATAAAGAAGGCGTTTTTATTGGCTATCGCTGGTTTGAAAAACAATACATTCAGCCCATATTCCCTTTTGGTCATGGCCTTTCCTATACAAGCTTTGAGATCAGCGGGTTGCATGTACGGCAAAATGTTTCGCCTGAAAAAGATGTTGTTTCGGTAACCGTCATGGTTAAAAATACGGGCGATTACCGCGGTGCGGAAGTGGTGCAGTTATACCTTGGTGATGCTGAAGCCAGTGTTGAACGCCCGGCAAAAGAATTGAAAGGTTTTAAAAAAATCTGGCTTGATCCCGGTGAAGAAAAGCCGGTTATCCTCAACCTAAGTAAGCGTGATTTGGCTTTCTGGGATATTAAAACAAAAGGCTGGCTAGTTGAGCCAGGGGTTTTCAATGTGTTTGTGGGTGCCTCTGTCCAAGATATTCGTCAGCAGGCAAGCTTTAGTTATCAACCATGAAGCGTTAGCGCTAAGTTTTACCGGCGGACAGCTTAGCCTTGAGTACCGTTGATGCTCCGGGCGAAATGAATGCCTGTGCTTGCTTTGTTTTCCTATAAAACAAAGCAAGCATTGCTTGATCAATTCCTGTACACTTCGCGCCCTTTGTACGGCCTCAAACTAGAAGCCGTTTTCCTATCAGGTTTATCTATCTATGCATTTTTCTGAACTGGGCTTGTCCGAGCCCATTGCCAAAGCTGTAGCCGAACAGGGCTATGAAACACCAACGCCTGTTCAGGCCCAAGCCATTCCTGCTGTGTTAGAAGGCCGTGATGTCATGGCCGCTGCGCAAACCGGCACCGGTAAAACCGCGGGCTTTACTTTGCCGATATTGCAGCTCCTGAGCAAGGGTGAATCGACTCGTGGAAATCATGTTCGCGCACTTATTCTAACGCCTACCCGTGAGTTGGCGGCTCAAGTAAATGAAAGCGTGCAAACCTACAGTAAGCACCTTCCACATATTCGCGGCGAAGTGGTGTTTGGTGGGGTAAAAATAAACCCACAAATGATACGCCTGCGCCGTGGCGTTGATATATTGGTGGCTACACCTGGGCGACTGTTAGATTTGTATCAGCAAAATGCGGTGAAGTTTAATCACTTGGAAGTGCTGGTGTTGGATGAAGCCGACCGCATGTTGGATATGGGTTTTATTCACGACATTAAAAAAATATTGGCTGTTTTGCCCGCCAAGCGGCAAAACTTACTGTTTTCGGCTACGTTTTCTGATGAAATTCGTACATTGGCCAAAGGCATTATTCATAACCCAGTGGAGTTTTCGGTAACGCCTCGTAACGCCACCGCAACTACGGTAGCGCAGTTGCTACACCCGGTAGATAAGAAGCGTAAGCCGGCACTGCTAAGCTACCTTATTGGCCACCATAATTGGCGACAAGTGTTGGTATTCACTCGTACTAAACACGGCGCCAATAAGCTTACGCGCTATCTTGAAGACGCGGGTATACAAGCGGCCGCTATTCACGGTAATAAAAGCCAAAATGCACGCACCAAGGCACTTGCGGACTTTAAGCAAGGCAAAGTTCGCGCATTGATCGCAACCGATATTGCTGCTCGGGGCCTGGATATAGACCAGTTACCGCAGGTGGTAAATTTCGATTTACCCAATGTGTCAGAGGATTATGTACACCGAATTGGTCGAACAGGGCGGGCTGGGGCTAGTGGCCAAGCGGTATCGCTCGTGAGCGCAGATGAATTTGATTGTTTAGCCGGCATTGAACGCTTGATTAAAAAATTAATTCCCCGTGAATATGTAGATGGCTTCGACCCCGTACATGAATTGCCAGAGTCTCGTTTGGATACCCGGCCAATAAGACCGAAAAAACCAAAACACGCAAAAACTGGGCACAATGATGGCCAGCGTTCCGGTGACATGGCTAGGGGGCGAAACACTGGAGGAGGTCGCCAGGGTGCCTCAGAAGGGAATAAGCCGTCTCGTAGTAATTCCGGTAATCGAGGTGGCGGCGCTAAGGCAGGAGGCACGCGTTCTTCGTCAAGTAATAATACCCGCTCACGCAGTGGTGGCAGTAGCGGTAACTCAGGGGCCCACAGCGGAAACCGCTAGGGCGTTAAGATGTGAAAGCGATCGTCCTGAGCCCTACGATTGCCTATTCTCGTACCCGTACGAGTGCGGGTGTAGCTGCTAGACTGAAGCAGATACCTACGAATCAGGGTTGTCATGGGCTCGAAATCACTGATATTTCAATTGCTGGCGGTACTGCTGCTCTCGACGGTGGGCATAGTTGCTTACGAGGTGTTTCCGAGAAAAACGCTCGATTTACTTGTTGTGCGTAACATGTACATTGAGCTAATGCCAAGCTACTCTGCCGAGCAAAATGCCGTTGGCCGCTGGGTGGATAAAGCCTCCTTCCATTTTCGCTGTCAATTTAAGACTATTGCGAATCAAGCTTGCGGCTTGAATATGTTCTTCAGTGACGCGAATGGTCGTGGGCTGGATTTATCGGCTTATAATTCTCTGAATATCGCAGCCAATATCAGCGGTGAAACCGAAACGGTTCGTATCTACCTGCGTAATTTTAATGGGGCTTACGCCACACTGGAGGACGCTAACAGCTCTACCTATTTGTCGTTGCCCTTGTCTCTTGAAGAGTTTCTACCCGTTGATCTTGTTGAAATTGGTATGAATGAGTTTGCCATCGCCGAATGGTGGCTAAGCCAACGTAATATCCCACGAAAATACCGTACGCCCGAGTTCGATAATGTTATGGCCTTGGGCTTTGACTTTTCTCCCTATGCTTCACCCGGTCATACGCTGGAAATGGATATACAGCGGTTATACATGAGTGGACCACTGATCTATCGAGATAGCTGGTACCTTGGGATTCTATTAATACTGCTTGCCTGTATCTCGGCTATTATTGTGAGCCGAGTGGTGGTGGTCATTCGCGAGCGCGAATTACTCGTTTCGGAATATCAACGCGTTGAGCGGCAATCACTCAGTGACCACTTGACCTCAGCCCTGAATCGGCACGGGTTGGAAAGTGAAATACAGCGTTTAAAAAATACTTCTGACTTGAATGATGTGTTGTTGGTTGTGTTGGATATTGACCACTTTAAATCGGTGAATGATACTTTTGGCCACGATGCTGGGGACGAGGTTCTTCAGCAGTTTGCGCGTAGGGTAAAGTCCTGTATTCGTGAAAATGATGTATTTGCACGCTGGGGAGGTGAAGAGTTCGTAGTGTTGGCACCCTTGGTATCGGAATCGCTTGCCTTTAATTTCGTTGAGAAACTACGTTTATTTATTGCGAAAGAAAACTTTTTGGGTAATAAAAAAATCCAAATCACCAGTAGTTTTGGTTATACCTACTGGGGTTCTGTCGAGGCGTTTGACACTGCATTTAAGCGCGCCGATGAAGCGCTGTATCGAGCGAAAAAGGGTGGGCGCAATATTTGTGTGGCTGGCTAAGGGGCTGAAATAAACTGTGAAGGCGGGAGCACAACGCTCCCGCTCTATGGCCGGTTAGGCTTCGTTTGTAGGTTTGCCGATAGTGGCCAGAATGCCACCATCCACATATACAATTTGTCCGGTTATAAAATTACTGGCTGGTGATGAAAGGAATATAGTCGCTCCGGCGAGGTCGTCTGGGTCGCCCCACTTGCCAGCCGGTGTGCGGTTAATAATAAAATCGTTAAAGGGGTTGCCTTCTACGCGAATGGGGGCTGTTTGGCTAGTCGCGAAATATCCGGGGCCAATGCCATTGACTTGAACATTATCTTTTGCCCACTCGGTTGCCATATTACGCGTTAGCATTTTTAAACCACCTTTAGCGGCTGCATAGGCGCCCACGGAATTACGGCCAAGTTCGCTCATCATTGAGCAGATATTAATAACTTTACCGCCACCACGGGCAATCATTCTTCTAACGACTGGACGGCTCATTGTGAACACCCCTGTGAGGTCGGTTTTAATCACCAGCTCCCATTCTTCAAGAGGCATTTCCAATAGTGGCACACGGCGAATAATGCCGGCATTGTTCACGAGAATATCAATAGGACCGACTTCATCTTCTATTCTTTTAACGGCTGCTTCGGCTTGAGCTTCGTCGGTCACATCGAACTTGTAACCGTGGGCGTTAAAGCCCGCAGCTTTATATTCTTTCAGAGCCTTGTCGATTTTTTCCTGCGAGGAAACGCCGTTAATAACGAGAGTGGCGCCGGCACTGGCTAGGCCTTTTGCCATGGCCATTCCCAGGCCATGGGTTGCGCCCGTTACCAGTGCAACTTTCCCAGTTAGGTCGAAAAGCGGGTGATTCATAATTTGTTTTGCCTCAATAGAATACAGAGTAGTGAAATTTTTTCTCTGCTGGTTTGCTATTATTGATCCAAGTATAAATTGCCGGTGGTGTTCGCCAAATTTGCAGGTGTAAAAGATTCCAGCGGTGGGGGAAATCAACAATTTTATTGGGAAAAATGAGCCGCGAATTAACTAAAATTCGCGGCTTTTTTTGTCTTCAAAATGTAGCGTTTAAGCGCTACTTCAGGGTGGACGGTTGGTGGAAATCCATATCGTTGTAGTCGAGATTTTCACCGGCCATTCCCCAAATAAAGGTGTAGCTTGCCGTACCAACACCGGAGTGCATCGACCAAGGCGGTGAAACGACTGCCTGCTCGTTATTCATCCAAATATGGCGGGTTTCATCGGCGGGTCCCATAAAGTGGCAGACGGCACCATTCTCGGGAATATTAAAATAAAAGTAAGCTTCCATTCGGCGACTGTGGGTGTGCATGGGCATGGTATTCCAGACGCTACCCTGTTTGAACTCAGTCATCCCCATTTGTAGTTGGCAGGTTTCAACAATACCGCCGATAAGTAATTGATTAATACGTCTTTCGTTGCAGGTTTCTGGCGAGCCCAGTTCCAGAACATTGGCATCTTCCATGCCCACTTTTTTGTGTGGGTTGGAGGCGTGTGCCGGTGCTGAATTCATATAGAGTTTGGCTGGGTTCGCGGAGTCGGCACTGGCAAAGGTAACGTCTTTGGCTCCGCGACCAATGTAAATGGCTTCGCGGGTATCGACATCAAAAATTTCTCCATCGATCGTTACAATGGCCTTTCCGCCAATATTGATTGCGCCTAATTCTCGGCGGTCGAGAAAGTGCTCGGCCTTTTGTTGATCAACTGAGTCCAGCGTTAAGGTTTTGTTGATGGGCATAGCGCCGCCCACCATTACGCGCTCATAGTGGGTGTAAACAAAATTGACTTCGTCTGGGGTGAATATTTTTTCAATCAAAAAGTGTTTACGCAGTGTATCTGTGTCGTAATGCTTGTAATCGTCAAGGTGAACAGCAAAGCGTTCTTCAATGATTTTGGCCATAATTAATTCCTGCTGAATTCTGGAGCGCAGCCCCCTTTAGGGGGGGGCTGCGAGGGAGGTTAGGGTTAAGGTTTACTCAGTAAGCGGGAGATTTCAACTCCTGAAAGAATGAAAGGGGCATTGCCTTTCGGGTCGTTATTAGACACTATTTCGCTCATGTAGTAGTCGTAGCTACCACTGCGGCCGAAGCCTAGCCCTGCTACATAACACTGGTTGGTCATGCTCATAGTGCCATCAGGGTGTACACGTGCGAACTCATTGATGAGGCCTTGATAGCTGTCGAGTGCGACCTGCGTGTAGCTTTCATCGAGATAGCCATTACGTACAGCTTTGGCGAAGAAGTAGGTGTACATGGCAGACGCCGATGATTCGCGGTAATTTCCCGGTGCACTGGGTTTGTCCATTATCTGCCACCAGGTTTTCGTTTCCTGATCCTGATATTTCACCAGTGTGTCGGCAATTTCAACGACCAATGCTACAAGTGGTGCACTCAGTTCGTGGTTGTCGGCGGGGATGTAGTCCAACGTATCGACAACGGCCATGGCTAGCCAGCCCATGCCGCGCCCCCAAAATTCTGCAGACAGCCCGGTTTCAGGGTTTGCCCAGTCTTGTTGCTTGGCTTCATCCCAGCCGTGGTAATACAAGCCAGTTTTTGGGTCGCGCAGGTATTTACGCGTTAGATTAAATTCATTCACCACTTCTTCGAGGGCGGAGCCGTCATCAAACATTGAGGAGTGCTGAGCCAAGAAAGGCATGCCCATGTAAACACCGTCGAGCCATAGTTGATGTGGGTAGCGTTTTTTATGCCAATAGGCACCCTCAGATGTTTTGGGGTGATGGTGCAGCTGCTCACGAAGGGTATCGGCGGCTATTTTCAGCCTGCCTTCATTTGTTTGTTTGAAAAGTTCCAAAACTGCACGGCCGGGGGCTACAGAGTCGATATTGTAGTTGCTCTGCTTGTAGGCGGCGATTTCGCCTTTTTCGTTGATGAAGCTGCCAGTAACCTTATACAGCACCGATGCATACGCGGGGTTACCGGTCTCTTTCGCCAGCTCAGAATAGGCAACGGGATTTAACCCGACGATGTCGTATTCAAATCTGGGAGTGCGCTTGCGGTGAGTATCCCAGCCGCCGGCGTGGTATTTCAAGGTTTTACGGGCTAGCTCTGCATCGGCTAGTTTGGAACTCCAGGCGATTGCCTGTGCAGCGGTTAACGGCTTTTGAGCGGCTTGTTGGGATAGTGCTGTTTTTAAGCGTACGCGAGCTGGAATGGTTAGTTTTTCGATTTCTTGCTCTAGGTAGGCTACAAACGCTTCTTTGCTGGTTATGCCCGTTCCGTGTTCACCTTCCCAGGCGGCCACAAAGTAATACTCCATTTCTTCGCCTCGTGGGCGAAGAGTCACAGCGTATGATTTTGGGTCGTTAACTATTTCATTCATGTTACGCGGGCGATATATAACCGCCATGCCCAAGTGGTCGTCGTTAAGGCTCTGTTTACCCCAGCTGCCAATATAGGTGAAGGTATCGCCAGGGATGTTGGTTGGCCCCTGAAGAAACTCGGTATTTTTGTGTTTGACTATACCTATGGCGAGGTTTGGCAGTGAATCGGAAAGCTTGATTTGATTGTGTACCAAGCGACTGCCTGCCACCATGGATAAATTGCTGGTGATATCCAGCATTTTGCCGCCCACTTCCGTTTGCAGGTAATTGATTTTTACCGAGGAATAGATGGAGCCGTTATTAGTGATAGTTGCGGTACGGCTTTTACTCTTGCCGATGTTGTGAATTTTTTTGCCGTCCCAGAAGCCAAAGCCACCGGCTCCCAGAGAGCTGCCGACCTTTAGAATATCCATGCCCCAAGCTTGCTTGTGGTGGTATGACTCATAGCCATCCTGACCGACTTCTTGCAATACGGGCTTGGCAACGCTTTTGCCGAAAATATCATAGCCATTGCGCCAGTCGAGGTAGATACGATAGCCAACTTTGTCGGATTCAATGCCTGGGCCTTCGTAGCGAATCCAATTCGAGTGATCGGTGTAATGATCTGGGGGGGTAAGCTTGGAGACGTTTTTAAAGCTACCGCCCACGTACTCCTGAAAACCCTCAGTTTTGGTGTGTGGTTTCCATTCGCCGCCTTCTTTGTGAGAAATTTCGGCTTGCGTCTGTTTGGTGAATACCATTTTACTTAAGGCGGCATCTTCGACAAATTCAATTGATGTCTTACCTTCTGCTTTCAAGTCGATGGCTACAACGATACCGTTGTTTTGACCGTCTGAATCTGTGTCTATTGCCTGGAAGGGGACTACCGAAGAGCCAAGGGTAACGGCGAGCTTGTCGGCTGCATTCGCTTCAACGCCTAAGTCGGCGTAGCTGAAGTAAACCGATTCCTGTGGGCGCGCAAAAGCTGAGTAGTTCGAAAGCTCTGCGCTGGCAATAGCGCTGACCGCAGTGCTTTGCTGCGCGGGTGCAGCAGCTTCGGTTGTCGAGTCACGGGTATCGTTACCGCAGCCAGCGGCTAACAAAGTTAAGCCGGTGAGAACCCCCCGACTAATGAAATACGAATGAGGAAAAATTTGAACGAATTGTTTGGTCTTATTCATACGCCTGCCTGGTAACAAGAAGTGGAACAAGTAGATGAGTCTAAAAGGCACATTATGCCTTAAAGCGTTGTGGGAAACTGTAAATATAGATGACTCTGCAGGGGATTAACCAGCAGACATGTCATCTTTTATACTTATTGCTACGCGAAAGTTGACGCGTGAACTGTTATTTGAATTAAAAAAAAAGCGCCGGGGTTACCGGCGCTGTCAATTAGCTAAGGTAAGCTAAGGCTAGAACTTGTATTGAGCACCCCGTGCCAGCGGGGAGTCAGTGAGGTAATAGATGGAGCTGAGGCTAATGGTGTCAACGTAAACTAAACAGTCAGATGAATGTTTGGTTTGTGCCCCGGTTTTCAAAGCGAGATGGTATTTTTTTACAGCTAGCTCGTCGAGCATATTGTCATTCTCTTTGAGTTAAGTTGCGCTAACTGAAATACTTAGTGAGGCTGCTGAACTAAGTGTTTCAGTTCTGATACGATCTGCCTTATTGTTTTCCTTCTAAACCTTATTTTTTGCTGGGAATCGGTTTAATTGTTTGATGTATTACCAATGCCCTTCATCGGTAAACCAATATTGGCACAATTTGGCAGACCAATCAACTGCGGATTGGAATACCAAACTTTTTAGTGGAATGGGGTTGCCATACAGGATCTTTGTATCCTGTATGGCAAGTGGGCGCGGCGCGATGTGGGCTTGTGGGAGGGAGGGCTATGTTTGGCGTTAGGGGCAGTTTTATATGTGGTATGTAGGGCTGCACTATGGTGCACCCCTACATCGTCGGATTAGAGCGCTATAGCGTGAAAGGCGCCCCATTAATTTTCACGTCACTCAGGTGAAGGCCGTCTACATTTTCGATTATACCTGGATCATCGGCACGTTCGAAAACGACATTGGTTATATAGAGGTCTGAGATGGGAGCGCGTTTAAAACCGCGAACCTGGAACACCCTTTTGGCATGACCGCATTTTAAGTTTTCGATGTGAACATTGCGCACTGTTGGGTCGAACTGACCGGCGTCACCCTCTTCGTAGTTGAAGTTGATAACAATGGCGTCTCGCACTTCACCAATGGTGCAGTTGCGCATATAAAGGTTCTCTAGCACCCCTCCTCGAACGGAGTTGGTTTTAATGCGGAAGCCTCGGTCGAGGTCTGGGCTGCTCATTTCGTTGTTCTCAGCAAAGACGTTACGTACGCCACCGGAGATCTCGCTACCAATGACAACGCCACCGTGCCCGGCACTCATTTTACAGTTACGGATTATGATGTTTTCGCAGGGCGCGGCAAGTCGTCGGCCGTCATTGTTGCGTCCGGATTTGATGGCTATGCAGTCGTCCCCGGTATCGAAATAACAGTTCTCGATCAGAACGTTTTTACAGCTTTCAGGGTCGCAGCCGTCGGAATTGGGGCCGAGGCTTTGGAGGTGCACGCCGCGCACGGTTACGTCCTCGCAAAGGGTTGGGTGCAGCAGCCAGAAAGGTGCATTTATAATGGTTATATCTTCGATCAGCACATTCTTGCAGCGATACGGCTGGACGAACGATGGGCGCAGGTAGTGTCCGTCGGCATAGTTGCGCTCTTCTACGGGTTCTCCTGCTTCGGCTTGCGCGAACAGTTGGTCTCGGCTTTCTTTTTGTGAGGGGTGCCCTTCGAGCCCCCACGTTTTGTTGCCTTTCCATGCCCACCAAATAGTGGGCGCTGCTTGACCGTCCAGAGTGCCCTTACCTGTAAGAGCAACATTGGTTTTCTCAAAAGCATATATCAATGGAGAGTAACCCATCATCTCCATGCCTTCCCAGCGAGTGAAAACAGCGGGTAAGTAGGCGTCTGGATTGGTCTTAAACTTAATTGTCGCGCCTTCGTCGATATGTAAGTTGATATTGGAAAGCAGGTGGATGGGGCCGCTCAGGTAGCTTCCGCCACTGACGAGCACTTTTCCGCCGCCTGTTTTGGCGCAAGCGGCAATTGCATCATTAATAGCTTGGCTGCTATCAGAATCATTGTTGGCTGTTGCGCCGAAGTCACGAATATCGAAGGTTCTAGTTGGGAAAGTGGGGATATTTATATTTGCGGCGATCTCATTCGCAGCAGCCCAAGCTTCATCGGTCGATTTTTTTGTTGTTGAGGCTGTAACGGCATTTTTTTCACTTTTTCCTTGGCTGCAACCTGTAACAGCGAATGTTGCAACCCCTTGGAGGAGGTGGCGACGTGATAGTTTGCGCATATCGATTTCCCGTTATTATCGTGGTGCCAAAATAAGAGTATAAGATTAGTTTATTTTGAGAAATTTGGTAAGACCAAATCGATATGAATCCGCGGGTATGGATAGCAGGTTAAGGAATAATTGATCCGGATGAAATTCTGCCAGCGATAGAAACAGCTGGCAGATGGGGGTTGTTGCTTGCGAAAGGGGCTAGTTTATAAGTGAGAAGCGTGAGCGATTGCGCTCTACACTTCTGCGTGCTTCTTCAACAGCGGTGGCTTCGGTTGCGTCTAGTAGCTGTTGAATTACTCGAGTTAAGTGCTCTCGCATGGCTGCGCGAGCTTCGATGGGGTCACGCTTTTCCAGTGCTTCCAATACCATTCTGTGTTCATCAATACGCGGCTTGGAGCCTGCTTGTCTTACCTTTTCTAGAATGCGTGCGGATATAGGGGAGTTGTTGCGTAGTTTCCACAAATGCTCGCACACAGATACCATGGCTTCGTTCTTGGTTGCTCTGGCGATGATCATATGAAAACGTTCGTCCGCTTTTTCGCAGATGGGTTCACCTTCGTTCTCTGTGACCATGTCGTCTAAGGCCTGTCTTAGCTCGGTAAGCTCCTCTGCTGAGATGAGTCTGGCTGCAAGCTCTGCGGCTTCACCCTCAACTAGAATGCGGGCTTCAAGGATATCGAAGGGGCCAATATCGAGGTCGGTACTATTGAGTGAGCTGGTGGTTTCACTACATACATACACGCCGGAACCGCCCCTAACTTCTACGTACCCGGCAATTTCAAGGGCTATAATTGCTTCACGAATGGTGGGCCGGCTAACATCGAAGCGCTCAGCCAGCTTGCGCTCTGCAGGGAGGCGGGTGCCTGGCGGGTATTCGCCGGTGGTGATCGTTTCGGCCAGAAGTTCAGCAACTCTCTGGTAGAGCCGTCCCTTGGTGATTGGGGTTGAGTCTTTAGTGCTCATTCTTATTGCCTGTTATGTGTATTTAAAGTAGATCGCTGCTGCTGCCTGTCTTGTTGGCTGTTGCTGGGTGCGGGCTGACGGGTAACACCCTCTTTTTTTGGGGGCTTTTGCAAGCTTTCTTCGCCGCCGGTCAGACAGGTTGGTTTTTTGTGTTTATGGTCTTTCGCAGCCGCCACCGCTGGAGTTTAGCAAGAAGGCCATATAGCCACAAGGTAGATCTGAGCGCTTTAGTCTTACCAAAATTGTATTGCGGTCAGGCCAATAAGCTGCTAGATTTCGCCTTCATAAATGCTAATAAAGCTTTATCAAGGTGAGTAAGGTTTGAACAAGGCTTTGCTGAAAGAGCAGCTAGACGAGTTGCAGAGGGCTTCAGTGACAAAAATTATTAGGTTAGACGAAAAAGATAATGTAGCGGTTGCTATAAAAGGTTTGGTTAAGAACGAACTTGTGCCTTTCGAAGGCGATATGCTCGAGATCCTCGATGCTATCGACGAAATGCACAAAGTTGCGGTTGAATCTATTAGCGACGGCTCGCCCATTATTAAATACGGTCAGGTGATTGGCTTTGCCGAAGGTGATGTCAAATCGGGCGAACATATTCATGTACACAACTGTCAAGTTGGTGATGTCGACAAAGACTATGCCTTTTGCAGTAAAGCTGTTGCTACAGGTTATGTCCCAGAGGGCGATCGAGCCACGTTCGAAGGTTACCGTCGTTCAAACGGCAAGGTTGGAACGAGGAACTATGTTGGCGTGCTTACAACCGTTAACTGCTCCGCCACCGTTGCACGTTTTATTGCCGCAGAGCTAAACGCTCCCGGTGTGTTAGATGCTTACCCCAATATTGATGGCGTGATTGCTCTTACCCACGAAACCGGTTGCGGAATGCGCACCGAGGGAGAGGGGTACGATGCTTTGCGCCGCACCTTTGAGGGCTATATTCGTCACCCCAATTTTGGGGGGTTGATGATGGTCGGCCTCGGTTGCGAGTCAATGCAGGTCGAGAATTTGCTGGAAGAGTGTGGTCTGCATCAAAATGATACTTTCCTGGCCTACACGATTCAGGAAGTTGGTGGTACCAAAGCCGCTATTCAAAAGGGGGCTGCTGCGCTTAAAGCAATGCTTCCCACTATAAATACTGCGAAACGAGAGCCTTGTCCTGTTAGTGAGCTAACAATGGCGGTTCAGTGTGGCGGTTCCGATGCCTTTTCCGGTATTACCGCCAATCCAGCGTTGGGTGTTGCTGCGGATATACTGGTTCGCAACGGCGGCTCGGTGATCTACTCTGAAACGCCGGAAATTTTTGGTGCAGAGCATCTGCTGACCCAGCGAGCCGAGACCGAAGATATTGCTGAAAAGCTTCTCGAGAGAATTGTTTGGTGGAACGAGTATACTCGCGCCAGCGGATTTGAATTGAATAACAACCCATCGCCCGGTAACAAGAAGGGTGGTTTGAGCACAATTTTAGAGAAATCATTGGGCGCGCAAGCCAAGGGCGGCACAACAATTTTGACCGATGTTCTGCATTATGCTGAGCCTCTGAAGACTCAAGGTTTAGTCTTTATGGACAGCCCGGGCTACGACCCGGTATCGGTTACCGGGCAGGTGGCTTCGGGAGCAAATGTTGTTTGTTTCACGACAGGCCGCGGTTCGGCATTTGGTTTTAAGCCTGTGCCTAGCATTAAGTTGTCTACCAATACCGCCATTTACAACCATATGCGTGATGATATCGATATCAATTGTGGAACCATTATCGATGGCGAAGAGAGTATGGCGGAGGCCGGGCAGCGAATTTTTGAATATGTTGTTGATATCGCCTCTGGTAAGGAAAGCGCGAGTGAAGTGCTTGGTTATGGCGATGCAGAGTTCAACCCATGGAAGATAGGGGCGGTGGTTTAATCCACCGCAACTTTTTTAAGGTTTCGTGATTAGCTTTTCAACTTTAGTGAAGTTGTACTAATAACAATAAAGAGCGAAAAACGCTCAACGATTATTTGAAAATTATTCAGTTGGCAAGATTTCCACACGCCTAAAGTGGTATTTCCTGGCCGTCACCCAGTGATCTATGTAATTGGTCTCATATTGTGCTGCGTTTTACGCGGCATAATATTATTACTTGTTTTTCCTTCTCCCTCAGTTGAGTGTGTTTTATATGGTGGGGTGTGCCGCAGTGTTGTGTGCGTGTCGTTCGTCAAGTAGTCGATTTCTTTTCCGATAATTTTATTCAATAGTTCCTTTCAAATAATCTGAGTAGATCCGGAGGTTGGTATGACTTTACCAATAAGTGTAAAACGGCAGTTGCGAGATTTCACGAAATTACTCGTGGCTATTGTTGTGTCTTTGCAGTTCGCAGTGCTAGGCGCCCAAGCTGCCTACGATGTAGAGAATCTCGATCGAGGTGTTGTTGCCGTTTCCCTGGGTAATAGTGTGTTTGTGTCATGGCGATGGCTGGGGTACGAAGATGATGGCGTAGGGTTTAATCTTTATAGGAACGGCACCCTCGTTAACGCTGCCCCGATAACGGATCGTACTAATTATCTCGATTCTTCAGGCAGTGCTTCCAGTTTGTACGCTGTAGCGGCGGTGGTTAACGGTCAGGAGCAGTCAGCCTCTTCTGCTGTTGAGGTTTGGTCTGATATTTACAAGCGCATCCCTCTGCAGAGGCCGTCGGGTGGCACTACACCGGATGGGGTGGCTTACACCTACTCGCCTAACGACGCCAGTGTTGCCGATCTCGATGGCGACGGTCAGTACGAAATTGTGTTGAAGTGGGACCCCTCAAATGCTAAAGATAATGCCCATTCAGGGTATACGGGCAATGTGTTTTTAGATGCCTACGAGCTAGACGGCACCCATATGTGGCGTATCGACCTTGGCCGCAATATTCGCGCGGGCGCCCACTACACGCAGTTTATTGTTTACGATCTTGATAGTGATGGCTTAGCCGAGGTTGCTTGCCGTACATCTGATGGCAGTGTCGACGGTCAGGGTAGCGTCATTGGAAACAGTTCGGCCGATTATCGAACGTCTGCCGGTTACATTCTGAGCGGGCCTGAGTACCTCACTGTTTTTGAAGGTAGTACTGGCCGCGAGCTGGCCTCAACTGATTATGTTCCTGCTCGGGGTGCTGTGTCTTCGTGGGGAGATAACTACGGCAATCGAGTGGATCGCTTTCTCGCTGGTCTTGCATGGCTAGACGGTGAAAAGCCTAGCTTGATAATGAGTCGTGGTTATTATACTCGAGCGGTTGTAGCCGCCTGGGACTGGCGTAATGGCCAGCTTTCTTCACGCTGGGTATTTGATTCAGATAATGGTTACAGCGCTTATCGTGGTCAGGGTGCACACAGCCTGAGTATTGCCGATGTAGACAGCGATGGCAGGCAAGAGGTGATCTTTGGTGCAGCGGCTATTGATGATGACGGCTCTGGTATGTACTCCATGGGGATCGGTCACGGCGACGCCTTACACGCCTCTGACATGGACCCTAATCGGCCCGGTATTGAAGTGTATATGGTGCATGAAACACCTTCCTCTTATGGTGACTACGGCAGTGAAATGCATGATGGCGCAACAGGACAGGTTATTTGGGGTGCCTCTGGAGAGGGTGCCGATGTTGGTCGCGGTGTGGCCATGGATATCGACCCGCGCTACTCGGGTTATGAGGCTTGGTCGTCGCGAGGTGGTTTATATACTGCGCAAGGCGCGCAAATATCGTCGTCAGCCCCCTCACCCAAAAACTTTGCCGCCTATTGGGATGGCGATCTAGGTCGTGAAATACTCGATAACACTACAGTAAGTAAGTGGAATTACTCCTCGTCTTCACTGCAAACCTTGTTGAGTGCGTCCAATTACGGCGCTGCATCGAATAACGGTACCAAAGCGACGCCTTCGCTCTCGGCCGATATTCTGGGAGACTGGCGCGAAGAGATACTTTGGCGTGATAGTAGTAATACTTCATTATTACTGTTCACTTCGACGGTTGAATCTAGTCATCGTATTCGAACGCTGATGCATGACCTGCAATATCGCGCGGCAATTGCGTGGCAAAATGCGGCTTATAACCAGCCTCCTCATCCGTCTTTCTTTCTCGGTTATGATATGAATATGCCGGCTATGGCATCTCTCAACCCTGTGGGTGGGAACGTACAGGTGCCGGGTAGTGCTGCGCTCAACACACTTGTTGTCGGCTCTTCGGTACAGCTTTCCTGGAGTGTGTCGAACATTGATGACATTGCCGTTCAGGAGGTCTACCGAGATACCGACGCTGACCCTGCGGGTCGTATTCGGATTGCCAGTTTGGGTGCATACGATCGAAGCTATACGGATGTCACTGCGGAAGCCGGCTCTACCTACCATTATTGGGTAAAGATTACCGCCGCAGATTCTACTGTTTACAATACTGGCGGTGCCGAAGCGGCTCTGCCGTTGCCTGGCCAGGCGACTCTATTACTGCAGGAATATGATGACGGCTATTGCTACGTCGATGGTGCGATTGAAGCTGACCATGCTGGCTTCACCGGCTCTGGTTACGCCAATACTACGAATGCGGTAGACCAGACCATTGGGTACGCTATTAACATACCTACGGCGGGCACTTACCTTATTCGTACGCGGTTTGCGAATGGCTCTTCCGGTGAGCGTCTGGCCAACTTACTGGTTAATTCTGAAATCATGGGAAGCTACGATATGACGGCTAGCGGCGGCT
Source organism: Teredinibacter franksiae (assembly GCF_014218805.1). Taxonomy (NCBI): domain Bacteria; kingdom Pseudomonadati; phylum Pseudomonadota; class Gammaproteobacteria; order Cellvibrionales; family Cellvibrionaceae; genus Teredinibacter; species Teredinibacter franksiae. Next base: position 1,359,847 of record NZ_JACJUV010000001.1, on the reverse strand, counting down.
GGACGAGCTACGTTGATTCTCCTGACTTGTCCTTGCAGTTGTCGGCAGGTAATCATCTTGTGGCATTGCGAGCGGTATCTTCTGCAGGTTTGGCTAACATTGACTATTTATCAATTTCGGGTGAGAGCCCAGTAGGCGGTAATTGCGATGGTACGGTTATTCCCGTGCCAACGGCAGAGCCCACCGCAACGCCAACGGCAGAGCCCACCGCAACGCCAACGGCAGAGCCCACCGCAACGCCAACGGCAGAGCCCACCGCAACGCCAACGGCAGAGCCTACCGCCACGCCAACGGCAGAGCCCACCGCAACGCCAACGGCAGAGCCCACCGCCACACCAACGGTAGAGCCAACACCTGATACTGGTGGTGGGGCCGTAGCCTGCATTTACTCCGTTTCCAATAACTGGGGCAGTGGATTTACGGGCGCAATCACTTTAACCAATAATGGTTCTTCACCGATTAATGGTTGGCAGGTGAGCTGGAATTATTCCGGTGGGGCTTCATTGGCGGGTAGTTGGAATGCAAGTGTTGGTGGGAGTAACCCATACACGGCTGCGGATATGGGTTGGAATGCGTCTATTGCGCCAGGCCAGTCGGTTGAGTTTGGCTTTCAGGGCGAAGGTGGCGACACTTCAGAGGTGCCGACAGTTTCTGGTGCGGTCTGTGAGTAAGGTGGCGTATTAGTTTTTCAGCGAATAATGGGTGCGACAATTTGTCTCTTTTGAAGGTTGGCTGCACCCGTTATAGTTGTTTTCCGACTAAATGCTTTTGGGTCGTCGATTGCGCACCTACGCAGTGCCTATTGAGTGACAAGGACGTTGTTTATACCCAGTAATAGCATACCCCTGCCAAGCCGATGCTCTATTTGTTGGGTTTCTCGCCTAGAGGCCTTTGGTCGGATCCTTCTTAACTTCTTCATGCGCCCCATTCTTGGGGCGTTTTTGTATATTGCTTCCATTTATTCACATAATTGATTCCCAGTATGCTATAGGTCAATACGATTTATAGGCGATACTCGTATTCTTTGGTCGCGTTATCTGCAAACGGGGGAGCACATGAAAATTGCAGTACTGAAAGAGCGCCGCGCTCATGAAAAGCGTGTTGCGGCAACACCGGAAACGGTGAAGAAATTTATTAAGCTGGGGCAAACTATCGCTATTGAGCGAGGGGCTGGAATTGCCAGCCGTATAAGTGATGAGGATTATGTGGCCGCGGGTGCAGTCATTGTTGATGATCCTGCGGTGCTGCTGAAAGATGCGGATATCGTATTGAAAGTTCAGCGCCCACTTCTTGCTGGTGAGGGGGAAATTGATGAGCTAGGCCTGATGAAACCGGGTGCTGCGCTTATTTCTGTACTCTCTCCTTTTTCCTGTCCTGAATCTGTTAAGCAATACGCCACAGCAGGTGTAACGGCTATGGCAATGGAGATGGTGCCGCGTATCACGCGAGCGCAAACCATGGACGTACTAAGTTCTCAGAGTAACCTAGCAGGTTATCGTGCAGTGTTAGAGGCTGCGTTTGAGTATGAGCGCGCCATGCCTATGATGATGACGGCTGCGGGAACAGTGGCACCCGCAAAAGTACTGGTGCTAGGTGCTGGTGTGGCTGGCTTGCAGGCAATCGCTACGGCTAAGCGACTGGGTGCTATTGTTAGCGCTACGGACGTTCGACCTGTTGCAAAAGAGCAGGTAGAAAGCCTTGGGGCAAAATTTGTTATGGTTGAATCGGAGGAAACAGCTAATGCTGAAACCGCCGGTGGTTACGCCAAAGAAATGAGCGAAGACTTTAAAAAGCAGCAGTCGGAGTTGGTAGCCGCTACCTTGGCGAAAAACGACATCGCTATTTGCACCGCACTTATTCCGGGGGTTAAGGCGCCGACCCTTATTGATGACGATATGGTCAAGTCCATGCGTGCGGGCTCGGTAATTGTCGATTTGGCCGTTGAGCAAGGCGGTAATTGCACACTCTCTGAGCCCGGTGAGGTGGTAGAGGTTAATGGTGTAAAAATAGTGGGTGTTATTAATATGCCTGCGCGCCTAGCGGCGGATACGAGTTCGCTCTATTCACGCAATCTCTACAGTTTTATTGCGCCGCATGTTGATGGCGAAAGTGGAGCGCTTAGCTTCGATTGGAGCGATGAAATCATAGCGGCAACCCTGTTGGCTCACGACGGTGTTGTTGTGCACCCGCAGTTTAGCGATCAGAAAGCAGAGGAGGCATAAATATGCAGGGTGATTTTGTATCTCAATTATCGATTTTTGTTTTGGCTGTATTTGTTGGGTATTACGTTGTCTGGAGCGTGACGCCGGCACTGCATACACCATTGATGGCGGTAACCAACGCGATATCGAGTGTGATTATAGTCGGCGCTTTGGTGGCGACCGGGCCTGCTGAATTTAGTTTAGCCAAGGCGCTGGGGTTTGTTGCTGTGATTCTTGCAGCGGTGAATATTTTTGGTGGCTTTGCGGTGACTCAGCGCATGCTTGCAATGTATAAAAAGAAGAAGTCATAGGGGAAATCAATGGAATCCAATTTAACTGCATTGGCCTACTTGGTCGCTTCCGTGCTTTTTGTGCTGGCACTGCGTGGGCTTTCCTCACCAGAAACATCTCGCAAGGGAAATATGCTTGGCATGGTGGGTATGGCTTTGGCTATTGTGACTACAATTCTCAGCCCGGAAATCACCTCCTACGCTTGGATCGTGGTAGCACTTGCGATTGGTGCGGCAATCGGTTTGACCATTGCCTCCCGTATAGCCATGACCGCTATGCCACAACTGGTAGCGGCCTTTCATAGTTTGGTGGGTATGGCTGCGGTACTCGTGGCTGGAGCAGCTTATTCAAACCCGGAAGCGTTTAAGTTACTGGATGTAACCGGGCAAATATTTGTCGTTAGTCGTATCGAAATGTCTTTAGGGGTGGTGATTGGCGCAATTACGTTTTCTGGGTCGATTATTGCGTTTACTAAGCTGCAAGGGCTCGTGTCTGGGGCTCCGGTAGTATTCAAAGGACAGCACCCTCTAAATGCTGTTATCGGGCTTCTTATTATTGGCCTTATGGTGGCGTTTTATACTGATCAGTCTCCTTGGATATTTTGGGGTATGACCCTGCTGGCATTCATTATCGGAGTGCTAATCATCATTCCGATTGGTGGTGCTGATATGCCTGTGGTTGTGTCCATGCTCAACTCCTACTCTGGTTGGGCAGCAGCCGGTATTGGTTTTACATTGCATAACAACGCGCTCATTGTGACGGGTGCCTTGGTGGGGTCGTCGGGTGCAATCCTTTCTTACATTATGTGTAAAGCGATGAACCGCTCTTTTATCAGCGTGATACTGGGCGGCTTCGGTGGTGAAAGTGAGGTCGTCGCGAGCGGGGGTGTTGAGGATCGAGCGGTTAAGCAGGGCAGTGCCGAAGATGCTGCATTCATTATGAAAAATGCCGGTTCAATCATTATTGTGCCCGGTTACGGAATGGCGGTGGCTCAAGCGCAGCATGCTCTGCGGGAGATGACGGATGGCCTAAAAGCGGCTGGCGTAAGTGTTAAGTATGCCATTCACCCGGTTGCAGGGCGTATGCCCGGACACATGAACGTATTGTTAGCGGAGGCGAATGTGCCTTACGACGAGGTGTTTGAGCTGGAAGACATTAACAGTGAATTCCAGGGGGCCGATGTTGCCTTTGTTATCGGCGCTAACGACGTGACAAACCCCGCGGCTAAAACTGACCCTCAAAGCGCCATTTACGGAATGCCAATTCTTGATGTCGAAAAGGCGCGAACCGTACTGTTTGTTAAGCGAGGGATGTCGGCCGGTTATGCAGGAGTGCAGAATGAGCTGTTCTTTCGGGATAACACCATGATGCTGTTTGGCGATGCGAAGAAAATGGTCGAAGGCATTATCCGCAATTTTGATTAGTGGTTAGCAGGGGTTCTGGGTCCCGCATATGCGGGATCTGGATTTATGCAACCGAAGTGCATCTCCATAGCAGAGGATTTGGGTCCCGAAGCCAGCTCGGTGTTTACGCCCTTTTTCCAATGTTCGTTAAAGTGGGTGCCCGGGACATAGATAAGCAGGCTCTTGTCTTTAGTATCCCATTCGGGTTTGGCTTTTGCCTCATCGGAAGTGTGGCCCTCAATGCCAGATAATTCCAGCTTTACGGGCACTCGGCCCTTGGTTAAAGCGCGTGATAACGTTTTTTTTTGCAAAAGCTAATGGGTTTATTCTCATGCTTGGGCTTATTCTCATGCTGTAGTGCAAGTGGGTGCTGGGTTGTCCATCGATTTCAAAAAAACAGGGTCGAAGCAAATAAATCCACTGAATATCGTGTATCCGGGGTGGGGGTGTCTTCATGCTGGCGAGGCTAATGTAGTTGGTGGGTTTCGTAATGTTACTCTTATTGATGTAAAGTACACCGACAATACTAAAAAGCATTAGGAGTTCCTTGATGTTCAAAACGAACGCTCTTCTATTTACTCTTCTGTCATTTCTTGCTGTTGGTCATGTGGGGGCTGACGAACTGCGTGACTCCCTTTTTGCCTCGGCGAATGCAGCTCTCAAAGACGCCAACAATGAATTGTCTAAAGTGTTGGCGCCGGTTAGTTATGCTGAGGGTGCGCGACTTTATGCCAGTGCTGACCGCCGATATAAAAAAGGGCATAAGGTTGCACGGGTGGAGGTCGACCTTAGCGGGGCAGTAAAGAATTTTCGCATTGCGATAAAGGCTTCGAAAGTCGCGCAGGTATCGTTTAAAACCACGATACAGGCACGAACGGACGCCAAGGGCGTGGATGCCGAAAAACTCGCGGCTAAAACATGGGAGAAAGCCGAGGCCAAATTTATGTTGGCGACAAAAACCCTAGAAACGGGCAGTCGTTCGCGGGCAGAGGCGCGGGTGGGCGAAGCTGAAAAGCTATACCGCGACGCCGAGCTGATAGCGATTAAGGGTAACTACCTAAATCAAACGCGCGCTAAAATTGAAGAAGCTGACCGATTGAAAGTGAAAAAGTTCGCACCTAAAACGTTAGACAAAGCTACCCGATTATTGGCTGCAGCAGAAAAGGAGCTAAGCGAGAACCGCTATGATACGGACTATCCTCGGGCGCTGGTAAAAGAGGCCTACTACGAAGCTCGACATGCTTTGTATTTGGCCAAACAGCTGGAGGCGCTCAAAAAGAAAGAATTGACGCCGGAGGATCTCATTCTTAAGCATGAAGAGCCGGTTGCTGCGGTCGCTGGGGAGCTTGACGTGGTTGCTGAGTTTGACAAGGGTTTCGAAGCCCCGGTGCAGGTGATTACCACTCAGATTCAAAAACTGCAAAAAGATTCTTATGATTTGGGTGAGCTGCAAACTAAAACAGCAGCGCTAGAGCAGGACTTTGCAGCTCTCGAGCAAAAGTTTGGGGTGCACTCTCAGAGATTAAAGCAGCAGGAAGAAGCGCAGGAGCGATTGCAGCGTATAACGGAGTATTTTCGACGAAATGAAGCGTCAGTGCTTACTCAGGGTGAAAACGTACTGGTCAGAATGGTGGGGTTAAACTTTGAGCCTGGGAGTGCGCAAATCGTTGCGGCGAATTACGGCTTGCTACAGAAAGTTGAAAACGCTATTCGAATGTACCCCGGGTATACGGTTGTAATAGAGGGGCATACGGACTCCTTTGGCAGTACTGAGTCAAATCAGTCCCTTTCTGAGGATCGTGCCAAGGCTGTACGCCAATACCTACTTGTGAACATGAATGATCTCCCAGCGAGTCGCTGCGAAGCCTATGGCTATGGCGAGTCACGGCCGGTCGCTAACAATGAAACGCGGGAGGGGCGCAAGCGAAATAGGCGTATAGATGTGCTCCTTAAGCCTCTAGCCGAAGGCTAATCCCGCCGTATAAATAGCGCTTAAATGAGCCCGCTTCCGCGGGCTTTTTCGTCTTAGTAAATTAATCATATTCTTTGTTGACAGAGTAAGACCCAGTCATTAGAATTGCGCCCTCATTTCAGCCAGCCCTAAACTTGTGCGCGGTTGATTGTTCTTTAAAAATGTTTGGAGTTTGGTTCAGATGCAGAATCAACGTATTCGAATTCGCCTGAAAGCGTTTGATCACAAATTGATTGATGCTTCCACGCAAGAGATTGTTGAAACAGCGAAACGTACTGGCGCGCAGGTTCGTGGTCCTATTCCCTTACCTACCCGAAAAGAACGTTTTACTATTCTGGTTTCGCCGCACGTTAATAAAGATGCGCGAGATCAATATGAAATTCGTACGTATAAGCGGTTGCTCGATATTGTTGAGCCTACCGAGAAAACTGTTGATGCCTTGATGAAGCTGGATTTAGCAGCGGGTGTTGAGGTTCAAATTAGTCTGGGCTAAAGCTTCAGATAAATTCTGTCGGCGAGTTGCCGGCAGAGTGTAACGCTCTGAAATGGGCGGCCATAGCGGGTCCGCCGATCCTAAGTTAGGACGGGAGGGAAAGCCCCGTACACTGAGAGGTTTACAGAAATGACGATTGGAATTGTCGGCCGCAAAAGCGGTATGACACGCATTTTTACTGACGACGGTTTATCCGTTCCTGTCACTGTGGTTGAGGTCGAACCCAACCGCATCACTCAGGTTAAGAGTGTAGAAACCGACGGTTATGCAGCAGTGCAAGTAACCGTAGGGTCTCGTCGAGCCTCCCGTGTTACCAAGGCGGAAGCAGGTCACTTTGCTAAAGCGCAAACCGAAGCCGGTCGCGGTGTTTGGGAGTTGCGTAATGAAGTTGGTTCTGAATTCGAGGTTGGTGGTCAAATTACTGTTGAGGCTTTCGAAGCTGGACAGAAAGTTGATGTAACGGGCACATCTAAAGGTAAGGGTTTTGCTGGTGGTGTAAAGCGTTGGAATTTTTCAATGCAAGATGCTACGCACGGCAACTCTCTCTCGCACCGAGCCCCTGGTTCTATTGGTATGTGTCAGACTCCTGGCCGCGTCTTTAAAGGCAAAAAAATGGCTGGTCACATGGGTGCTGAACGCTCAACTACTCAGAATTTGGAAGTGGTTAGGGTCGATGTTGAGCGCAACTTGCTGCTTATTAAGGGTGCCGTACCAGGTGCTCCCGGTGGAGACGTTATTGTTCGTCCTGCCATCAAGCTGCGTAACAGTTAAGTATCCCGGGGGAATCGACCATGGAATTAAGTATTGCTACACCTCAGGGCGCCAAGGGTACTGTTGCAGTTTCCGAAGCGGCTTTTGGTAGAGAGTTTAATCAAGACCTTGTTCATCAGGCAGTTGTGGCCTATATGGCTGGTGCTCGTCAGGGAACCAAGGCACAGAAAAATCGTGCGGCAGTATCCGGTGGTGGCAAGAAGCCATGGCGCCAAAAAGGTACCGGTCGCGCTCGTGCAGGTACTATTCGAAGCCCGATTTGGCGCTCAGGTGGTGTAACGTTTGCCGCTCAGCCACGGGACTTCGATCAGAAGCTAAACAAGAAAATGTATCGCGCCGCAATGCGCTGTATCCTTTCTGAGTTAGCTCGTCAGGATCGTTTGGTTGTTGTTGAGGAGTTCGATTTGGATGCTCCGAAAACCAAAAGTCTGTTGCAAAAGTTAGCGCAGTACGATTTGTCTGATGTGCTTATTGTGTCTGAGGAGATAAGTGAGAATCTTTACTTGGCTTCGCGCAATTTGCATAAAGTAGATGTTCGTGATGTCCAGGGCATTGATCCCGTTAGCCTGATTCGTTTTGATAAGGTTGTGGTGACGGTGTCTGCTGTTAAAAAGCTTGAGGAGGTGCTGGTATGAACCAGGAGCGCCTGTACAAAGTTTTGCTTGGCCCCGTAGTTTCTGAGAAAGCAGCGGTTGCTGCCGATATCGCCAACCAAGTGGTTTTTAAGGTTGTCCCCGATGCAGATAAGGCCGAGATCAAAGCTGCAGTAGAAAAACTGTTTAATGTGAGTGTTGAGGGCGTTCGTGTTCTCAATGTAAAGGGTAAAACCAAGCGCACGCGTTACGGGTTAGGTAAGCGAAGCGATTGGAAAAAAGCCTATGTCTCTCTGGCCGAAGGCTCAGAGATAGACTTCGAAGCGGCAGAATAAGGAGCGGACATATGCCTATCGTAAAACGCAAGCCTACGTCAGCCGGTCGTCGCTTTGTTGTAAGCGTAGTTAACCCTGACTTACACAAAGGTGCGCCATATGCGCCTTTGCTGGAAAAGAAATCTAAGAGTGGTGGTCGCAACAATAACGGTCGTATTACGACTCGTCATATTGGTGGTGGTCACAAGCAGCATTATCGAAAAATCGACTTCAAGCGGAATAAAGATGCTATTCCTGCAAAAGTAGAGCGTCTTGAGTACGATCCAAATCGCAGTGCGTATATTGCGCTGGTTTGTTATGCCGATGGCGAGCGTCGTTACATTATCGCTCCTAAAGGTTTGGCTGCTGGCGACTCGATTGAGTCGGGTGATGCATCGGCGATTAAGCCGGGTAATACCTTGCCGATTCGTAATATTCCAGTGGGTAGTGTTATCCACTGTGTAGAGTTGAAGCCTGGCAAAGGGGCTCAGTTGGCTCGTTCCGCGGGTACTTCTGTGCAGTTGGTTGCTCGTGAAGGCCAATACGCAACTCTACGTCTACGCAGTGGTGAAATGCGTAAAGTTGAGTCTGAGTGTCGTGCGACATTGGGCGAGGTTTCAAACAGTGAGCACAACTTACGTTCTCTGGGTAAAGCTGGAGCTAAGCGCTGGCGTGGTGTTCGCCCGACTGTTCGCGGTGTTGCAATGAACCCGGTAGATCACCCGCATGGTGGTGGTGAAGGTCGTACCTCCGGTGGTCGTCATCCCGTGTCTCCATGGGGTACGCCTACTAAAGGTTATAAGACTCGCAGTAATAAGCGTACTGACAACATGATTATTCGTCGTCGCGACAAGAAATAAGCGCCGGCTTAATAGCTAAAAAGAGGAAAGAACAGTGCCACGTTCACTGAAAAAAGGTCCTTTTGTAGACCATCATCTTCTGAAGAAAGTAGAAGTTGCGGCAGAAAAGAATGATCGTCGTCCTATTAAGACCTGGTCGCGTCGCTCGATGATTTTACCAGACATGGTTGGCTTGACTATCGCCGTACATAACGGCCGTCAGCACGTACCGGTGATGGTTGGTGAAGAAATGGTTGGTCATAAGTTGGGTGAGTTTGCGGCTTCCCGCACTTACCGTGGCCACGTAGCAGATAAGAAAGCGAAGCGCTAAGCGCGCACTTAGCGAGGAATAATGATGGAAGTTGCAGCTAAATTACGCGGTGCAAACATGTCGGCGCAGAAGGCTCGCCTAGTGGCTGATCAGATCCGCGGAAAATCAGTTGAAGAAGCGTTGGAAGTGTTGGCATTCAGCCTAAAGAAAGGCGCTGCTGTCATCAAAAAAGTTTTGGAATCGGCTATCGCGAACGCTGAGCATAATGAAGGTGCTGACGTTGATGAGCTGAAGGTGTCCACAATTTTTGTGGACGAAGGTTTAACGATGAAGCGCATTCGACCACGCGCAAAAGGCCGCGCTGATCGTATCCTTAAGCGTACTTGTCACATCACCGTTAAAGTAGCGGATCAATAAGAGAACAGACTTATGGGTCAGAAAGTACATCCTACAGGTATCCGTCTCGGTATTATTAAAAAGCACACCTCTACTTGGTATGCGAGCAAGGGCGATTACGCGGATAAACTGAACGAAGATTTAAACGTTCGTAAATTTATCAGAAAAACACTGTCTCACGCGTCCGTGAGCCGAATTGATATTGAGCGACCGGCCAATACTGCACGAGTAACAATACATACGGCTCGTCCGGGTATTGTGATCGGTAAAAAAGGCGAAGATGTTGAAAAGCTGCGCACTGCAATCAGTAAGCAGATGGGTGTGCCTGTGCACATCAACATTGAAGAAATTCGTAAGCCTGATTTAGACAGTGTGCTGGCAGCGCAAAGTGTAGCTTCCCAGCTGGAACGTCGAGTAATGTTTCGTCGTGCCATGAAGCGGGCTGTGCAAAACGCCATGCGCCAAGGTGCTCAAGGTGTGAAGATTCAGGTTAGTGGCCGTTTAGGTGGTGCAGAGATCGCTCGTAGAGAGTGGTATCGCGAGGGTCGTGTACCTTTGCATACATTGCGAGCTGATATCGATTACGCAACTGCAGAAGCTGCTACAACTTACGGCATTATTGGCGTAAAAGTATGGATCTTCAAAGGCGAAATAATTGGTGGAATGGAAGAAGCTGAATCCGCTCCAAAGAAAAAAGGCGCTAAATAAGCGCTTGAAGTAAACAGTTTTGACGAATAAGGGTTAGGCAAATGCTGCAACCAAAGCGTACAAAATTCCGTAAGCAAATGAAGGGGCGCAACCGTGGATTGGCACAGCGCGGCTCTAAAGTTAGCTTTGGTGAATTCGGACTTAAGTCGATAGCCCGCGGACGCATTACAGCGCGTCAAATTGAAGCGGCTCGTCGAGCAATGACTCGTCACGTTAAGCGTGGCGGAAAAATTTGGATTCGAGTTTTTCCTGATAAGCCTATTACTGAGAAGCCTTTGGAAGTTCGTCAAGGTAAAGGTAAGGGTAATGTTGAATACTGGGTCGCCCAGATTCAGCCAGGGAAAGTTCTATATGAAATTGAAGGTGTTTCTGAAGAGCTGGCTCGCGAAGCGTTTGCACTTGCTGCTGCGAAACTGCCTTTGGGTACAACCTTTGTTAAGCGGTCGGTGATGTGATGAATGCTACAGAACTTAATGGGAAAACAGCTGAAGAGCTGAGCCAGGAACTGCTTTCACAGTTAGAGGCACAGTTTAAGCTGCGTATGCAAAAGTCTACTGGCCAACTGAATCAGACCCACTTGATGAAGCAAAGCCGTCGCGATATTGCTCGCATTAAGACTGTTTTGCGTCAAAAAGCAGCAACCAAGTAGAGCGTAGGTAAAAGCAATGGCTGAAGCAGAAAAGTTGGTACGTACGTTAACCGGTAAGGTTGTTAGCGACAAAATGGATAAGTCGATCGTTGTTTTGATCGAGCGTCGTGTGAAGCACCCTGTGTACGGTAAGTACATGAGTAAATCTACAAAGATTAAAGCTCACGACGAAGACAACAGTTGTACTCAGGGCGATACAGTAACGATCGCCGAGTCTCGTCCTCTTTCGAAAACCAAGTCATGGACTCTGGTTAAAATCGAAGAGCGGGCAACCAGTATTTAAGTGAATCGCCGCTGACCGGCATTGTGTTTCGGTCACAGGGTTTTGGAGATAGACGATGATTCAAACAGAAAGTTATTTGGATGTAGCTGATAACAGCGGTGCTCGTCGAGTGATGTGTATCAAAGTGTTAGGCGGCTCACATCGTCGCTACGCAAGAGTTGGCGATGTAATTAAAGTTACCGTTAAAGAAGCGATTCCTCGCGGTAAAGTAAAGAAGGGTCAGGTGATGAAAGCTGTTGTGGTTCGCACCAAGAAAGGCGTTCGCCGCCCAGACGGTTCCATTATTCGCTTCGACGATAATGCTGCTGTTTTGCTGAACCAGCAGGAAGCCCCTGTAGGTACACGTATCTTCGGACCAGTAACCCGCGAGCTGCGTGGCGAAAAGTTTATGAAGATTATATCTCTGGCTCCCGAAGTACTTTAATCGGCGGCTGCGAGGTCAAGAGGAATTAGGTTATGCGCAAGATCAAATGTAATGACGAAGTGGTGGTAATCACCGGTCGTGATAAAGGTAAGCGCGGTAAAGTAAACCGTGTACTGCTTGATAATCGAATCATTGTCTCCGGCGTGCAGATGATTAAAAAACATCAGAAGCCAAACCCCCAGCTGAATGTGCCTGGTGGGATTGTTGAGAAAGAAGCTCCGATTCAGATTTCAAATGTTGCAATTTACAATCCGAGCACGCAAAAAGCGGATCGCGTAGGATTTAAAGTGTTGGAAGATGGAAACAAGATTCGTGTTTTCAAATCCAACGGCGAAGCTATAGACGCATAAGCGGACTGAGTGAATAAGATGGCCAGGCTGAAAGAAATTTATCGAGACGAGATCGCTCCAAAGCTCAAAGAAGAGTTGGGGTTGGGTAATGTAATGGAAATTCCACGCATCACCAAAATCACTCTGAATATGGGAGTGGGTGAGGCAATTGGAGATAAAAAGGTATTGGAACACGCTGTTGCTGACCTGGAAAAAATAGCCGGTCAAAAGGTTGTTGTAACCAAGGCGCGTAGATCCATTGCTGGTTTTAAGGTGCGTGAAGATTGGCCTGTAGGTTGTAAGGTTACTTTACGTCAAGAACGTATGTACGAATTCCTTGATCGTCTGATCAGTATTGCAATTCCGCGCGTACGCGATTTCCGTGGTATCAGTCCGAAGCAGTTTGATGGGCGCGGAAACTTTTCAATGGGCGTAAATGAGCAGATCATTTTTCCTGAAATTGAATACGACAAGATAGATAAACTTCGTGGATTGGATATTTGTATTTCCACGACCGCTCGTACAAACGAAGAAGGGCGTGCTTTGTTAAAAGCATTTAACTTCCCGTTCAAGGCTAGGAGTTGATTGAACGATGGCAAAGAAATCAATGATCGCCCGCGAAGCTAAGCGCACAAAGGCAGTAGAAAAGTTCGCCGCCAAACGCGATGCTTTAAAAGCAATTATCAAGAGCACTGAATCTACCGATGACGAGGTTTGGGGCGCGATGATTAAGTTGCAAAAATTACCTCGCGATAGCAGTCCCGTTCGTGGTCAGCTTCGTTGTCGAGTGACTGGCCGTCCGCACGCGGTTTACCGCAAGTTTGGTTTATGTCGTAACAAATTGCGTGAAGCTGCAATGCGTGGCGACGTGCCTGGCCTCGTTAAAGCAAGCTGGTAATCCCGGTTACTAGTAGGAGCAGAATTTTATGAGTATGCAAGACCCTATCGCCGATATGCTCACTCGCATTCGTAATGCGCAGATGGTTGGCAAGACTTCCGTTTCCATGCCTGCTTCCAAGTTGAAGAAGAGCATTGCAGGCGTGCTGAAAAGCGAAGGCTATATTGCCGAGTTCGCCGTCACCGATGACGTTAAGGCTGAGCTAAATATCGAGTTAAAGTATTTTGAAGGTAAGCCCGTAATAGCCGAGCTCGACCGTATTAGTCGTCCCGGCCTGCGTTCTTACGTTGGAAAGGGTGAACTTCCATCCGTTCGGGGTGGTTTAGGTATCGCCATTGTTTCCACCAGTCAAGGTGTTATGACCGATCGTGCTGCCCGTGCAGCCGGTGTTGGTGGTGAAATTATTTGTACGGTGTTCTAAGCGACCTCATTAAGAGCGAGCTTTTAACGGAATAAGATTAGACGGGTAACCAATATGTCACGTGTTGCTAACAGTCCAGTTCAACTACCCAAGGGTGTTGAGGTTAAGCAGAATGGTAGTGACCTCACCGTAAAGGGTGGCAAAGGTACACTGGATCTGCAAATCCACACTGCTGTGGAAGTAAAATTAGAAGATAACGTACTCTCGTTTGCCGCTCGTGATGGAGCCAAGGGCTCTCGTGCACTGGCTGGTACTATGCGCGCCTTAGTAAACAATATGGTTACTGGTGTGAGCGACGGCTTTGAAAAGAAGTTGGTTTTAAACGGTGTTGGTTATCGTGCGAAAGCTTCGGGCAAAACTCTAAATTTGACCCTAGGTTTCTCGCATCCGATTGATTACGATTTGCCAGAAGGTGTTTCTGCTGAGACACCGTCTCAAACTGAAATTGTCCTCAAGAGTGCAGACAAGCAACTGCTAGGTCAGGTTGCAAGTGAAATTCGTGCATTCCGTCCGCCGGAGCCCTATAAAGGTAAAGGTGTTCGTTATGCTGATGAATATGTACGTCGTAAAGAAGCTAAGAAGAAGTAAGTCGTAAAACGACTAACTAAGAGTAGGTTTTGAATATGAACGCTAAGAAGCAATCCAGGATACGTCGTGCTACCCGGTCTCGCTCAAAGATCCGTGAGCTGCGTGAAGTTCGCCTTTGCGTTAACCGAACCCCGCGCCATATTTATGCGCAAATTATCGCTGCAGAAGGTGATAAGGTTCTAGCGACGGCTTCAACATTAGATAAAGATTTACGTGGTGGTAAAACCGGTAACGCCGATGCTGCTATTGAAGTTGGTAAACTAATCGCTGAGCGCGCGAAGGCCGCGGGCGTAACTAAGGTTGCGTTTGATCGAAGCGGTTTTAAATTTCACGGTCGAGTGAAGGCGTTGGCGGATGCTGCTCGAGAAGGCGGATTGGAATTCTAAAGGTTGAATTATGTCGCAGCAAAACAACAAACGTGAAGATAGCAATGCCGAAGGCTTGCAGGAAAAACTGGTTCAAGTTAACCGTGTAGCGAAAACAGTTAAAGGTGGTCGGATTTTCGGTTTTACCGCCTTGACAGTTGTCGGTGACGGTAATGGTAAAGTAGGCTTCGGTCGTGGTAAGGCTCGTGAAGTGCCTATCGCTATCCAAAAAGCTATGGAAGCGGCTCGTCGCAATATGATCCAAGTTGAATTGAATGGAGATACTATTCAATACCCAACTCGCGGTCGCCACGGTGCTTCTAAAGTTTATATGCAACCTGCCTCACAAGGTACGGGTGTAATTGCCGGTGGTGCAATGCGTGCTGTTCTAGAAATTGCTGGCGTACAGAACGTATTGGCCAAATGTTATGGCTCTACTAATCCTGTAAACGTCGTTCGCGCTACTTTTGAAGCGCTTCGTGCTATGGCTTCGCCGGATTCGGTTGCAGCTAAGCGTGGCAAGTCTGTTGAAGACATTCTGAACTAATTAAAACGCCGATTTTAGGTAAAAAAGATCATGGCTAAGAAGACGGTAAAAGTTACTCAAATTAAGAGTTCAAGCGGTCGCCTCGAAGCACATAAAGCGTGCGTGCGCGGTTTGGGTTTGCGTCGTATTCGTCATACTGTGGAAGTAGAAGATACACCTTCTGTACGCGGTATGATAAACAAAGTTAATTACATGGTTAAGGTGGAAGGAGAGTAAGATGCGTTTAAATACTTTAAGTCCTGCTCCTGGTAGTACCACCAATAAAAAACGTGTAGGTCGTGGTATTGGTAGTGGCACAGGTAAAACTGCGGGCCGCGGCCATAAAGGGTTGAAAGCTCGTTCGGGTGGTAGCGTAAAGCCTGGTTTCGAGGGCGGCCAGATGCCATTGCAGAAGCGCTTGCCTAAGTTTGGTTTTACCAGTCGCGTGGGCCGTGTTTCAGCAGAGATTCGTTTGGCCGAGCTAAATAAAGTTGAAGCCGATGTGATTGACATTGAAGCACTACAAAACGCTGATTTGATCGGCCGTAATGTTAAGCGTGCAAAGGTCTTCCTCTCGGGTGAACTAAAGAAAGCTGTTACCCTAAAAGGTCTCGCTGTGACCAAAGGCGCCAAGGCAGCCATTGAAGCTGCTGGCGGAAAAATAGAAGAATAAACGACCTTATATATCAGGTTGAGAGGGGAATAGATGGCAACTCCAGGTAATATGCCTCTGGGAAATCAGAAAGGTTTAGGTGAACTATGGGTTCGCCTAAAATTTTTGTTTTTGGCGATTGTTATTTATCGTCTCGGAACACATATTCCGGTTCCAGGAATTGACCCAGAACAGGTGGCAAAACTGTTCAACCAAAATCAAGGCACGATACTGGGAATGTTTAATATGTTCTCTGGTGGTGCCATGGAGCGCATGAGTATCCTTGCTCTCGGGATTATTCCTTACATCTCCGCATCGATTATTATGCAGATGATGAGTGCGGTTACGCCTTCGCTTGAAGCGCTAAAGAAAGAAGGTGAGTCTGGGCGTCGTAAGATCAGCCAGTACACTCGTTACTTGACTGTTGCCTTGGCGACCGTTCAGGCCTTTGTCATGGTGGCGGGTATGGCGGGGCAAGGCATGGCCTACGCAGGCATGTCTTCCATCAGCTTTTTTGTGATTGCAGTCGCCTCTCTTGTGACGGGTACTGTGTTCATGATGTGGCTAGGTGAGCAAATTACTGAGCGCGGTATTGGCAACGGTATTTCAATGCTGATTTTCGCCGGTATTGTTGCCGGTATGCCGGGCGCCGTTGGTCAAGCTTTTGAAAGTGCACGTCAGGGTGATTTACACCCGCTAATGCTATTGTTTTTGTTGCTAGCCGCTGTAGCTATCGTGTGGTTTGTTGTGCGCATGGAGCGTGGGCAGCGCCGCATCACTATTCAGTACGCTCGACGTCAGGCTGGTGGTAGAGGGGGGCAGGGCCCTGCTCAAACAAGTCACTTGCCTTTGAAAATTAATATGGCGGGTGTAATTCCGGTCATCTTTGCCAGTAGTTTGTTGTTGTTTCCTTCGTCTATTGCTCAGTGGTTCGGTAGTGCGAGCGAAGGTAAGTCTGCAGAAATACTACAGGAAATTGCTTTGGCTATTGGTCCTGGTCAGCCATTAAACTTTGTGTTGTTTGGTACCTTAATCATTGTGTTTTGTTTTGTTTACACGGCGATGATGTACAACCCAAAGGAGGTTGCTGACAACCTGAAGCGTGGTGGCGCCTATATTCCAGGTATTCGCCCAGGTGAACAATCTGCTAAGTATATAGACAACGTATTGACCCGCTTGACCGTAGTTGGCTCCATATATATTGCAGGAGTGGCCTTGTTGCCTCAGTTCTTGATGGTGTCTGCTAATGTTCCATTCTACCTAGGTGGGACGTCGTTATTGATTGTTGTAGTTGTGGTGATGGATTTCATGTCTCAGGTTCAGTCTCATCTGATGTCCCACCAGTACGACTCAGTAATGAAGAAAGCAAATTTACAGAGTTATGGGCGTGGTAGTCGCTAAGCGAATATCAGTTCAGGTTATTTGGAGTAGTTTAAGATGAAAGTTCGTGCTTCAGTCAAGAAAGTATGTCGTAACTGCAAAGTGGTTCGACGTAAAGGCGTTGTCCGCGTTATCTGCAGTGCAGAGCCTCGCCATAAGCAACGTCAAGGCTAATATTCTTTAAGGTTAGGTGTTATCTAAGCCGGTTTAGGCGATGTAGGTAAAACCATTCGGGGTATCAAGCCCTGATAAATCGGAGGTGTTAACTGTCGCGCAGTTGGAAACAGCTGCGCTATTGCTTTTTTGTGGTTTTGTCGCTATCCTTCGCGCCCTTCGCGGTGCCAGGTGGTGATTACCGCTGTTAACACTGTATATCTTATCAAGTTGGAGTAAGTTGAATGGCTCGTATAGCTGGTGTCAATATACCAGACCATAAACATGCCGTTATTTCCCTCACTTACGTGTACGGAATTGGTAAAACTAAAGCCAAAGAAATTTGTGCGGCAACCAGTATCGATGAATCAACGAAGGTTGGTGAGTTGAACGAAGAGCAGATGGATGCTGTCCGTGGTGAAGTTGCAAAGCTTTCCGTGGAAGGTGATCTACGTCGTGAGGTCTCAATGAACATCAAGCGATTGATGGATTTGGGGTGTTACCGTGGTTTGCGCCATCGTCGTAACCTTCCTGTGCGAGGTCAGCGTAGTAAAACTAACGCCCGCACACGAAAAGGTCCCCGAAAGCCAATCAAGAAGTAAGCTTCAGGTTTTAACTCTAACTTATCAGTTTGGGAAATTTTACTATGGCGAAGCCAGGTGGTAAAAGCTCGACGAAGAAGAAGGTCAAAAAGACCGTCGTCGATGGTATAGCGCATATTCATGCCTCTTTTAATAACACTATCGTGACGATCACTGATCGTCAGGGTAATACTCTTTCTTGGGCTACCTCGGGTGGTTCAGGTTTTCGCGGTTCTCGTAAAAGTACACCGTTTGCAGCTCAGGTTGCAGCAGAGCGCGCAGGTCAAGCCGCTCAGGAGTACGGTTTGAAGAATCTCGATGTAGAAGTTAAGGGCCCTGGGCCCGGTCGCGAATCAGCTGTTCGCGCCTTAAATAACGTTGGTTATAAAATTACCAACATTACTGATGTCACGCCGATTCCACACAACGGCTGTCGCCCACCCAAAAAGCGTCGAGTATAAGGAGGAACGAAAGTGGCACGTTATATAGGTCCTACTTGTAAATTATCTCGCCGTGAAGGAACTGATCTGTTCCTGAAAAGTGGCGTAAGACCGCTCGATTCTAAGTGTAAAGCTGAGAATCCACCCGGTATGCACGGTGTTCGTCGTGGTCGATTATCTGATTACGGTGTCCAGCTACGTGAAAAACAGAAAGTTCGTCGTACATACGGTGTTCTTGAAAAACAGTTTCGCAGTTACTACAAAGAAGCTGCACGCCGAAAAGGTGCAACGGGCGAAAACCTGTTGAAGCTCCTTGAGGGTCGGTTGGATAACGTGGTTTACCGCATGGGCTTCGGCTCTACACGCGCAGAGTCTCGCCAGCTGGTATCGCACAAATCTATTTTAGTGAACGGCAAAACCTTGAATATCCCTTCCTACCAAGTACAGGTTGGAGATGTGGTTTCTGTTCGCGAAAAGTCAAAGAACCAACTGCGCATTCAGAACGCAATGGGTATTGCTTCCCAGCGTCCTGACATTGAGTGGGTTGACGTCAACTCTGATAATAAGGAAGGCACTTACAAGCGCGTTCCCGATAGAGCCGATTTGTCAGCCGATATCAATGAAAACCTTATCGTCGAGCTTTACTCTAAGTAAAGTTTCGTCAACAAGGTTTAACTATTAGGGATCACAATCACATACAGGTGCTTATATGCAGAGTGCGGTTAACGAATTTTTGACACCTCGTCACATCGACGTAACAGAATTAGCTCCAACTCGCGCAAAAGTGGTGTTAGAGCCCCTCGAACGTGGTTTTGGGCATACTCTGGGTAACGCATTGCGTCGTATCTTATTGTCGTCCATGCCTGGTTGTGCAGTAACCGAGGTAGAAATTGCTGGTGTACAGCACGAATACAGTGCAATAGAGGGTGTTCAGGAAGATGTAATTGAAATCTTGCTGAACTTAAAAAACGTTGCTGTTGTTATGCATGGTAAAGACCAGGCAACCCTGGTTCTTA
Organism: Teredinibacter franksiae; assembly: GCF_014218805.1. Taxonomy (NCBI): domain Bacteria; kingdom Pseudomonadati; phylum Pseudomonadota; class Gammaproteobacteria; order Cellvibrionales; family Cellvibrionaceae; genus Teredinibacter; species Teredinibacter franksiae. Next base: position 1,340,890 of record NZ_JACJUV010000001.1, on the reverse strand, counting down.
CCAAGCAGGGGCCCGGTGTGGTTACCGCTGGTGATATCCAGCTCGATCACGAAGTAGAGATCGCAAATCCAGACCTCGTTATTGCTAATATTAGCGCTGACGTAACTTTGGATATGCGTTTGGTTGTCTCTCGCGGTCGTGGATATCAGCCTGTTGATGCACGCCAGTCTGATGAAGACGAAACGCGAGCGATTGGCCGGTTGCCACTAGATGCTTCCTATAGTCCTGTTCGCCGATTGGCCTATACCGTAGAAAGTGCTCGAGTTGAACAGCGAACTGACCTCGACAAACTTGTGTTGGATCTTGAAACCAATGGTACGATAGATCCAGAAGAGGCTATACGTCGAGCTGCTACTATATTACAGCAGCAGCTAGCTGTGTTTGTAGACCTTGAAGGCGAAAAGGAAGTTGAGCCCGAACAGAAAGAGGATCAAATTGATCCAGTACTTCTGCGTCCGGTCGATGATCTGGAACTTACAGTTCGTTCTGCCAACTGCTTGAAAGCCGAAAATATATACTACATCGGTGACCTGATACAGCGCACCGAGGTCGAGTTGTTGAAGACCCCAAATCTGGGTAAGAAATCACTTACTGAGATTAAAGATATTCTTGCTTCTCGCGGTTTATCATTGGGGATGCGTTTGGAAAACTGGCCACCAGCCAGCTTGAAAAACACCGATTAATGTTGAGCGGATTTATCCGCTCTTGAACAAAATTGACTTGCTGCGATAGCAATCAGGTGAAGGGTTAGAGTCATGCGTCATCGTCATAGTGGACGTCAGTTAAATAGAAACAGTTCTCACCGTAAAGCCATGTTCCGTAATATGGTTAGTTCCTTGGTAGAGCACGAATTAATTAAAACAACCTTGCCAAAGGCCAAAGAGCTGCGCCGTTATGCAGAGCCGCTGATTACTCTTTCAAAAGTAGACAGCGTTGCGAACCGTCGTTTGGCTTTCGATCGCCTTCGTAACAAGGAGATTGTAGGTAAGCTCTTTAATGAGGTTGGCCCTCGTTACGAAGCTCGTCCTGGTGGCTACCTGCGGATTTTAAAGTGTGGATACCGCACGGGTGATAAAGCGCCTATGGCTTACGTGGAATTGGTAGATCGCCCCCGGGCTGAAGCACCTGCCGAGCAAGACGCCGAATAGGTCTTTTAGGATTACGATGAGCTTGGCTCACGCGTTTCTAAACAAATGACGCCGACACTGTCGGCGTTTTTTTATATCGGCGGGTTTTGAATACCTAAAAGATCACAGATCATATCTACGGTATCTTTTACGGACTGCTTAAAACCGCTTAATTCGTTGGATTCCGGTAGGGCTCCCCGTTTTAGCGTTTCTTCTAACTTTACCGCATTTGCTGTCAATAGAACGGCGCCAACGGTTCCGGATAGTCCTTTGAGTGCGTGTAGCCGTCTACTTGCATCGTCAATTGCCCGATCATTTATGGCGATATCGAATTCGCGAACAAGCTCTTGGCAGCGTATAACAAACTTCTTTAGCAGGCTTTGATAGAGTTTATTGTTGTCCATACAGTTCTTTAGCCCCTGCTGAACATTTAACACGCCTAGTTCATCATTCACGCCGATACTCGACGCCTCTTTAGTCGGTGTACTATTAGCTATATTTTTAGTCCCTTCATTCACCCACTTCGATAAAGTTTGAAAAAAGCGTTGGGGGTCAATGGGTTTTGATACGAAGTCATTCATGCCTGTACTTATTGCAGCCTCTCTGTCTTCTGGCATTGCCGAAGCGGTAAGCGCGATAATAATTGTATTCGCGCAGTGCCTATTCACTCGTATCATTCTAGTAGCTTCAATACCGTCCATAACGGGCATTTGAATATCCATAAGTACTAGGTCGATGGTATGGGCATCGACCTGTAGTAGAGCTTCTAGGCCGTTATTTGCGGTGTGAAACGTTTTACACTTGTAGCCAACTAATTCTTCGACGATTTGTACATTTATCTCATCGTCATCAACAACCAGGATATTAAGTGTTGAAAGCTGTGTAGCTAGTGGCTCAGGCAGTGTCAATAATGAAGGTGTTTTCACCCCGGATTGGTAATCGAGGCTCTCAAGTAAGCGGCCAAAATAGAAGGGTCGGCGGATCGTACCGTTTACTAAGCGACCAATGCTTTCCTGAACTCGGCCGTTAGAGTTTAACCAATATAAACTTAGATTTTGTAGCTGAATTGCCGTTAGTGAGTGGTGCCAGTTTTCGAATTGTTGGTGGTCAATGTGTTCATCAATGATCAATAAAGTCGTATTTTCATTGGTTGCCGGAAACGGATTTACTAGACTATAGCCGTCGGCGTTCATAGTATTTGCTCTGAGAATATTTAGCGTTGCATTCAATAATTTTTCGTTCGGTGAAACCACAAATACATTGGTGGCGCTAAGCTCTGGGATCTTACGTAGAGAGGAGCATTGGGCTAGCTCAAAGGGAAGTTCAATTTTTACTATAGTACCGCTGCCAAAATTGCTAGTTAAATTTATTTCCCCTAGCATTAGCTTACATAGTTCTTTGCAGATAACCAGCCCTAGCCCAGAGCCACCGTATTTACGTGTGGTGTCAGCGTCTGCTTGTGTAAAGACATTGAAAAGTTTATCAATCACTTCTTGGGGGATACCAATACCGGTATCGGTTATCGTAATATCCAACCATATTTTTTGATTTTCGTTGTCGGTTTTTTCTTTGGAGCGAGAAATGAGTAAATGTATATAGCCGCTTTCAGTAAACTTAAGCGCATTTCCTACGATATTATTAAGTATTTGTATTAGCCTTAGGTTGTCACCAAAAAGGTGTTGGGGTACGTCTGGCTGTGACTCAAAAATCAATTCCACGTCGTTGTGCTCTTTTCTCACAACATCGAGCAATGCGATCTGCCGGAACACATCATCTAAATAGAAGTCATGATCTACGATCGTTAGTTTACCGGATTCAATTTTCGAGAAATCTAATATGTCGTTGACAATATTCAGAAGTAATGACGTCGAACGACGAATTTTTAGTATGTAGTCTTGTTGGCTTTCTGACAAATTCGTTTCTAGACAGAGCTGGCTTAGGTTAAGTATCGCGTTCATTGGCGTACGTATTTCATGACTCATGTTGGCTAGAAAAAGACTTTTACTTTTGTTGGCCTGCTTTTCTCTAGCGGTGGCGAGTTTAGATTTTTCTGTTTGTCGTTTGAGCTGTGATGTTCGTTTTTCTACAAGTTTCGTGGCTCTAAAATTGACAAGACTTAGTGTGGTTAATCTCGTGTGAACAAAGAAGTAGATGGTGAAAACGAATAGGAAGACAAACGTTATAAGCGCGAGTGACATCCATTTAGCTAATTTTTTTGCGTGCTCAAGTAGCTTGCCTTCAGTAAATACTGTAAGAAATACTGACTGATTGATAAGGCCTGCGGACAGCTGTTTACTGATTGCTTTGGTTGGGAGTCCACGATTCACATTATTTTGTATTTTGTTCGTAATCAGGAAGGGATTTCCCGTTTGTTGCCCAAAGCTATCGGTTAGTTTTGAGTTAATGTCGAGGCCTATGACAATAAAGCCTGGTGTTGATGAGGGCGTGGAAGTTATGGCGGATACTGGATGTGTAGTTATTGCGATAATGCCAGAAGCCGTCTCCACCAATCCGGTTTGCGGCGTCCCTTCGCGTATAGAATTTAGAATATCTGTAAATGCCGTGCTGTACGCAGTGGCTTTTGTGGTTATAGTAGTGGTGTCGGTGTGATGGTTGTGATTGGCGTGCCACAAGGGCATTTTGTCGCCGGAGTAGAATGAAATAAAGTCTGCATTTACGTTACCGTGTATATCTTTCCAGTTAAAATATGCGCCTAGATTATCCGTGGGCTGGTTTTGTAGTCTAGGTTTTGCGTATTCGGAGGCAATCCAATAACGGGCAAAAGTCTCTAGACTTGTCAACTGAATATTAATCGCTTGGTGGATCAGTTCGTATTCGCGATTGGAAAGTTCGTCGTCGATATTTTCGTATTGAGGGATCAGGTAGTAGCGACTAAGTGTATATTCGACGAGAAAAAAGGCTGCAATAGCAAGAATCGTTGCAGCTGATATTTGCAGCGTTTTTTCAAGCGTGTTTGGATTCACATTAGATAAGCTTTTTAAGTTTTAATATGATTTCGCCGAATCTTGAGCACACAGCAAGCGCTTCATCAGCCGAGTGGTTGGCCTTTTTTTCAGCATTTTTTAGTGAGCCGATTAACATTGTTTCATGTTCTTCGTCTAGCATCATGTGGTTTATGTCTTGAATAATACTGTCAAATTCACGGTCGGCTATTCCGACAATTTCGCAAATATGTGAGCGAATGTTGGATTCGGCGTGCCTTAGGCTGTCTGCTGTTTCAGTGATTATTTCAAACAGTTTGTCGCGTTCAATCAATTGATTAGCGGTATCAATGTTCTCTGCACGCTTGCTAGTGATCTGAAGTAGGAGTGGTACGTGGTCTAATATTCTGCCGCGTAACATTGGATCGTTGGTGAGTTGCTTAATTAATAGGCTTGCTCTTTTTTCATTAACTTGAATTTTCTGGTCAATCGATACAATTCGGCCTTTTTCGCGCAGCATTGCCACAATATGGACTTCCATAGGCGTGCAGTCACCTTCACTGCCTAGGAAGATGTCTTGTTGGTCCGATTCAATAAAAGCCACGGCATCTTCCACCGAAAGCTGCTTAAGTGTACTTGTGAGTTCGCGGGCTAGACGGCTATGGTCAAATATGTCTAGCACAGCAATGGCATATTGAATTACCAGCCCGAGCTCGCCAGCGCTCATAATGGAATTCATTACGGCGCTGTTGAGTTCTATATTTTGTTGGGCGAGTTGGCTGGTCTTAGATTTTTGATCGATGATAAACGCAATTTTCGCGAGTAATTCAGTCGGGTTAACGGGCTTAACAATGTAGTCGTAGGCGCCAGCATCAAAACCGGCCATTCGCTCGTCATCGGTATCGAGTGCGGATATAAACACTACGGGTATTTTCGGTGATGTGGCTAACAGCTGTTTGCAGAGTTCAAGCCCGCTAATGTCCGGAAGGTTAACGTCCAGTAACACAATATCTATAGGGTGTTGCCTAAATTGGTCAAGGCATTGTGCTGCGGTCATTGCACAGTGTGTATCGTATGTAGGTGTAAGTATCGTCTGGATCAACTCAAGTGCGATTTCTTCATCGTCGACGATAAGAATAGTGGGTTTACTGCCATGATTGGTCATGAAGCCTCGCTGATTCTTACGTGGGTCTTAGTGCCTGTAAAAAATTATAGACTTCATTTATGGGGGCGGGTGTACGAATGGCACGCTAATCGTTTAAATGTGCGATATGCTGTAGTTTAATCGAGCGTAATTATTCACTCGTAAATGAATTTGGCGCGTGGTTGTATCTTGGCCCAGTTTGATTTTCCTAGGGTAAACGAAAAGTGAGAAACACTGCGTTTAAGCGCCATATGCATGGTGGGTTTTTTGGTGAATGTTGTGGCATTGAAATCAACCCGGCAGGAAGGGGCCAATGATGGTGTTGAGCTGGTTTTCTAGACAATACTGTCGCTTAAAGCTCTGATGTTGCTCGTGCTTTAACCTAAATAGAAGTACGTAAGAAAAAATCTGGGTGTGGTAAAGAATAGTGCACGAATTCGGGCTATGATTTAGGAAGTGATACCTAATAAAACGTGATACAAAGCCGTCCCGTGTCTTACTCAAAGGTTCTTTAGAGCTAGAGCAATTGAATTAATCATTTGAATCGTGTCCATTCATGCACAACATGTTTCCCATATTGTGCATGAATGTCAATTGTATGGCGTAATTTCAAACAACTGGCAGTTTGTTTGCAGGTGTAAATGTTATTTGTAAATTTATGGAAACACTATGAGCGATCTTGATCGGCTGATGTATTGGCGCGGAATTGCTGAGGAATACCAGAATTACAGGGGTGAGTCAGTCAGGGTTCCAATTGAAAATAGGTTGACGCTATTGGAAGCGATGCATGTAGATGTTTCCAGCCCTGAAGCTGTTGCTTTGGCGGCTAACGAGCTTGACGTAGAGCCTTGGCGGCATTTTTTCCCTCCCATGCAGACCTGCAGAATATCTGCGGGAGAAACCGCTCATTTTTACATCAATCTCCATCCGGCTCGGTTAGCTCGGCACATGGGCTGGGAGCTGCAAAATGCTAAGGGAGAGGTAGTCGATAGTGGTGCGCTTGTACCCGAGGGGGCCCCAGAAGTAGGCGATTATATTTTTGAAGGTGAGCGTTTTTCTCGTCGACGGGTTTCAACCCACATCGTTACGCCGGGCTACTATCAATTGACAATAATTTTCGATGAAAACCCATTCCCTGTTATTAATGGGTACATTGACCCCCGGAATATAGTCTCCATTGAATCTACATTGGCCGTGGCGCCGCATACTGTGTTTCAGCCCGCTTGGCAGGATAAAGCCAAGCCTTGGGGTTTTATAGTTCAGTTGTACACGCTTCGAACAGAAAGTGATTGGGGTATAGGTGATTTCAGTGATTTACAATTGCTTATAAGAAAGTCAGCGGCAATGGGGGCCGATCTTATTGGGCTTAATCCTGTGCATGCGCTATTGCCCGATGTAGAAACCTATAACAGCCCCTACAGCCCATCCGACCGTCGATTTATTAACGCGTTATACATAGACCCTGTTTCAGAACAAGATTATATTCGCGCCGCTAGCCTGCACACCGAAATAGCGGTGGAGTCTCGGTTGAAGGCGCTAACATCGCTCCGTGAAAAATCATTGGTAGATTACACGGCGGTTAAAGACTTGAAGTATCCAGTTTTTGAAGCGATGTACAGACATTTTTGTAGCGAAGAGCTGGATAGCGGTAGCGAGCGTGAAGCGGCATTTTTAGCGTTTCTAAATGAAGGTGGGATTGCCTTACAGCAGTATGCGCTTTATGAAACAGCACGAAACCGCTGGCAGCAAGCGCACTTTTTTGCCGATATTGATGATCAGGTGTTGTCGGCCGAACCCGATTCAGCTAGCTATAAAGCGGCTTTGGGGAAGTATCACGAACCGGTCTTGTTTCACTGCTATATGCAGTGGGTTGCCCATTGCCAGCTAGGTGCATGCCAGAAGCTTGCAGAAGATAGCGGTATGCGTGTAGGGCTAATACGAGATCTTGCTGTGGGTGCCGATGGCGGTGGTGCTGAGGCGTTCTCCAACCCGCAGCAGTTCTGTCGCGGTGTCTCGATAGGGGCACCGCCAGATCCCTTGGCGGAGCAGGGGCAAAATTGGGGGTTGCCTCCCATGGACCCAGCGTACCTGCGTACATCGGGATATGCGCACTTTATTCAAGTGCTGAAAGAAAATATGTCACATTGTGGTGCGCTGCGTATCGATCATGCGATGAGTTTGATGCGATTGTGGTGGTGTCCACCAGGTATGACGGCCAATCATGGAGCATACGTTTACTACCCTTTTGAGGATATGCTGGCTCTTCTATGCCTCGAAAGCCACCTAAATGGCTGTGCTATTATCGGTGAAGATTTGGGCGTAGTACCACACGAATTTCGCCAAGCAATTTCAGCAGCCGGGATCTTCAGCAATCGTGTCTTTTACTTTGAAAAAGAAAATTACAGCACCTTCAAGCATCCCGAGAACTACGATGTGCATGCGCTAGCCATGGTGAACAATCACGACGTGCCAACATTGAAAAGTTGGTGGGATGGTAGCGACCTTGTGCTTCGAGATCGTCTCGATATTTTTGAAGAAGGTGTAGATTACGCCTCCATGGTAGAGCAGAGAGCCCGCGATAAGAAAGAGGTGTTTAACTTTTTGTCAGGCCAGAAGCTGTTGCCAGAAAGCTGGCAAGCACTTGATGTAGAGCAAATCGCCGACGATAGTTTAATCTATGCAATATTGATTGCTGTGAGTAATGTGGCTTCAAAATTGTATGTTATTCAGCTGGAGGATGTTTTGTTAATGGAAGATCCTGTGAATGTGCCCGGCACGTTTAAAGAACACCCAAACTGGCAGCGAAAGCTGAATCGTACAATCGAAGATATATTTGATTCCGCCGCGACGATTGAGCTGCTTAGTGCTATAGACTCTATTCGTAGAAATCATTAACCCAAAACAATTAACATGAGAAATGGAATTATATGGACACCCTAGCAACTGAAGTTATCCAGTCTATCGTTGACTCCAATTGCGAGGATATATTTGCTTACTTGGGCTGCCATGAAATAGACGATGGTCAGTGGGCGTTTCGAGTGTATCTACCAGAAGCAGAAGATGCCGAAATTTTTGATTATGATTCAAAAAAGCTGTTGCTTAAGCTCACAAAAGTACACGGTGGCGGGTTCTTTTCTGGGGTACTCAAGGCTGAGCGTGTGCCGAAGTATTTGATTAACGGTTGCTTTCAGGGGCAGTGGCTACTGCAAGAAGACCCCTATCGTTTCGCTTCAACGCTAGGTGAGCAAGATTTATATCTATTTGGTGAAGGTACGCACGAGAATGCCTATAACTTTATGGGCGCACAATTAAAAACTATCGATGGCGTAGGCGGGTGTAGCTTTGCGGTTTGGGCGCCGAATGCGAAACGTGTATCGGTTGTTGGAGACTTTAATTTTTGGGATGGTCGAAAGCATGGAATGCGTAAACACGTACCCAGCGGTATATGGGAAATTTTTATTCCCGGTGTTGATGAAGGCGCACACTATAAATTTGAGCTGAAAGCTTCTGACGGTAGTTTGTTGCCGCACAAAGCGGACCCCTACGGTTTTTACGCCCAGAATCCACCGGAGCAGGCCTCCAAGGTTTACAACAACCGGCGTTACCAGTGGAAGGACGATACCTGGAACCAGCGCAAGTACCAGTACACGAAGTGCGATAAACCTATATCAATATATGAAGTTCATCTCGGTTCCTGGCGGCGTGTTCCTGAGGAAAATAATCGATATCTCAGTTACCGGGAGTTAGCGGAGCAGCTTATCCCGTATGTAAAAGAGCTGGGTTTTACGCATCTGCAGCTAATGCCGGTAAGCGAATACCCGTTCGATGGTTCCTGGGGGTATCAACCGATAGGTCTTTTTGCGCCCACTAGTCGTTATGGTACGCCCGATGACTTCAAATATTTTGTTGACCAATGTCACCAGGCTGAAATTGCCGTATTAATTGACTGGGTGCCGGGCCATTTCCCAACGGATCAACATGGGCTAGGCCAGTTTGATGGTACTCCCCTGTACGAGCATGCGGATTCTAGGCAAGGATTTCACCCAGACTGGAATACCTTTATATACAATTACGGCCGGAAAGAAGTTAGCAATTACCTCATGGCAAATGCCCTTTTTTGGCTGGATGTGTTTCATATCGATGGCTTACGAGTAGATGCGGTGGCTTCGATGCTGTACCTAGACTACAGTCGAAATGACGGCGAATGGGTACCCAATTGTTACGGCGGTCGTGAAAATTTAGAAGCCATTGATTTTCTCCGGCATGTAAACGTGCGGGTCTATAAGAATTTTCCCGATGCGATGATGGTAGCTGAAGAATCCACTGCTTGGCCTGGCGTATCTAAACCGGTTGAATTTGGAGGACTCGGTTTTGGCTTCAAGTGGAATATGGGCTGGATGAACGATAGCCTGGATTACATCTCAAAGCAGCCGGTGCATCGTCAGTTTCATCATCATGATATGACGTTCAGCCTTTACTACGCGTTTAGTGAAAATTTTATTTTGCCATTGAGTCACGATGAAGTGGTACACGGTAAAGGTTCAATTTTAACGAGAATGCCTGGTGATACCTGGCAAAAATTTGCCAATATGCGCGCGTACTATACCTTTATGTGGGCGCATCCAGGTAAAAAGCTATTATTTATGGGGTGTGAATTTGGCCAGGGCCCGGAATGGGATCATGACAATAGTTTGTGCTGGCACCAGCTAGCACTCACAGAGCATCAGGGGTTACAGAGACTCGTTCGCGATTTAAATCACTTGTACAAATCAACGCCTGCACTTTACGAAGCGGATGGTGAAGAGCAAGGTTTTGAGTGGGTGGAAGCCGATGATCGGCACAACTCCGTGTTTGCCTTTTACCGCAAAGCAAAAAGTGCTTCTAGCAAAGTACTCGTTATTTGTAATTTCACACCGGTGGTGCGTGAAAACTACCGCGTTGGCGTTAGTGAACAGGGGGTTTACAGTGAAGTTTTAAATACTGATAAATCTGATTACGGTGGCGAAAACGTGATAAACCCCGAACCTAAGTGTTCGGAGCCTGTGCCTTGGCATTATCGGGATCAATCAATTCAAGTAACTTTGCCGCCTTTAGGGGCTGTTATATTAATGTGCGAATAAAAATTATGAACATAGGCCTTCGAGAAAATCAGTTGTAATGAATAACTTTACTGCTAGCAAAAACTTTGAGACAAGAGATGGATACGCCCACACTATGGGCGCTACCTGTGAAGCCAGCGGCGTGAATTTTGCTCTATTCTCTGCTCATGCTACCCGCGTAGAGCTCTGCTTGTTTGATGAGATTGGTCGTGTAGAAGTGGCACGAATCGAAATGCCTGTTTGTACAGATCAAGTTTGGCATGTTTTTGTTGAAGGTGTTGGTTCGGGCACCCTGTACGGATATCGTGTGTATGGTGCGTATGATCCAAATCGAGGTCATCGATTTAACCCCGCAAAATTATTACTCGATCCGTATGCTCGATATATAGATGGTGAATTTCGCTGGTCATCGGGTGTATATGGGTATGATACCGAAAGCCCCGCGCAGGATTTGGAAATCGACACTCGAGATAACGTCGCAGAGGTTCCAAAGTGTGTTGTTGTTTCCGATGCAGACATGACCTTAGACGATTTACCCGAGCCGAACACCAATAGGCCTGAAATTCCGCCGAATAAAACCGTTATTTATGAAACCCATGTAAAAGGCTTTACACAATTAAATTTGGATGTTCCTGCGGGGGATCGCGGTAGTTTTGCTGGTTTCTGTCACCCTGATGTACTGAAATACATTCGTGACTTAGGGGTGACAACAATCGAATTGTTACCTATACATGGTTTTATCGATGAGTCATTTATACAGAATCATGGCTTATCGAATTACTGGGGTTACAACACGCTCCATTTTTTTTCCCCTCATACCGGGTATACGGTGAGCGGTCATCCTAGAGAATTTAAGCGCATGGTCAGCGCCATTCATGAAGCCGGCCTAGAGGTTGTACTTGATGTGGTCTATAACCATACGGCAGAAGGTAATCACTTAGGGCCAACACTCAGTTTTCGGGGTATCGACAATGTGTCCTATTATTGCCTGCAAAACCAAGATCAACGCCTTTATGTAAACGATACCGGTTGTGGTAATACGCTGAATGTTCGCCATCCTCGGGTATTGCAAATGGTGATGGATAGTTTACGTTATTGGGCCGATAACATGGGAGTAGATGGTTTCAGGTTTGACCTCGCCACAGTTCTTGGTCGAGAGTCATATGGCTTTGACCCAGGGGGTGGGTTTTTCGATGCGGTACGGCAAGATCCTGTGTTGGCAAAAGTAAAACTTATTGCAGAGCCTTGGGATATAGGTCCGGGGGGTTATCAGTTAGGTAATTACCCTAGCGGTTGGAGTGAGTGGAACGATCGTTATCGCGACACCTGCCGACGCTTTTGGAAAGGTGACCCAGGGGTGCTACCAGAGTTTGCTCGACGCATCCATGGTTCAAGCGATTTGTTTGAGCATTCGGGGCGCGCACCATCCTCTAGTATTAATTTTATGACCAGCCACGATGGGTTTACGTTGCACGATCTAGTTACTTACAACGATAAACACAACGAAGCAAATAAGGAGCACAATCGCGACGGACATCATGCGAACTTTAGTGCAAATTACGGCGTAGAAGGTGAGACAGACGATATAAATGTAAATGCGACACGCCAGCGGCAGCAAAGAAATATATTCGCTACCCTGATTTTTTCACAGGGAACGCCCATGCTATTGGCGGGTGATGAACTAAGCCGAACACAGGGTGGCAACAATAACGCTTATTGCCAGGATAATGAAATTAATTGGCTTGAATGGCGCGACAAGGAAAAAAATGGGGATCTGCATTCCTTTGTTCGAAATGTTTTGGCGTTGAGGAAGCGGTTGCCCCTGCTTACTTCTACCCATTATATTCATCGGCCGGACGAACCTGAGAGCGAGATTAAAAGTGTTGTACGGTGGGTTAGTGCGGCCGGTGAAGATATGCGAGAAACACATTGGACCGAGCAGAATGTCCATACCTTAGGCTGGGTGCTTGAGCAGTACCCCGTCATTTGTCCCATCCCAGAGGAAGGGCAGTCGGTGAAAAGATTGACAGGATTAAAGTCGCGCATACTTTTATTATTTAATGCAGGGAAAACCGACGTGGAGTTTTGCTTGCCGGTTGGTACGCCCGATCTCGACGGTGTTGAAGCCCTTTATTGGCACGAAGAACTCGACACCTTTGAGCCTGACGGTATCCCAAAAATTAATCGTCAGGCGAAAGGTGCTACGGTGCATTTGCGCGCACAGTCTATGCAAGTGCTCGTAGCAAAATTTGATAATTAGCTGAAGCTCATGAAGTAGTGAGGAACGTCGTTATGGATAAAAAATTGTCAGAGTTTGTGCTCAGCAATGATCACAGCCAGGTAGCAGAAGACTTACATCGCCATTTTAATTTTACCCTTGGTCGGTTTAATACAGACGACCTCAGTGGCTACATGATGACCGCGCTCGCACTTACCGTTCGTGACCGGTTGATGGAACGCTGGCGCGTAACCAAAGCACACGAAGATGGTGCGAAAATCCGAAAAGTCTATTACCTTTCTTTGGAGTATTTATTAGGTCGAAGCCTTGGAAATGCAATTTTAAATCTCAATATGCAAGACTCTGTTCGTCAGGCTCTGTCTGAATTCAGTGCAAACTTAGAAGATATTGAGATGGAAGAAAAAGATGCCGGATTAGGGAATGGCGGTTTGGGGCGGTTAGCCGCCTGCTTTATGGATAGCTGTGCAACGCTGGGTTTACCGGTAATTGGCTATGGTATTCGCTATGAATATGGCATGTTTCAGCAAAAATTTCTGGAAGGAAAGCAAATTGAGCAGCCCGATCACTGGCTAATTGCGGGTAACCCATGGGAAATTGAGCGAAATAGGCATACGCGGCGTGTAAAGTTTTACGGTTATTCAGAATACTATACTAATGACGCTGGAAAACTTTGTGCTCGCTGGACCAATACCCAAGATGTGTTGGCTGTGCCCTACGATATGCCCATTCCTGGATACAAAAACGACAAGGTCAATACGCTTCGATTGTGGAAAGCGGCTGCGACTGAAGAATTCAATTTGCAGGAATTCAACGAAGGTGATTATGCCGATGCTGTGGCCCAAAAAAATCTGGCTGAGCAAATCACCATGGTGCTTTATCCTAATGATGCTAGCGAAAACGGAAAGGAATTACGGCTGCGGCAGCAGTATTTTTTGGCGTCCGCTAGCCTTCAGGATGTCTTAGACGATTGGGTATTGGAACAAGGGGATGGCTTTTCCCAGTTTGCCGAGTACAACTGCTTTCAATTGAATGATACTCACCCCACATTGGCTGTTGCCGAGCTTATGCGCCTGCTAATGGATGAAAGAGGCTTGGGTTGGGATGAGGCCTGGTCTATCACAACCAAAACCATGGCGTATACCAACCACACACTGTTACCTGAAGCACTGGAAAGGTGGTCGGTACGTTTACTAAAAGAGTTGTTGCCTCGCCTTTTGGATATTATTTACGAGATTAATGCACGCTTTCTCGCGGTAGTGGCCCATCGTTGGCCCGGAGATGTATCGCGTCAACAGCGTATGTCAATAATTGAAGAAGGTACCGACCCTCAGGTGCGTATGGCGTATCTTGCCATTGTGGGAAGCTACTCAGTTAATGGTGTAGCAGAATTACATTCCAAGTTGCTTACTACGGGTTTGTTTCGAGATTTTTACGAGCTGTGGCCAGAAAAGTTTAATAATAAAACTAACGGCGTGACGCCTAGGCGCTGGCTGGCCCATTGTAATCGTGGTCTGGGTGATTTGGTTACCGAAGCTATTGGCCCTGGATGGAAAACAAACTTACAAGAGCTTGAGAAGCTTCGGCCATTGGCTGAAGATTCGACCTTCCGGCAGAGATGGGCCGACGTTAAGCGCATGAATAAAGAGCGATTGCGTGAGCGAGTTATACAGAAGTGTAATGTGAAATTTGAGCTGGATAGCATTTTTGATGTTCAGGTTAAGCGTATTCACGAGTACAAACGACAGCTGCTGAATATCCTACATGTTATACATTTGTACGACCGCATTACCCGCGGTGATACAGAGGGTATCGTTCCTAGAAGTGTTTTGTTGGGAGGAAAGGCTGCGCCGGGTTATACCATTGCTAAATTACTTATTAAATTTGCGAACAATGTTTCAACGGTCATAAATTCGGACAAAACTGTAAATCCTTGGCTGAAGCTGGCATTTCTACCGAACTATCGTGTTAAGTCGATGGAAATAATTTGCCCTGGTACAGATTTGTCAGAGCAAATTTCAACGGCAGGTAAGGAAGCATCGGGCACCGGAAATATGAAGTTCATGATGAATGGTGCTTTGACTATTGGTACCTACGACGGCGCCAATATAGAAATTTTGGATGCTGTGGGCGATGACCACTTTTTTCTTTTCGGCTTGCGAGTGGAAGATATTGCAGAGTATGGTCTGCATAATCAGCCCAACATGATTATTGAACAAGATGAAGATTTAAAGCGTGTATTGCGATTGATTGAATGTGGTCATTTTAGTTTATTTGAACCGGGCATTTTTGAACCTATCTTACAGACGATTCGAAATCCCCATGACCCGTGGATGGTTGCTGCGGATTTTCGTAGTTATATCGATGCACAGGAACGTGCCGCGCAAGCATACAGCGATGAAGACAGCTGGTTCCGTTCAAGTATATTGAATACGGCCGCCAGTGGCTATTTTTCCAGTGACAGAACAATAGCGGATTACGCTCGAGAAATTTGGAAGCTTTAATTTAATTGGCTGCCGGTCGTGAGCCTGATTTAAAAAGTGTACGGTGCAAAAACAGTACACTTATCTTTTCGGACAATGGAGGAAACTGATGTTAGATCCGAACTCTCGTTATGTGAGCCGTTTGACTAGAGACACCATGGCTTTAATATTGGCTGGTGGTCGTGGTAGTCGATTACATGAATTAACGGACTGGCGGGCTAAACCAGCGCTGCACTTTGGCGGAAAGTTTCGTATTATCGACTTTCCCCTGTCGAATTGCGTAAATTCGGGTATCCGAAAAATTGGTGTGCTTACACAGTACAAGGCGCATTCACTTATTCGACATTTGGTGCGTGGGTGGAGCCACTTTAAAAAAGAACTGGGTGAATATGTTGAAATTTTGCCAGCATCTCAGCGCTATTCACCTAACTGGTACCAGGGTACTGCAGACGCAATTTACCAAAATTTAGATATTATTATAGAGGAAGCACCGAAGTACGTTATCGTACTTTCTGGCGACCATGTATATCAAATGGATTACGGTTCAATGCTGGCGTATCACGTCGATAAAGGAGCGGACCTCACCGTATCTTGCATCGAAGTGCCCCTGGATGAGGCTGCGGGTGCCTTTGGTGTTATGACTGTCAATAATGACAACCGAATTGTCCAGTTTGATGAAAAGCCGAATAATCCCACCGAGCTTGAAGATTTACCCGGTATGACTTTGGCATCTATGGGTAACTACATTTTTAATACTGAGTTTTTGTGTGAACAGCTAAGAAAAGACGCGGAAGACCCAGACTCTGAGCATGACTTTGGCAAGAATATTATTCCGTCTATTATAGATAGCTGTAATGTGCGTGCGTACCGATTCCGTGACCACGATACCGATGAAGCGTCTTACTGGCGAGATGTAGGTACATTAGATTCTTTCTGGGAGGCCAATATGGAGTTGGTTTCTCCATCGCCACAGCTGAATTTGTACAACCATGATTGGCCAATATGGACCTACCAAACACACTTACCCCCTGCGAAATTTGTCTTCGATGACGATGATCGTCGTGGCTATGCCGTTGATTCTATGGTTTCTGGTGGTTGCGTGATCTCCGGTGGGCGGGTTCAAAAGTCGTTGTTGTTTTCTGATGTGCATGTCCACTCTTTTACAAGTATCGAAGAGTCGGTATTGTTACCTGAGGTGGAAGTTCATCGTCACGCAAAAATAAGGCGTGCAATTATTGATACTGGCTGTGTCATTCCTGAGGGAATGGTTATTGGGCATGATCATGAGCATGATGCTGCGCGCGGCTTCCGGGTTACTAAAAAAGGTGTTGTATTGGTGACGCGTGAAATGCTGAGCCAAAAACTAGCCGTTCGATAAATTTAGACTATATGACAGATAAGAAACACATTTTGATGGTTGCTGCGGAGAATGACTTTCTTCCCGGTGCCAAAGTAGGGGGGGTGGCGGACGTGTTGCGCGATCTACCTCCCGCTCTGGTTAAGCAAGGGCAGAGCGTGGACGTTGTTGTTCCTTCTTATGGATTTCTAGCACGCTTACCGGGTTTGCGCACAGTGGCTGAGTTCGACGTCCATTTTGCGGGCTTTGGTCAGCGGGTAATGCTACTTAAAACTGAGCAGAGTAACGGTGGGGCGGTTAACTATATAATGCATAGTCCGGCGCTTGCACCTAAAGGTGAAACGGTATATTGCAACGATAGTTACGGGCCTTTTGCGACGGATGCAACTAAGTTTGCTTTCTTCTGTGCTTGTATTGCTAAAGCCTTGAGTGAGGGAATTTTTCCGCGCCCAGATGTGATTCACTGTCATGATTGGCACAGTGCTTTTTTATTAATACTACTTCGGTTTTTACCCGAGCTGGAAGCCTTCGGCAATATTCGCAGTGTATACACCATCCATAATTTGGCTATGCAAGGGGTTCGTCCGTTTCGAGATGACGATTCTTCCTTTGAGAGCTGGTATCCCAGCCTTCATTATAACGGCCAGCTAATCTGCGACCTTCATAATCCGCACTGTGTAAACCCGATGCGAGCGGCCATTCTATTAGCCGATAAGATTCATACTGTGTCGGCGACATATGCCGATGAAATATTGCAAACGTCGGATCACGCAAACGGAATATTTGGCGGCGAAGGTTTGGAAAGCGACCTGTGTGTACGAGCGCAGCAGGGCGATTTACTAGGCATTATAAATGGTAGCGAATACCCCAAAGGTGCTCGTTATGCTGCCCCGGCAAAAAAGAAAGTTTTGAGTTTGGCTCAGAATGCGTTGGTGCTATGGGCGAGTAAGCAGTCGCACATGTCGAGTGCGCATTTTGTAGCCGAAAAACGCCTTCAGCATTGGGCTTTGAAAAAAACACGGGGGTTTACACTTACCTCGGTGGGGAGAGTAACGGACCAAAAAGTAAGGCTGTTGGCTACTTTTGTTGCGCCGGGTAAAACAGCGTTGGAGGCAATGCTGGATAGCCTTGGCGATAAAGGGCAATTTATTTTACTTGGCAGTGGAGAGCAGCACTACGAAGAATTTTTACTCGGGGTGAGTGGTCGCCATGAAAATCTTATATTTCTTAATGGTTACTCTCACGAGCTGTCATTAAATCTGTATCGCTACGGGGATCTGTTTGTTATGCCCAGCTCCTTTGAACCTTGCGGCATTAGCCAAATGCTATCGATGCGCGCGGGGCAGCCTTGCCTGGCAAATCAGGTTGGAGGTTTAAAAGATACTATTAAGTCGAATGTAACAGGCTTTTGTTTTGCTGGAGAAAATGCCGTAGCTCAAGCCAAGGCACTGGTAGAAGCGTTTAATCAAGCGAAGACTTTATATGAAACCAAACCTGAACAGTGGAAAAAAATAGCCACTGCTGCTGCAGATGTACGCTTTACCTGGGAGCAAAGCGCCCGTCAATATGTGGAGCAACTCTACGCTTAATCAGAGGTTTAATGACCCTTTTCAAGCATCGGTTTCAAAAAGGTGCCCGTATGCGATTTTTTACTGCGGGCAACTTTTTCTGGTGTTCCTTCAGCAATAATTTGTCCGCCGCCGCTGCCGCCTTCGGGCCCTAGGTCAACAATCCAATCGGCTGTTTTAATTACATCCAAATTGTGTTCGATTACAATAATCGTATTGCCGTGATCGCGCAGGCGATGCAGTACGTTGAGTAACTGTTGAATGTCGTGAAAGTGTAAACCGGTTGTAGGCTCATCGAGAATGTAGAGTGTTTTTCCAGTATCTCGTTTGGATAATTCTCGACTGAGCTTTACCCGCTGTGCTTCACCACCGGATAGTGTGGTGGCTGCTTGCCCTAGTCGAATGTAAGACAGGCCCACATCCATGAGTGTTTGCAGCTTTTTTGCAATTGACGGTATTGCATCGAAAAATTCTCGCGCATCTTCTACTGTCATGTCCAAGCACTGGTGAATATTTTTGCCTTTGTATTTTATCTCCAGTGTTTCTCGATTATAGCGTTTACTTTTGCATACGTCGCAGGGAACGTAAACGTCCGGTAAAAAGTGCATTTCTACTTTTACTAAACCATCGCCCTGACAGGCTTCGCAGCGACCACCTTTTACGTTGAAACTGAAACGACCTGGCTTATAGCCGCGTGAGCGTGCTTCTTGCGTGCCAGCGAATAGTTCGCGCATGGGCGTGAAAATACCAGTGTAGGTAGCGGGATTGGAACGTGGGGTGCGGCCAATGGGGCTCTGGTCTATATCGACACATTTATCGAGTTGATCGAGGCCTTCTACGGCTTCATGGGCAGCCGGTGTAAGCGTGGTCGCGCCGTTTAGGGCCGTTGCCGCCAGCGGGTAAAGGGTTCTATTGATTAGGGTGGACTTTCCGGAACCAGAGACACCGGTAATGCAGGTCATTAGGCCTATGGGAATCTGCAATGTTACATTTTGTAAGTTGTTACCCGTTGCTCCTGAAAGCACCAAAGATTTTTCGGTATTCGGTTTATGACGAATTTTGGGCACTTCGATTTTTTTCCTACCGGAAAGGTAGTCGGCGGTAATGGAGTTTTTTGCTTTGATAATCTGTTTATAGGTTCCCGCTGCAATAACTTCTCCGCCGTGTACTCCGGCTCCTGGGCCGATATCGACAATATAGTCTGCGGCGCGAATAGCTTCTTCGTCGTGCTCTACCACAATAACGGTATTGCCTAGGTCTCGAAGATGGGTGAGGGTGTGCAGCAGGCGATCATTATCTCGCTGGTGTAGGCCAATGGAAGGTTCATCGAGAATATACATAACACCTACAAGGCCCGCGCCAATTTGACTGGCCAGTCGAATACGCTGTGCTTCACCGCCGGAGAGTGTTTCAGCGCTGCGATTTAACGAAAGGTAATTTAGCCCCACATCAACTAAAAAACGGAAGCGGTCGCGGAGTTCTTTTAGGATTTTTTCTGCAATTTCTTGGCGGGCGCCGGTAAATTGCAGATTTAAAAAGTACTCGTGTGCATCTCCAACGGGGAATTCGGTAATTTCTGGTAGCGTTTTATTGTCCACAAACACATGGCGAGCGTCTTTTTTTAGTCGGGCCCCGTCGCAGTCGGGGCATTTCATGGTACAAAGATATTTAGAAAGTTCGTCGCGTACCGAGCTGGATTCAGTTTCACGGTAACGGCGCTCGAGGTTGGGGATTACGCCTTCAAAAGTATGGTTACGGTGGTAAGTGTCACCGCGATCATTGGCATAACTAAAATCAATACTTTCACCGTTGGAACCATGCAAGATAACTTCTCGATGTTTTTTTGCTAGTTTGCCCCAGGGCTTATCGATATCAAATCCATAGTGTTCTGCGAGCGAGGTGAGCATGTGAAAATAATAAAGGTTACGTTTGTCCCAGCCCCTAATGGCCCCTTCAGAGAGTGAAGATTCTGAAAACTGAACAAGCTTTGTTTCGGCAAAAAACTGTTTTACACCTAAACCGTCACAGCCGGTACAGGCCCCGGCGGGGCTGTTAAACGAAAACAGGCGAGGTTCCAGCTCTGCGAGGGAGTAATCACATATGGGGCAGGAGTGCTTGGCCGAAAATACCTGGTCGTTTTTGTCGCCTTCCATGTCGGCAATAATGGCAATGCCATCGGCTAGGGCAATGGCAGTTTCGAACGACTCAGCTAATCGTGTTTGTATGTCATCGCGAATTTTAAAGCGATCTACAACTACTTCAATTGTGTGCTTTTTACGTTTATCGAGGTCGGGTAAATCGTCCAAGTCGACAACGATGCCATCGATTCTTGCGCGAATGAACCCGTCTCGCCTCAAACCATCGAAAACGTGAAGATGCTCTCCCTTGCGCTCACGAATGATGGGTGCAAGAAGCATAGTTTTACTGCCCTCGGGAAAGGCCATTACCTGATCGACCATTTCAGAAACCGTTTGTGCTGCTAGAGGCTCTGCGTGTTCTGGGCAGCGGGGCTCGCCTACACGGGCGAACAGCAAGCGCAGATAGTCGTATATTTCGGTAATGGTACCAACGGTGGACCTAGGGTTGTGCGAGGTGGATTTCTGTTCTATTGAAATTGCCGGGCTAAGCCCTTCGATATGGTCAACATCAGGCTTTTCCATCATCGATAAAAATTGGCGGGCATAAGTCGAAAGAGACTCAACGTAGCGGCGTTGGCCTTCAGCGTAAAGCGTGTCGAAGGCGAGCGAGGATTTACCCGAGCCGGAAAGGCCGGTTATCACGATCAGCTTGTCTCGGGGTAAATCGATATCGACATTTTTGAGGTTGTGGGTGCGCGCACCACGTACAACGATGGTATCCACGTTTATATAATCCGAATTGGTTGGCCAGCGAGCCGGAAATTATACGCGTAACGGGTGAAGAAAGCTTAGCGGTGTTGGACGGCGAGTTGTGTCAGTGTTGGACGTGCCGGTTTTTCACGGCATAGAGCATATGTACTGGCGTTTTTGGTATTAGTGCATCTGTTTACATCGCCGTTTTCGGGCATTGGTGGCCTTCATGGCATTAGTACATCTGTGTACATCGCCGTTTTCGGGCATTCGTGGCCTTTGCGGCATTGGTGCATTTGTGTACATCGCCGTTCTCGGCCTTTGCGGCATTGGTGCATTTGTGTACATCGCCGTTCTCGGCCATCCATGGCCTTCACGCCATTAGTACATCCATGTACATAAAAAAACCCGGGTCGCGATGCGAGCCGGGTTTGATTTTTTATTGTGATTTACTTAGTCCTCGAGATCGTCCATATCACGAACCCAATTGCTCGCTTCAAGACGGTTTCGAACACCAATTTTTTTGTAAACATTATAAAGATGGCTTTTAACCGTATGTTCACTTACTGATAGCGCTTCAGAGATGTCGGCGTTGGTAGCGCCGTCTTTAATCAATTTTAAGATTTGTTTCTCTCGCTTGGTCAGTTTGACATTTGGACGTTTAATATTGCTGGGGGCTTTGCGGTTTTTGTCCAAGAAAGTATGGAGCAAACGGCGAGGCACCCAGAAATCACCCTCAAGAAGGCATTTTAGTCCGCGGATGAGCTGTTCCTGCTCGGAATCAACATAGAACAAACCGGAGACGCAGGGCCAGTCTAGGAGTGTTTCCTGTTCGCTCTCGTACTCGGCGTTGAGTAGGGCGGCTGTTACATTGTCAAAGGAATTCTGGGTTTTGCGAACGGAATCGCTTAGGGCTTCGAGGTCCTGGCCGTTGCAATCGATCAGAAGGATATCGATATTGCTGGGAACTGAATCTATTTCTCGATGAACACTGCATTCCAATTTCAGTTCTTCGCCAATTAATTTGGCCAGCAGGCCGGTTTGCAAGCTGCTGTTGGCTGAAAAGAGAACGATATGTTGACCTTGTTCCGCGGTGTCTGACTCTAATATAGACACATCATTACCTGATTTTTTGTTAACTGGACTTCCGTTCAAGCACTGCTCGGAAGCGCTGACTTATTGTTGTTATCATCCCCTGTCTCGGAGATTCATCGATCATTGTAACTCAAAACCGATAGATGCAGTACCAAAAAGACTTATTAAATAGGTGCCAGCACCCGTGTAAACCCAACCTTTAGTGCGGGAAATGCGATTGCTCGAGGGGTTTTTTGCTCTAAAAGCGGTAAATACATCGTTTTTAAATTCATACTTACTTGTACATAAAACGATCTGTGCTGGCCGGGAGTGTTTATTTGCGTACATGAGAATGTGTATCGCTCGACATTGGCTGCTAGAATCGCCCTCTTTTTTCAAACCAGAGGAAAATCTACATTGCATTCGCAAGTTAGAACCGTGGTGTCGCTGGCATTGTTGTATGCGTTCCGAATGTTGGGCCTGTTTATGGTTCTGCCGGTGCTCATGCTCTACGGCACGGGCTATGGTGGTTCTTCGCCGTTCCTTCTGGGCATGGCGTTGGGCATATACGGGTTAACGCAGGCTATTTTGCAAATTCCCCTTGGTTTATTGTCTGATATTTGGGGTCGTAAGCCCGTAATCTTTATTGGGCTCGCGGTGTTTGCCTTGGGCAGTTTGGTGGCGGCAACGGCCAGTTCGATTGAAGGGTTGATTGTTGGTCGAGCCCTGCAGGGGAGTGGTGCGATAGCAAGTGCAGTAATGGCGATGGTCGCCGACCTTACTTCTGAAGAAAATCGCACCAAAGCTATGGCGGCCATCGGCGCGTCTATTGGCCTGTCTTTTTCTGTTGCCATGATTATAGGGCCCGGTATTGCTTCGCTGTGGGGGCTGTCGGGAGTCTTCTCTCTGTCGTCTGTGCTAGCTCTGGCCGGTATGCTTATATTGTTATTCCTCGTTCCCAGGCCTCCCAAGGCTCCTGCGTCCCATAGAGATAGCGGCGCAGTGCCGGCGTTAATATCCAATTGCCTGCGTAATGGCGAGCTTTTGCGATTGAACTTGGGGATATTTGCTTTGCACTTTGTGCTAATGGCAGCTTTCGTTGTGGTTCCCCGACTGCTTGAGCAGACGTATGGCGTGGCGCGAGGTCATCACTGGCTGGTGTATCTGTTGCTTTTGGGTATCGCTTTTATAGTGATGTTGCCAATTGTTATTTTTTCTGAGAAGCGGCGAAAAATTAAACCCGTGTTTATTGGTGCGGTTGCGGCACTCGTGCTGAGCTTGCTAATGCTTGGGGGAACTGAGCTGGGTATGGTTACTTGGTTCCTCACGTTGCTGTTGTTTTTTACGGCGTTCAATCTATTGGAGGCAAGCCTGCCGTCGCTGGTAAGCAAGCTTGCCCCGGCCGGGGGGAAGGGCACGGCGATGGGGGTATATTCCACTTGCCAATTCCTTGGTGCCTTTGCCGGTGCGGCTAGCAGTGGTTGGATGTTGCAAAGTTATGGTGCGGCGCAGGTGTATATGCTGGCAGCGGCTGTGGTTGGGGTTTGGCTGTTATTTGCTGTGTCGATGAAACCGCCCAAATACCTCAGTAGTTTAAGTGTTGGTGTGGTTGGTGAATTCAATGCCACGGCGGATATTCTGGCTGTTGCTGGCGTGGAAGAAGCCTTGCTTGTGCAAGAGGACGAGCTGCTTTACCTTAAAGTGGATAAGCGTGTGTTCAATGAGGCAGAATTAAAGCAGGTTCTGCAGGCGCATGGTCAATCGCCGGATGAATAGCGTGAGCCAATCCGTTAGAATCGACGACCAGATTTGAGATTAAAAATACAGGAGAAATATCGTGGCCAGCAGAGGCGTGAATAAAGTAATAATAGTGGGCAATTGTGGTCAGGATCCAGAAACAAAATATATGCCTTCTGGTGGCGCGGTCACTAATATCAGTGTTGCAACATCGGAAGCTTGGAAAGACAAGCAAACAGGCCAGCCGCAAGAGCGTACAGAGTGGCATCGTGTTGTATTTTTCAATCGTCTTGCAGAAATAGCCGGTGAATACTTGCGTAAGGGCAGTAAAGTGTATGTAGAAGGTGCGCTGCGTACACGTAAGTGGCAGGGCCAAGATGGGCAGGACCGCTACACAACTGAAATAGTCGCCAGCGAGATGCAAATGCTCGATACCCGTGCTTCAGGCGATAGCCAAGCATACGGTGGCGGCTACCAGCAGGCTGCTCCAGGGCAAGCACCATCGGCTCCTCCCCAGGCGGCTGCGCAACAACCGATGCAGCAGCCGGCTCACCAGCCTACGCAACAAGCTGCTCAACAACAAGGGCATCAACCTCCCGCCGCAGCCCCGCAGCCTTCTACGGCTTCACATGCGGCGCCACCGCCCGCCATGGATAGTTTCGATGATGACATCCCGTTCTAGAGGTCACCTAGGGCTAGTTTTGGTCCATTGGAATAATAAGGGGCGTCATTGAGTTACCGTATTCTCGTTAAAGGGGCGGAGTTTGATTTCGCCAATATGTTTTTGGGGGTAATGGAAGATTACCCTTTCGTGCTGCTTACGCCTTCGGCCGAGAGTTTGGATTGGTCTGACAATACCGCTGTGCTGGGTTACTTTAACGAGAAATCCCCTAGTTTAGTTATCCAATTTCCGTTCAAGTGTAATACGGCCAGTGAGGACGACATTGCAGCAGCGGAAGCACTTGCAGAGGCTTGCGCTTCTAAATCTGTACCCTTTATTCAGCTCTCTTCGTTCTGCGTTTTTGGTGAGGCCTATAGCTCAGCCGGAGTCGGAGAAACGGCAGAGCCTGCGCCTGAAGACGGGGTCGGCTTGCGGCTGTTACGTATGGAGCGCGCGGCGTTGCTATGCCCCGTTGCAATCGTGTTGCGCCTGCCTTGGGTTACGGACCTCGTCAAAGGCTGTCTATTTGACCGACTAATGCCACAACTACTGGAAAATAGTCTGCCGCCTGTTTCAGATCATCATCGTTTTAACCTTGTGTCTGCAGGCTTTGTTGTGAGAACGCTTATTGCGCTTATTCACCAGGTTTTCTGTGGTGCAGAGAACTGGGGGGTTTTCCACCTTCGCAGTTCGGATATGAGCTCAGAGGCTGAGTTTGTCGATGCCACAATACGAATATTGCACTCGGAGGCTGGTTTGAAGCTGGATATGCCGCAAGTGATTTCAGGCAAGGAGGAGGGGCGTTTATTGGTGGGTAGTGGCAACCTTAACGGTTGTCGCTGTACCGACGATTTCGGTGTTCAGTTTCCTTCCTGGCGACACGGATTCAAGTCCCATGTACGCCGCTGGCTGCACGATCACAAGCTAGTACCGGATTTACGTCAAGTCGCGCGTTGAATAGGGTTTAGCGCCATAGTTAAAAATATTTGAATAAGCAGTAGACATAAAAAAAGCGCCGCAAGGGCGCTTTTTTGCCTTCTATGGCTTTTAGCCTTCGAACTTCTTAAATATTAGTGTGGCGTTGGTGCCGCCGAAACCGAAGCTGTTGGACATTGCGATGTCAATATTGGCTTCTTTCATTTCCTGAGCGATATTTAGCCCTTCTGCATCCGCATCAAGTTGCTCAATATTGGCAGAACCGGAGACGAAGCTGTGTTGCATCATCAGCAGTGTGTATATCGCCTCTTGAACACCTGTGGCGCCTAGGGAGTGGCCAGTAAGTGACTTGGTTGAGCTGATGTGTGGTGTGTTGTCGCCAAAAGTCTCTCTAACTGCACGTAGTTCCGCTAGGTCACCCACAGGAGTACTGGTGCCGTGTGAGTTAATGTAGTCGATTGAGCCGTCGACGGTGGCGAGGGCTTGCTTCATACAGCGTACAGCACCTTCGCCGGAAGGGGCGACCATGTCATAGCCGTCTGACGTTGCGCCATAGCCAATGAGTTCGGCGTAAATTTTTGCTCCGCGAGCCTGCGCGTGCTCTAGTGATTCAACAACCAGACAGCCGCCACCGCCGCCAATAACAAAGCCATCACGACTGGCGTCGTAAGGGCGAGAGGCCGTTTCTGGTGTGTCGTTGTACTTGGTCGAAAGGGCTCCCATAGCGTCGAACAGGCCGGTAAGTGTCCAGTGCTCTTCTTCGCCGCCACCGGCGAAAACGATATCCTGTTTCCCCAGTTGGATCAGCTCCATCGCATGACCTATACAGTGGGCGCTGGTGGCGCACGCAGACGAAATGGAGTAGTTAACGCCTTTGATTTTGAAGGGTGTTGCCAGGCATGCGGAGGTGGTACTGCCCATCGTTTGGGTTACGCGATAAGGGCCTGCGCGTTTTACGCCGCGGCTGCGAATGGTATCAGCTGCATCCACCACGCTAGAGGTTGTTGCGCCACCGGAGCCAACAACAAGGCCGGTGCGCTCGTTAGAGACCTGATTGGCCTCAAGGCCCGAATCGGCAATTGCCTGCTCCATGGACAGGTAGGCGAAGCCAGCGGCGTCGCCCATAAAGCGCAGTACTTTCCGGTCGATATAGTCGCTGAGGTTAATATCGACGCTACCACTGACTAGGCTGCGAAAGCCATGCTCCTGATAGCTTTCATTAAAACGAATACCTGACTTGCCTGCTTTCAGTGAAGCCAGTACGGTTTTGATATCGGTACCTATGCATGACGCAATGCCCATGCCGGTAATAACCACGCGTTTCATATTCATCCTCGTATTCTGTTTGGAAGCCGCTGTTCTATGTCAAGCTGCGGCGTAGCAGGGCTCTGTTTTAGCGCCCGTTAAAAAGTGTCGGTATTACTGAATAGGCCAACGCGTAGATCTTTTGCGAAGTAAATTTCTTTGCCGTCGACAGCAACGCGTCCATCGGCGATGCCCATAATCAGTTTACGCTCGATAACGCGTTTAAGGTGAATATGGTAGGTAACCTTGCTCGCAGTGGGTAAAATTTGCCCAGTAAACTTTACTTCGCCAGCACCAAGCGCGCGGCCTCTTCCAGGGTTGCCTTTCCATGCCAAAAAGAAGCCGACTAGCTGCCACATAGCATCCAAGCCTAAGCAGCCTGGCATTACCGGGTCTCCGGGGAAGTGGCAGTCGAAGAACCACAGGTCTTCCTTAATATCCAGTTCGGCAATTATTTCGCCTTTGCCGTATTCACCGCCTGTTTGGCTGATCAGTTTAATGCGATCAAGCATCAGCATATTGGGAACGGGTAATTGTGCGTTGCCCGGCCCGAACATCCGGCCGTGCCCGCAATCAAGCAATTCTTCCAGAGAGTAGGACGATTTTGGTTCAAAAGAGTTCATGGCAATGCAGTTTCCATAGGCTGTTGAGGTGAATAAGCGGGATTCTCCGCTTCCCGAAAAAGGCGCCATTCTACCCTCTGTATAGTGCATGTCCAGTAACCTAGCGAGCAGATTGTCGATTCCTTGTGCCAGAAGCCTATCCTGGCAGCGTTTGGAACATGAAAGTCACAGGGAGTGTGGTATATTTCGTGCTGCTATTTTTGAGGGCGCTTACAAAGGGTGGCCCAATATTTCACACGATGTTCATAAGTTACACAAGGTAGAGTTTACTATGATCCGCAAATGTTTATTCCCTGTCGCAGGCTATGGCACGCGATTCCTGCCCGCAACTAAATCCATGCCAAAAGAAATGTTGCCCGTGGTTAATAAGCCATTGGTGCAGTATGGCGTAGAGGAAGCGCTGGAAGCAGGGTTGACTGAAATTGGGTTTGTTACTGGCCGTGGTAAGCGCGCCATTGCCGATCACTTCGATGTTAGCTACGAACTGGAACATCAGATCGCAGGTTCCTCCAAGGAGCAGTATTTGTCGTCGATTCGCGATGTAATGGCTCATGGATCTTTCTCGTTTACCCGTCAAAGCGAAATGCGTGGCCTGGGAGATGCCATTTTGAATGGTCGCCGGCTGATTGGCGATGAGCCCTTTGGTGTTGTGCTGTCAGACGATCTTTGCGTTGCCGACGAGGGTGTACTCTCTCAAATGGTGAAACTCTACAACCAATTTCGTTGCAGTATCGTTGCGGTGCAGGAAGTGCCGGAAGCTGATATCAGCAAATTTGGTGTGATCGCGGGCGAACAAATAAAAGACGGTATCTATCAGGTTAATGAAATGGTGGAAAAGCCCGCGCCGGAAGATGCACCGAGTAATCTTGCGATAATTGGCCGCTATATTTTAACGCCAGATATTTTTGAAATTATCAAAAATACGCCGCCGGGGAAAAATAATGAAGTTCAGCTTACCGATGCATTAATGACGCAGGCCAAAAACGGTTGTGTGCTTGCATATAAGTTTAAGGGGCAGCGATTTGACTGCGGTTCTGTTTCAGGGTTTGTCGATGCGACGAACTTTGTGTATCAAAATATTTATTCTGAAATATAAGGGCGGGTAGTAGCTAAATGAAAATTGATATTACGTGTTTTAAAGCCTACGACATTCGTGGCCGTGTCCCGGAAGAGTTGAATAATGATGTGGCCTACCGCGTAGGGCGGGCATTCGTAGAGTTTTTAGATGCTAAGAGCGTCGTGGTTGGTCACGATATTCGTCTCACCAGCGCCGAGCTGACCGACGCCTTGGTTAAAGGCATTACCGAAGCCGGTGCGGATGTCATTCATATTGGGCAAGTGGGTACGGAGGAGGTGTATTTTGGCACTTTCCACCTGGGCGTAGACGGCGGTATTTGCGTGACGGCTAGCCACAACCCTATGGACTACAACGGTATGAAGCTGGTCCGCAATGGTTCTAGGCCTATTTCCGGCGATACCGGCCTTGTCGATATTCGAGCAATGGCAGAGAAAGGCGATTTCAAAGCGTCAGCCAAAGTGGGCAGCGTAGAAAAGCGTGATATTCGCGCAGACTATATTGAGCACCTGCTTGGCTATGTCGATACCACTCAACTGAAACCGTTGAAAATAGTGTGTAATGCCGGTAATGGCGGTGCAGGTGCCGTTTTAGATGGTTTGGAACCGCACCTGCCGTTCGAATTTATTAAAGTACATCACAACCCTGACGGTTCTTTCCCTAATGGTATTCCCAACCCCATTCTTCCAGAGAAGCGTGGGGCGACGATTGATGCGGTGAAAGAAAGTGGCGCGAATCTTGGGTTTGCCTGGGATGGAGATTTTGATCGATGCTTCTTCTTCGATGAAGATGGCACCTTCATCGAGGGCTACTATGTCGTTGGCTTGCTAGCGGATGCGTATCTCAAGAAAAATCCGGGAGCCAAGGTTGTTCACGATCCGCGCTTAACCTGGAATACCATAGATTTGGCTGAAGCTGGCGGTGGTAAAGCCATTGAAAGTAAAACGGGTCATGCCTTTATCAAAGAAAAAATGCGCGAAGAGGATGCTGTATACGGTGGTGAAATGAGCGCGCATCACTATTTTCGTGACTTTGCCTACTGTGATAACGGCAACATTCCTTGGTTATTGGTAACCGAACTTATGTCCCGAACAGGTATGAAATTGTCGGAGCTGGTCAATGACCGCATCGCCAAATTCCCCTGCAGTGGTGAGCGCAATAATACCGTAAATGATGCAGCAAAAATTATTGCGTCTATTGAGGAACACTACAAACCCACAGTTAAAGTACTGAAAAAGGTCGATGGTTTATCGATGGAGTTTGATCAATGGCGTTTCAATATTCGTTCTTCCAGCACCGAGCCGGTATTGCGTTTGAATATTGAGAGTCGTGGCGATCAGTCGCTTATGGAAGCAAAAACGGAAGAGCTTTTGCGGTTGGTGAAAGAGTTTGACGCCTAAGGCTTTAAGCTGCAATACGACTAACAATAATTAAAAAACCGGCGCAAGCCGGTTTTTTTTGGATGAAGATTATTGCGGCCAAATAGATTTTTGGGCGCCGATTTTTTAGAGTTGAGTTAGGAGCGATTCAATAGTAGGCGATCAATAGACACTTCACCTCCGCCTTTCTTCAGCAGGTAAAGCAGTGGTGCCAGCCATAACAGGTGAGTGGCCCATAAATCTGGATAGACAAAAATTTGAATGACCAGTGTCATAAGTATCAACGCAAGTGCGCTAAAGCGTGTAAGCATCCCAATCAATAGGAGTATCGAAACAAAAAATTCTGCGAGGGTTGCCAGGTAGGCTGCAAATTCGACCGGTAGCAGCGGTAGCGCGTACTCGTGTTCAAATAGCATGAAAGTGCTCGGGCTCAATTCCCAGAAGGCCCATTTTTGTCCGAATAGGCTATCACCTTCCAGTTTTAGCTGCACTGACGTCCAGAAAATCATAAATATAGAAATACGTGCAGCGAGATTGACGAAAAATTCGGGTACCAGGTCGCCAAGGGATTTCGCTAATTTATCGAGGGACTTTAGGGGCTTCATGTCGTTTTCTCTAGGTTTATGATCAGGCCGCTGGTGATTATAAAATTGACGGCTTCACCGGGGTCAAATTCAACTTGGTTTGTATCGGCCTGACTTGTGGCAGTCTCCAGTGCTCCAAGTAATGGTTTGCCAGACATTAACGCTTGCATTAATGTCCGCATGGGCAGGCTCAATTGATATGTTTTAACTTCTACATCAGGTCTGACAATTAGAACGCTCTGCGGTTCTGAGTAATTAACGGTTTCCCCCTGCTGGTTATCTAACGCGGTTTGCCAAATGCTAAAAATCGCAAAGTCAGAGGAAATTAAACGGACGCTTGGGTGCAAAATAAAACGTGATTCTGCAAGGTGGGCGTTATCTTGCGTGGCAAAATAATTTGGCGTGAGTGGCGTTGCGTCCTTGGCAAAGTAGGCCGTGTGCTGGGCCCAGTCGAATCGCGCGATGTCGGCGAGGTACGGAAGGCTTTGTGTGTGCTCAAAGCGGCGAATAAATTGCGGGAAATCATGCCCCAGAAAAATCATCGCTGGTTGCTTTGGGGGGTGTTGCTGAATGTAGGCGCTAGCCAGAGCCCGAAAAAAATCCTCGCCTACCAGTTTTTCAATGGTACTGAATGTTTCTTTGAGTACGTCGCTAGTGGAAGCAAAAAAATTATTGCGGTAAATACTGATTCGCTCCTTAAACTCGGCATTACTGTACTGCTTGAAATGTTGAACGAGTGCATGAGGGCTTTTCTTAGCCATAACGCTATGCGCAAATGCTTGCTGAAACGCATCCAGTTTCATCGGTATTTAGCCTGCTTTTTTTCCGCTTTTTCCGCCTCGCCAACGAGATTGATTAACGGTGGGATATCGCCATCCCATTCTATCAGTACAGGCGCAGGAACTTGGGTGATGCTGAGGAAGTATTCAAAGAGCTGCCATACTTCGGTTTTTACTTCGGAGCTATGGTCGTCGATACGCAGAGTTTTTCCATTATTTAGCGGTGTGATTGAATGACCGGCTAGGTGTATTTCGCCAATACAATTTTTGTTTATGGTGTCTATGTAATGGCTTGGATTGAAATCGTTGTTCCAGGCTGAAACAAATACATTATTTATGTCTAGTAATAAGCCTGCACCACTTCGTTTACATACTAGATTTATAAAGTCTTCTTCGAGGAATTCGTTTTCAGGAAAGCTAATGTAGGTGGACGGGTTTTCGATAAGGATTCGTCGCCCCAGCTGAGTTTGTACCTTTTCTATATTGTCACACAGTATTTCGAGGCTTTCTTTGGTGTAGGGCAAGGGCAATAAATCGTTGCTGTATTGCTGGTTCCAGTGGCTCCAGGCAATGTGCTCGGAAACCTGTGCGGGTTGATAGCGCTGGACAAGTTTTTGAAGGGCGTTTAAGTGTGATTCAGTAACACCGTTTGTGCTGCCCAGAGACAGGCCTACGCCATGCATCGATAATGGGTAGTACTCACATATTTTTTCCAGATATCGATGAGGTGGTCCACCCGCACAAAAATAATTTTCAGGATGAATTTCGACCCAGCCAATATCGGGTTGGGTCTTAATAATATCAGTGTAATGTTGCGGTTTTAAGCTAATGCCGCTGTGGGGGGGAAGGGAGTTCAGCATGAATCACGAGGCTGTTATATGGCCCGCTTAGCAGGCCATTGGGTTGTTACTATTTGTCTGTTTTTGGGGTGAGGCTACCGCCTACAATTGCGTCACATTTTCCTTTTGGCAGGTAAACCCATGCGTCGGAAATGGCGTCTTTTTTCGCTTGGCCCATACAGCTCGTGCCCTGACTTTTAATGGCGCAGTCATTTTTGCCTGCTTTAACAATGCCGTAGCATTTTTCCATTTTCGCTTTATCGCCTGCCATAGCATCGCCGGCTGCGGCCATCAGAACACCGGTGGCAATAGCGCTGGAGAGAGCAACAGCTTTAGACATTTTCTTCATTGGAAACTCCTGTTTCGAGTGGGATTTTGGATCTTTAAGTATTGTTTTCAGTGGTTAACTGTAACTGATCTGACTTGAGGGTTTAGCAAAAGTTCAGCTAAAGAGAAAAATAGTTAGTAAATTTGCGGGTGATTTAGTCAGCATAAAAAACGCGGCCTTAACCGCGTTGTTTAGTATAGCCGCAGATGTGTAGAGGCTTATAAGCTTTTATTACGCTCGTTGAACTTTCTCACTAGGGTTTGGGTTGATGAATCCCAGTCTCCGGGAATATCGGTAGTATCGATGGCCGTCGCAATGTGAGTGCCCAGTAATTTGCCCAATTCTACACCCCATTGATCGTAGGAGTTGATTGCCCAGAGTGTACCAAGGGTATACACCTTGTGCTCGTAAGCGGCTATCAACGCGCCTAGTGTTTCCGGTGTCAGCTTCTCCATTAGCATAGTGCTGCTGGGGCGGTTGCCCGGGTGTACTTTGTGTTCTGCTAGTTTACGGATGTCATCTTCACTTACACCTGAAGCACGTAGTTCTGCTTCGGTGGTTTCCAGGTTGCGGCCAGACATAAGAGCCTGACTTTGGGCTACGCAGTTGGCAAAAAGGTACTTGTGCTGGTGATCGATGGGGTGGTGAGCTGTCAGTGTGGCAATAAAGTCGATGGGAACCATAGTGGTTCCCTGATGCAGTAGCTGGTGAAATGAGTGCTGACCGTTAGTGCCTTCGGTTCCCCATACAATGGAGCCTGTTTTGTAGTCTACTCGAACACCGTCTTTCGTTACGCTTTTGCCGTTGCTTTCCATTTCAAGCTGCTGCAAATAGGCTGGCAGTAGTTGCAGGTGGTAGGCGTAGGGCAGAATGGCCTGGGTGTCTGTGCCGAGGAAGTTGCTGTACCAGAACATCAGTAAGCCCATCAGCACGGGGATATTTTTCTCGAGCGGTGCTTCGGCGAAATGGTTGTCCATTGCGGCGGCGCCATGGCGAAGTTTGTTGAAGTTGTCCATGCCTACGGCGAAGGCGATGGGCATACCAATGGCGGACCATAGAGAGTAGCGTCCGCCTACCCAATCCCAGAGTGGGTATACGTTTTCTGCGTCAATACCGAACTCCACAGCCTTATCAACTTTGGAAGAAATGGCAACGAAGTGATGGCAAAGCTGATCTTGAGCGCAGCCGCTATCCAGCATCCACTTGCGTGCACTTAAGGAGTTTTCGAGAGTTTCCAGGGTGGAAAATGATTTTGAGGCAATTAAAAACAGGGTGCTTGCTGGGTCTAGTTTTTGCGTGAGGTCATAAATTTCGGCACCGTCAACATTGGCCACAAAATGTACATTAACGTGACCGGTGTGGAAGGGGGTGAGTGCTTTGGTGACCATCCTCGGGCCGAGGTCTGAGCCACCGATACCAATATTGACAACATCGGTGATCTTGTCGCCTTTGTGGCCTTTCCAGTCACCGCTATGTACCGAATCTATTAACTTCGCCATTTTTTTTAGTGTTTCGGCAACACATTTTTGCTCGTCAGTTTTGGCGGCGCCGATAAAGCGCAGAGAGGTGTGTAGGGCGGGGCGGTTTTCGGTGTTATTAACATGATCGCCACGCATTAATTTTTTAATGGCGCCCTGCAAGTCTGCCTGGTTGGCCGCGTCAATTAGCTGCGCGAGGGTTTTTTCATCGATATGGTTTTTAGAGAAATCGAACTGCAGGCCGGTGGCGGCTACGGTATAACGGGCGGCGCGATTACTATCCTCTGAAAATAATTGTTTCAGCGTGCGCCCTTCCCAAGAGCTGGCGGTGGCAACTAGGTCGTTCCAGTTGGTGTAAAGGTCGGCAAGTGTTTTCTTTTGCATTGATGGGCCTCTTTGGCAGGTAGGTCGTTAGTATTTTCCCGCGCTACCGTGCGAAACGTGTGCGTTTAGGTGGTTCGTTCAACCGAAAAGCGCGTGAGATCTGCCAGTGCAGATCGGTAAGCGGTAGCCGACAGCGCTTCTATTAACGTGAGCGCTTTGTCAGCGTGTGCGCGAGCACACTGCTTGGTGTAATCCAGTCCACCGTACTGCTGCACGATAGAAACTATTTGTTGCAGTTTATCGATATCGCCGTCGCGAATGGCCTGTTTGATCAGTTCAGACTCGTGGCTAGGTGCATGCTTTATGGCGTGTATGAGGGGCAGTGTGGGTTTACCTTCGGCGAGATCGTCGCCCACATTTTTACCCAGCGCTTCAGCATCACCCTCGTAGTCTAGGGCATCATCAATCAATTGAAAGGCAACGCCCAAGTGGTAGCCGATTTGACGGCACGCATCCTGTTGGGCGGGGTTGGCATCAGCAATAACGGCCCCAATTTCACAGGCCGCCTCGAACAGTGCGGCTGTTTTTTTGTGGATAACGGTCAGGTAGTTGGCTTCTGTCACACCCGGGTCTTTGGCGTTTACTAATTGTTGGACTTCACCTTCGGAAATGACATTTGTTGTGTTGGATAGAATGCTCATTACATTCATATTGCCAATGGCAACCATCATCTGAAACGACCGGGAATAAAGGAAGTCGCCAACCAGTACGCTGGGTGCATTGCCCCATTCAGCGTTGGCGGTAGGTCGTCCGCGGCGCAGAGAGGAAACATCGACAACATCATCGTGGAGCAAGGTGGCTGTATGAATAAACTCAATGATTGCGGCTAGGTTTATGTGCTGTTTGCCCTGATAGCCCAGCGCATTAGCAATAAGCAAAACCAGCAATGGTCGCAATCGCTTACCACCGGCATCGACAATGTAATGGCCGATGTTTTCCACTAGATCCACATCGGAATGGAGCTGTTCAATAATAAGCTGATTGACCGCTTCGAAATCGGATTGGGCAACCTTGTGGAATGACAGCATTGGGGGTAGCTACCTATTGTTTTGCTGGGAGTGTGTGCCGGAGGCAAACCTTTCGGCGGGCCCTAAAAAAAGCCCGTTTTTAAACGGGCTTTTTTTGCTATGGCGATACAGTGTTTAAAGTACGTCTATGGCATTCAGGTCTGCAAAGGCCTGCTCAAGGCGAGCAACCATAGTGTCCTGCCCTTTGCGCAGCCATACGCGAGGGTCGTAATATTTTTTGTTTGGCTTGTCATCACCGTCAGGGTTGCCGATCTGAGCTTGCAGGTAACCTTCGTTGGCGATGTAATACTCACGAATGCCGTTCCAAGTGGCCCACTGGGTGTCGGTGTCGATATTCATTTTAATCACGCCGTAACCAATAGATTCCTGAATTTCTTCCTGAGAAGAACCGGAGCCCCCGTGGAAGACAAAATCCAGCGAGTTTTCGGGTAGGGAGAATTTCTCGGAACAATACTTTTGGGAGTTGGCGAGAATTTTAGGTGTAAGTTGAACGTTACCAGGCTTGTATACTCCGTGAACGTTGCCGAATGCCGCAGCTATGGTAAAGCGCGGAGAAATTGCAATTAGCTTTTCGTATGAGTAGGCAACATCTTCTGGTTGGGTGTATAGCTCCGAACTGTCCATGCCGGTATTGTCTACGCCGTCTTCTTCACCGCCGGTGCAGCCCAGTTCAATTTCAAGGGTCATGCCCATTTTGCTCATGCGCTCTAGGTATTTGGCGCAAATTTCAACATTTTCTTCTAGGCTCTCTTCAGAGAGGTCGATCATATGTGAGCTGAACAGTGGTTTGCCGGTTTCTTCGAAGTGCTTTTCGCCCGCGTCCAGCAGGCCGTCGATCCAAGGCAGCAGTTTTTTGGCTGCGTGGTCGGTGTGGAGAATGACCGGCACGCCGTAGGTTTCGGCCATTTGGTGGACGTGCTTTGCGCCAGATACTGCACCGAGTATCTGAGCCTGTTGGCCTTCGGCTTTCAGGCCCTTACCGGCGAAGAACGCTGCACCGCCGTTGGAGAATTGAATAACAACAGGAGACTTTACCTTGGCGGCTGCTTCCAATACGGCATTTACGGAGTCGGTGCCGACACAGTTCACTGCGGGGAGGGCGAAGGCATTTGCCTTTGCAATCTCAAATACTTTTTGAACATCGTCGCCGGTTAGAACACCGGGTTTTACTGCATCTAATATCTTGGACATATATAGGATTCCTGTGGTTCTCAATACGTGGGACGGGCGGAGGTATTCCTGTCGATGCACCAAGCCGGCAGTTGGTGACGGCCCTTCTTGGTAACGGCTCTTTTGGAGCGACTGAGCGACTTCCCGTTCGGGGCCGCATTATACGGCAATGCCACTGATTTTGTAGTCTTGAAGGTGTTCACGCGCCTGCTTAGGGAGAAAAAGCCCCAAAGCTTTGATTTAATAGGGGCCGCAGCTATTTTTACGGTGCTTAAAAGCCGCGTGTAATTGACTTGTTTTTGGGGTTTGCTTTGGTGTAGGGGTTCGAGTACAATTCGCGCCCCTGTAACCCTTGGTAACAGGGGTTTTGTATTAAACGACGCAAGCTTTGCGGCCAACATCAATTTGGGTGGTGGTTTAAAAGGGAGCGAGCTCTCTGCTTCGTGTCGTCCATTTTTAACTGGAGCGCACAATATGTACGCAGTTATAGCTGCCGGTGGTAAACAGCACCGCGTGGAAGAAGGCGAAGTACTTCGCTTGGAAAAAATTGAAGTCGCTACTGGCGAGAACGTAGATTTCGATCAGGTTCTGTTGGTAGGTAGCGGAGACGATGTAAAAATCGGTACTCCTGTTGTTGAAGGTGCCAAAGTCACTGCCGAGGTTCTTAGCCACGGTCGTGCAGACAAGGTAACTATTATCAAGTTCCGTCGTCGTAAGCACTCTATGAAGCGTCAGGGGCATCGTCAGTGGTACACAGAAGTTAAAATCACTGGCATTACAGGTTAATTAGGAGAGAATCATGGCTCACAAAAAAGCAGGCGGTAGTACGCGCAATGGTCGCGATTCCGAAAGTAAACGCTTAGGTGTTAAATTGTTTGGCGGTCAAGTTGTTAAGGCCGGAAACATTTTGGTACGTCAGCGTGGTACTCAGTTCCACGGCGGTGAGAATGTTGGTATGGGTAAAGACCATACCCTGTTCGCAAAATCAGCTGGAACAGTCAAGTTTGATGTTAAAGGCCCGAAAAACCGTAGAGTAGTTAGTATTATTGTAGCGGCTTAATCACGGTTTACTAAGCTTACGAAAAAGCCTCGCTACACCGTGTAGTGAGGCTTTTTTTATGCACAGGATGTGCGGTATGCCGCGGAGGCCAAGGATGGTTGGTAGCGGCGATGCACAGGATGTGCGGTATGCCGCGGAGGTCAAGGATGGTTGGTAGCGGCGATGCACAAGGATGTGCAGGCAGAGAATTGCTTCGAGTAGAAGATATGGGCGGTCGGGAAATTGTAGGCTTACCCGGCGAGCGTCCACCCAAAAGTCACAGGCAGAAAGAAAATGAAATTCGTAGACGAAGCTCCAATTATTGTTCAGGCAGGTAAAGGCGGTAACGGCTGCCTGAGTTTTCGTCGTGAAAAGTTTATTGAGCGGGGTGGCCCTGACGGTGGTGATGGTGGCGACGGTGGCAGTGTTTATCTGCAGGCTGACGAAAACCTTAATACCCTTATCGACTACCGCTACCAGCGAATTTACAACGCACAAAGTGGTGAAGGTGGTCGTGGTCAAAATTGCACCGGCAGAAAAGGTGACGATTTGGTGCTGAAAGTGCCTGTGGGTACATCGGTGCTCAACGAAGAAACCGGTGAGCAAGTTGGCGACCTTACCGCCCATGGAGACAAGTTTTTGGTTGCGCAGGGAGGCTTTCACGGTCTGGGGAATGCGCGCTTTAAGTCCAGCGTTAATCGCGCACCTAGGCAAACATCAAATGGTTCGGAAGGCGATTTAAAGCAGCTTA
The DNA here is from genome assembly GCF_014218805.1 of Teredinibacter franksiae. Taxonomy (NCBI): domain Bacteria; kingdom Pseudomonadati; phylum Pseudomonadota; class Gammaproteobacteria; order Cellvibrionales; family Cellvibrionaceae; genus Teredinibacter; species Teredinibacter franksiae. The sequence goes on along the minus strand of NZ_JACJUV010000001.1, from coordinate 1,302,936 downwards.
AGCTGGAAATGAAGATGTTGGCCGATGTTGGTATGTTGGGCTTGCCTAATGCGGGGAAGTCCACGTTTATTACCGTCGTATCGGCGGCAAAGCCTAAGGTGGCTGATTATCCGTTTACTACACTAGTGCCTAGTCTTGGTGTGGTAAAAGTGCAAAGGCATCGCAGTTTTGTTGTGGCTGATATTCCCGGTTTGATTGAGGGTGCTGCAGAGGGGGCGGGGCTGGGTATTCGTTTCCTTAAGCATTTAACGCGCTGCCGCATTTTACTTCACTTAGTGGATATCTGTCCTATCGATGGATCCGACCCTATCGAAAATGCACGGTCAATTGTTCGGGAGTTGGAAAGTTTTAGTCCAACGCTGGCAAAGCGTGACAGATGGTTGGTTTTGAACAAAACCGATTTGCTGCTAGATGACGAGGTGGAAGAAAAAAAGCAGGCGCTTGTTAAGGCTTTGAACTGGCAGGGCCCGGTGTACGCGGTATCGTCCATTGGAAGAATGGGGACCGAGAGTTTGTGTGAGCAGTTGCTGGGTCATTTGGAGGTTCTCTGGGCGCAGGAAAAAGAAGACCCTGACTATGCCGAGCAAGAGCTACAGACTCAGTTGCAAATGCAGGCTGAGGCGCGTGAGCGTATAGATGCGTTACGTGCAAGACATAAGTCAAAGAAGGCTCAGAAGGGTAACGATGACGACGACGATGACCATGATGTGGAAGTAGAATACGTTGAGTAAACGAGTGAGTATCGCTCCACTATATTGACTCCTTTGGGAAAAGAACGAATCGCACAATGAGCAAAAGAGATCTGGTAAAGCAGAGTCGGCGTTGGGTTATTAAAATTGGCAGCGCCTTGCTTACCAATAATGGTAAGGGGCTCGACCAAGAGGCAATGGCGCTTTGGGTCGAGCAGATAGCGGCGTTGTCCAAAAAGGGTTACGAGGTTGTGTTGGTCTCCTCGGGTGCAGTCGCCGCAGGCATGACCCGGCTAGGCTGGAAAAGCCGGCCTAAAGCTATTCACGAGCAGCAGGCCGCTGCCGCTGTTGGTCAGTCGAGCTTGATTCAAGCCTACGAGCAAGAGTTTCAAAAGTTCAGTAAGAAAACCGCGCAGGTTTTATTGGACCACGATGATTTATCCAGTCGTCAACGCTACCTGAATGCCCGCTCAACGTTACGCACCTTAATTGACATGGGTATTATCCCTATCATCAACGAAAACGATACTGTTGTTACCGATGAAATTCGATTTGGCGATAACGATACCCTTGCCGCGCTTGTGGCTAATTTAATTGAAGCTGATGTGTTGTGCATTTTGACTGATCAGCAGGGCATGTACGATAGCGACCCACGCAAAAACTCTATGGCGCAAATTTTATTTGAATGCTCGGCGCTCTCAACGCAATTGGATGAGATGGCAAGTTCAGGTGGTGCGTTAGGTAGAGGTGGTATGGTGAGCAAGGTGCGTGCGGCTCGGCTTGCTGCGCGTTCCGGTGCCAGCACTATTATTGTGGGTGGGAAAATACACAATGTTGTGCCGCGTGTTGCGAATGGAGAAATTGTGGGTACCCTACTGTATGCCAGTCAGCAGCCTATTGCTGCGCGCAAGCAATGGTTGGCGGGTCACATGCAGTCTCGTGGTGACCTGATATTGGATGATGGCGCCGTAAAAGCGTTGCGGCAGAAAGGTCGGAGTTTGCTTCCGGTGGGGGTGAAAGAGATTAAAGGCCATTTTGCTCGAGGTGAAATGGTGGTTTGCTTGGATTTAAACGGCAATGAAGTTGCGCGTGGGTTGGTGAATTACAGCTCCGACGATGCGCGTAAAATATTGGGGCAGCTGAGCAGTAGAATAGAGGTTTTATTGGGTTATAGAGATTACGATGAGCTGATTCATCGAGACAATCTAGTGCTCGAATAGGGCTTGCTGTATGTGACGAATTGAATGTAATCTTGAAGCCCGGCAATGCCGGGTTTTTTATGTGACGACGCCGCGCTTTTGATAATTGTTGAGTAAATGCTATGTCCATTTTTAAAGATCATATAGATCGAATGAGTGCTTACAAGCCACCTTTGGATGGTCGTGATCCAAAGCAGCATTTACTGCTCGATTTTAATGAGCGCACTTTGCCGGTAGGCGAGGCTGTGCGGAAGGCGTTGGTCGATTTTATTAATGATGGGCGTCTGCAGATGTACCCGTCTTACGGTGATATTGTTGAACGTATCGCCGGGTATGCCCGTGTGCCTGCGGAGCAGGTGATGATCACTAATGGTTCGGATCAGGGGATCGAGCTTATCTTTCGTTCGGCGTGTAGAGAAGGTGATGAGGCGATTATTCCCGGCCCCAGCTTTGCGATGTACAGCCAATGTGCCCGAATCGAAAATATGGTGATTCACGAGCCAGCGTATAGTCGCGAGAAAGGTTTTCCGTTGGCAGATGTTATGGCAACTATTTCGGAGAAAACCCGTGTAATTACCATCGCTAACCCTAACAACCCTAGCGGCACATTAGTTTCGCGTGAAGAAATCATTACACTGGCTAAGGCTGCGCCGCAGGCCGTTATTCTGGTGGATGAATGCTATTTTGAGTATGCGTCTTTAACAGTGGCCGATTTGGTAGGCTTGTACCCTAATATCGTAATTACCCGCACCTTTTCAAAAACTTGGGGCATACCTTCTTTGCGCTTGGGTTATATCATTGCTGCACGGGAGAATATTGATGCATTGTTGAATGTGCGTGGCCCCTATGATGTAAATCAGCTGGCAATTGTTGCGATTCGGGCGGCGCTAGATAACCTCGATTCTGTGCAGGAATATGTAGAGGAGGTGATGCAGGTTTCGAAGCCTCTGTTGGAGTGTTTTTTAGATAAACGGAATGTTGTGTACTGGCCTAGTGGGGGTAATTTTGTGTGGGCGTTTTTTGCTAACCCGGAGGTGGTGGAGAGGGGGTTACAGGAGGCCGGTATTCTGGTTCGACCTAAGGTTGATCACCAGGGCAACTTAGGTTTGCGCATTACACTGGGTAACAAGGCTCAAACTGAGCGACTTGTGGCCGAGCTGGAAAAGTGTGTGTAATTGTTGGGGGTGATGTGATTCGCGGGTGATACGCGTGCGCGAGGTCATAGCATAAAGGGGAAATAAAAAAGCCGGCTAAAAGCCGGCTTTTTTTGAATACTGAAAAATCAATTAAGCCGCAAGTGCTTTGATTTGAGCATTCAGGCGGCTCTTGTGGCGAGCGGCCTTGTTCTTGTGGATGATGCCTTTGTCAGCCATGCGGTCGACTACGGGCACTGCTTCCACGTAAGCTGCTTGTGCTGCTTTAGCGTCGCCTGCTTCAATCGCCGCAATCACTTTCTTAAGATAAGTGCGAACCATGGAGCGCAGGCCAGCATTGTGAGCGCGACGCTTGTCGTTCTGACGGGCACGCTTTTTTGCTTGAGGTGAATTTGCCACCGCGTTGCTCCTGTATAAATCTGTTAAATGATTAAAATTCTGTAACCACGCCGCCGGAGGGGCGGTTTGAGGACGCGGTATTATCCGTGTTTGCCGATTAAAGTCAAGGGCGCCGCATATAATAGTTCTTAGGCTGTGTGCGGCCCAAAAGCGTTAATGCGAGAGGGGTGTGCAGCATGCGCTTGTCTGTCCTCGTTAATCTACCGGCAGACTAACTTCAAAGATTACGCCACTGTGGTCGGGTACGTTGTAGCACTGTACCTCTCCCCGGTGAAAATCGGCGATTAGGCGCACAATATAAAGCCCCAGCCCTAGATGTTGTCCGCCTTCTGGCCCGCTGGGCTTTTCTCGCACAGACACCATGGAGTCAAACAGCTGACCATGCATATGACGGGGCAGCGGCGGCCCCTGATTGTGGACAGTGAATATCAGGCGGTCATTTCGTCGGTAGAGCCCTAGCTCAATTTTTCCCTCTTTGGGGCAGAAGTCAGCGGCGTTATCTACAAGCTTGTCGAACATCTGCACCAGCAGCTCGCCCGAGCCCTGCAGTTTCAGTGGGCCTTCATCTCGGCGAATATTGAGTGTAAAAGTGGCATTTTGATAGACATCTTGATAGGCGCCTTTAAGGTTTGTTAGTAGCTCGTCGCAGGGAATGGTTTCAACTTCGGCGGCGCCAATGGCTTGTTCGACGCGGCTGGCGGCACTCATAGCGTTGAGAATGTTGGATAGCCGAGAGGTGCCCTCCATTGCCCGGTGGGCATAGGTTCGGGCCTTATCCGATAGGGCTTCATGCTCCAGGTTTTCCAATGACGACTTAACGATAGCCAGCGGTGTTCGCAGCTCGTGAGAAAGCTTGCTGGACAGGGAGCGGAGGTAGTTAGTGTATTCGCGCAAGCGGGTAAGCAGTTGAGCGTAGTTGCGCGAGAGGTCGCCTATTTCGTCCTGGCTGGTGAATACAGGAAAGTCGTCGGCGACTTTACCACTGTCGGAAATGGCGCTGGCAGCAGCGCGGCTTAGGCGGCGAATACGCAGCGACAACCAGGAGGCGTAAGTTATAAGGCTGATACTAGCCGCAAGCGTTACCACCATCGAATAGAATAGCATTTTGTAAAAAGCAGAGCTGGTGATGGTAGATAGTGTGTCAGTACTCTGATCGGCAACGACCACTGCAATAGGCTCGGCAGGGGCTTTTGCGTGTAAGTCGAATACGGGTATCGCAACGCGTGTGAGCTTATTACTTCCCTGTTGGTAGCGGCCATGGTGAACAATGCCGTTGTCGGCAGGGCTGGCTGATAGGGCATGAGAAATTTCTGGTGTGTCGAGGCTGCCTGTGTGCCAGCTGTCGTCCAGTATTGGCACTGTTTGTGTCCCAATGGCGAGGCGATAAAACCAATTGAGGAACGAGTGGCGCTGCTCATGTGCTTGGCTTTCTGTGGAGGTGAGCATACCGGCTTGGGCTATGGGGCGACCGCCTCGGTTGGCAATCTGAAATCGAACGCCGCTGCGTTGGAACACCTGAAGCTCGTCGCTGAGGCTGGAGGACGCCCTAATAAGCGGCGGAATTTTACCTTCCCGGCCGAGGTTGTGGCTGCTGGGAAGTGAGTGGGAGGTGTCAGTGATTTCAATCCCTAGGCCCGCCTCGGCCCACTCTATCGGCAGGCTCATTTCCATGAGGTAGCCTGATTTGGTTTCATTGGAGACGCCCGTGACTTGGTAGTTAGGGGTTACTACGCCGTTGGTATCCAGCCATGCGGTTTTGAGGTCACCAGCACCGGTTGCGTAGACCAAAAGCTTATTGGCACCGTCTTCTTTGTTCAGGCGGATAAGTAAGTGGTCACTTTCTCCCGGAGATTGTTGTGTGGGTTTGAAATACTGCAGGCTGTCATCGGCAACACGGAGGTAGAGGTACAGCCGCTTATCGGCGGCCTGTGGTACGTAAGCCGCTGCGATGCGAGTACGTAGCTGCCCTTGGCTATCCCTGAGGGTTTGCAGGCTGTGTTGCTGCCAGTCTTCGCCGTAGCCGTCGATCAGTGGCGGGCTTGCGCGGGTATGGGCAAATAAAGGAACGCTGCCCGGCGGAGGGTTGAGTCGGTTTAATTCGCTGGTCGTTAGTGTGTCACTTCCCAATCGAGCCGCTACAGCCTTTGCGGTTGCGCCCAAGGCGTCGGTGTGGCCCTGACGCATAGTGGATTCTACTTCACGAATATATTGGCAGCCCACCCAAGGCAAGGTGAGAGTGATAAGGCTTACCAGTAGCAGTTGTTTACGTAATTTCATCGCCGCGCCGTTTTGGCCTTAGTGCCCCGATGTCTCATTTAGCCAGCGATAGCCCATGCCGTAGGCGGTTTGAATACAGTCAAAGTTGTCGTCGAGTTCTTTGAATTTTTTTCGAACACGCTTGATGTGTGAGGTAATGGTGTTGTCATCGAGCACAACGTTGGCGGCATCCATTAGTTGCTGGCGATTTTTAACATGTCCGGGGTGTTGTGCTAGCGAGTGCACAATCCATAGCTCAGTCACCGTAAGGTCGACAATTTGGTTTTGCCACTGCGCTGTCATGCGGTCCATGTTCATTTTAAGTTTGCCTCTTTCTATTTCTTCCTCCGGCGCGGGTGGTTTTTGCAGGGCGTCGATGCGGCGGAAAAGCGCGGTAATGCGTGCGAGCATATGGGGTTGACTGATATCTTTGGTCAAATAATCATCAGCGCCCAAGCGCAACCCCGATACAACGTCAAACTCACTGTCGCGAGCGGTAAGGAAAATTATGGGTAACTCGGGGGCCTTCGTGCGTAGTTCTCGGCACAGCTCGAAACCGCCTTCTATGTCGTCCCCGAGCCCTACATCGATTATCGCTAGGTCTGGCAATCGGTTGTTAAATGCCTCTGATGCTTCTGGTCGGCTTCGGTAGTGGCTCACCTTAAAACCTTGGCGACGCAGGGCATCACAGTAATTTTGGGCAATGGCTTCTTCGTCTTCTACTATCGCGATATGGCGGGACATTAGCTTTTTCTTGAGGTTGATCTAAAGGCCCAAGCTTACCAGTGAGTTGGCGGCGGCAACAACTCCTGCAGCGCAGTGTGCGGCAAGTTTGATGTGGCGGAGACAGTGTGGGCCGAGTACGCGGCTTGTAAATCTACTTCCCTTATTTGTCTGATCGCTTATATTTAGGTGGATTTGCAGATCAATCGTTTGGTGAAACCATAGCGGGCAGTGATCGCAACAGCCACACTTACTTAGAAACGCAGCTGGGCTATCGTATTATCGAGAATTTCTATCTGGTAACTGAATACCGATACAGCCAATATAACAATGAAAACCCTGAAGATCTTGCGGTTGGCTTTGAATATAAAGTTAATTGGTGAACGTCTATCGTAGCGTTTTACCGGGTATTTTTGGTTAGTCTACTTAGATTTCAGATGTTAGAAGCGGTTGTTGATTTATTTTAACGCGGATTGTGGGTTTTGTTTTTCGGCGTTGTTCTGGGTGTCGGTGTTATTACTACCGGTGAGTAATTCCGTGTATTCAAATATCAGTTCCACTAGCCCAGGCTTCATTCCGTCAGAAAAAATGTGCGTTTTTACAATTTTCCAGCCAGGGATAAGCTTCATTATTCCCGATGTTGTAATGGCGCTGTGGTCGCGCGTACGTTTACCGGCTTCTTTTGCATGGTATTTTCCATTCCCCTGTAGGTTAAAGCTTTGGGGTTGTGGGGGAATGAAGTTTCCCAGATAAGAAAATATGAGAATCTGGGTGTGCTTGTTGCAGTGTTTTTTTAGCCGATCACCGATGGCCTTTAGCTGAATTTGGTTGCAATAATTCGGTATATCCCACAGGACAATAACATCGAAGAGAAGATCGTGATTAAAGTTCAGCGCCTCTTCGCTGAGTGAAATGTCATCCGCTTGAATGGTGAGGTCTGCGGTGGTTGTATGCCAACGAATAGACGAAGCCAAATCTTCTGAATGTACCTCACTAAAGTGTTTGCGCCAAAACTCAAGGTTGCGAGTAGATTTTCGCCCCAAATCTAATATTCGTTTTCGAATGTTACCGTGTAATATTTGCTCTATTGCGGGCGATTTATACAGTTTTAACTGTTGTGAAAGCGAAGAATCTAGTGGCTTTTCTCGCTCATCACCGGGTATGACGTTGTTAATTCCTGTGCTGGAAATGTATTGCTTTCGTTGAGATTTTTCGGGCATATAGCGCAAAACCTGTTCGCCTATACCGGTCTCCATTCCAGCTTCGTTCATTAGGTTGTTGTGCAAAAAATACTGCGGTATATGCTTCAATAATGCAGCGGTTTTATGCAAAGGAAAACGCCTAGCGGTTATTGGGTAAGCGCTAATTTGGATATGGTACTGATCAATGATTTCAAATACGGCCGGCTGGCTAGAAATGTTGCTGTTTAAATATCGAACGGTGTGCAGCAGGGTGTTGGGGTGGCACCAATTATTAAGCTTGCCGAAGAGAGATTCGATTACCTCGACGGGAAGGTAATTCAACAAATCCCAGGCGAGTATTACATCAAATTTCTCTTCTGGCTCGTGTGATAACAAGAATTTGTTAAGCTTGAAAATAAGGTTGCCTGTAGACAATCTTGCATTATCTTCGACGAATTCATTCAGGTTTTCAAAGTGGATTTTACAGCTCAGCGAAGAAAAAAAATTGAAGTTGGAAACAGCCATAGAGCCGAGATCCAATATGCGGTTTCGTTTAGATTTTTTAATTTCGTTGTAAATGGCTGTTAGGCCTGGAGATCTGTGTAGCATTGTGTTTTTTGTCTCTTCTTCTACCACAGGTTTGTAGTAGAAGAGGAGAAGCTCCAGCCTGCGTCAGACACCCTAATAATTAGGCGTTTTGTGGGTCGGTTGATTTCGACTTGGTTTCCACGGTAGTGGGGGCCGAGGTTTTTGTTGGGCTAGGTACGGAGTTGCTAGTGAATTTTTGGAATTGATCTTTATGGGATTCTACATCCATATCAATAGAGCCGCGGAACTTGGCACCGTCTTCTAAGGTGACACGTTCGGCAACGATATTGCCTTTTACATTACTACTGGCCAGTATGGAGATTCGCTCCTGGCCAAATAAGTCACCTTCTACTGTACCTTCGATGGTTACTGTTTTTGCAAGTACATTGGCTCTTACTACACCCTGTTCACCAATGGTGAGGGTATGGTTTTTCAAATCGATGGTGCCATCGACCTGGCCCTGTATCAGTAGGTCTTCTTCACCCACCAATTCGCCTTTGAAACGAATTTTTGGGCCGATAATAGCGCTGGGAGTAGAGGTAGGTTTGATGGGCTCGGGCGTTGTGTTGCCAAAAGGGGGAGTAACGGGTACTTGCACTTTTTGGGTTGAACTCATGGTGTCACCTGCAAAATTGTCAGTGGAAGGTTTACTGTCACTGCTTTTAAATCCACGCATTAAAAATTTTCTCCTGTGTCAGGACTGGCAACTGGGGGAATCCCGATTCTTATCCGTGATTGCGAATGGGATGCAACCCAACCTATGCCAGCCTTGGCGAGAGGAATGTTTCCAGGTGTTTGGAATCCAGCTTTTGCCCTAACGAAACCTACAAATGTTGGTTAGTTGTGTGAAGCCTTTGTATACGTTGCTGCATACGTTTGTGCGCACCCATATGGGGGCATTTAACGCCCTAGTCGGTGGGCGGTTAAGTACAATAGTAATTCATTCGAGCAGAAATATGACAGGAAACTCAATTCAAAGTGCAAAAGTACGAACCAATTAACAACTCACTGTTAATTTTTATGGGTCGGACTCAATTAAATAGCAAAGTCATCCTAAGGGTTTAACTTTTAGATTGGCGCAGGGGCTTAGTGGGGGGGGCTTATAACAAATGTATTTTGTCGGGTGGCGCTTAAATCTCTATGCTGGGGTGGGGTCACATGCCATAAAGTTAACATGTTTGTTAATTTACTCTTGGTGAGGTATGCGTTTTAGTCGAGGGGCATGTGGTTTGGCTAGACTTCACTGGGTTCGGCGAATAGAGGTATACGGTGCGGAGGTGATCGATCTAAGGTGCCTATAGCACAATTATATTACGGGCTCTTAAGTGATAGGGCGTTCGATTGGCTATTGAATGATTTTGGCTTCGCCTACCGCCATGGCATTAAAAATATAGCCAAATAGAACAAGCAGCTTTTCTTCGTCGCGTTCGTCAAACTCCACACCGCAGCGGAACTTGCCATCGGGAAGGGCTTTCTTCATACGAATAACGGCCATAATTTTGGTGATGCGCTTAATATTGCCTACTTCGAATTTGCCTTTTATTTCGATGATGTCGCCTTTTGCGCCGCCATCCTTTTCTATTTCAATTTGAGCGCCACCCAAGCTTATATCAAGAATTTTTCCGGCGAGTGTGCCTTTGCCCGGTTGGGTTTGGTTGTGCAGTAGTACAGGCATGGCCACATCTACGCGGCTTGCGGTTCGGATCATGCGAAATTTTATGGATTTTGGAAAATCTAGAAAAACCAGATAGAGGGGTTCTTCGCTGATAAATAACACAACGGAAGGAAAAATCGCAACGCCATTGGCGCTCATTACCCGAATCGCGATTACATCGCCCTCCTTCAGCTGAGGAAACCGCCCAGAGGTGGGGGAGGTGATAATAACGGTTTCACCGGGAAGGCCGCCGACAAGTACGCAATCATAACGCTTGTCGCTATCTGCTGGGTCTGGGTGTATTTGGATCACCTGGCCCATTTTCAGATTGAGTTGGTCGAGAGTCAGTAGTTGCGCTTCAGCCATGGTGCAGTGGTTCTATGTCTCAAAGAATACTTCTCTATTGAGGTTAGACTAGGCGACAGATTCTTGCTGATTTTACCTACGGGTTAGACTCAAAAGCGGGGCGCATAAAAAAGCCGGTACAGTGGGAGCTGTACCGGCTTACGTTGGTCAAAAAGTGAGGTAGGGCTTAGTTTCCTTTGAGGCCACCTTTACCGTTAACGATATCTTCACCGCGCTCGGTGAGTGCTTCGGGGTCGTCGATGGTGAGGGTCATATCCCAATCCATTTCTTCCTGAATGTTACCGTACCAAGACCAAGCGATCCACGAGTAGGGTGCGCTGCGCTGCTCAGCGGCGAGGAATGTTTCCTGCAGGGTATCGGCATCGAGTGAGCCTTCCACATAGTCGATCATGAGGTTTTCGAAGTGGCTTAGGTAGAAGAAATCGATTTGGTCGAGGATAACTTCTACTTTTTCAACGGGTACCAGGCCTTCAACGATGAAGTAGTCTAGGAGTATGGGGTCAACGGTGCCCATCGGTGTTGTGCCATCGGTTAAGCAGTCGGCGTCGGAGCAGAAATCGAAACCGAAGTGCTGGGGTGTGCCGCCGGCAAAGGCGTCAGGCAGTGCTGCTCTGGCGTCGATTTCAATATCCATCCATTCGCCAAACAAAAAGTCTCCTTCCGAGGCGTTGAGGGTGAGAATATTGGTATGGTTGCCCCAACCGCTGTCTTGCATGAATACCTGAAATAGCATATCGGTGAGGCCAGCATAGCTTTCTGGGATCATCATGCGCATTTTGATCACGAATGGGTCAGATGTTACATCCAAGAGTGGAACTTGATTCCAGGTGGTTTTGGATATGGTCAGGCGACTGTCGGTAGCCGTCGTGAGGGCCATGGTCAGGTTGCCACTGTCGGCCACTACGTTACCCGAGTTACCCCAGCTAAGAACACCCCAGCCATCTTCGCCATCGTTGAAATCACCGTTGTACTGAATGCCTTCGACATAGTCGTTCAGTACTATCCCGGAGATCATGAAGTTATCGATCAGTACGGGGGCGTTAGAACCGCTGAGTCCACCCAATTGAATGCCCACCGAGGATGCAGAGGTAGGGAAAGATTTGTCTTCATTTTCATCGGGGGTAGCGGGGTCGTCTTCTGTATAAACCGGTGTGGTTAGTGTTATTTCCGACCATTCACCGGCGGTAAACTGGTCTGCACCAACATAGGCAGTCGATTTCCACTCACCTTCGTTACTGAAGAAGGTGAAATAAGCGTTGCTGCTGTCATAGTCGGCTGGGATTAGCACGCTAACAGTAATAGGCGTTTCAGGTGTAAACCCTTTCAGGTCGCCGAGACTATTTAGCTGTAGTACAAACTCAGCCCCGTTTGGAGTAACGGCGAGCGCACCTGCACCAGCATCATGAGTGATAGTGGCATCACCCCAGGGCACAACCCAATCGTTAATGTCGTCGGTGAAGTCGTCGTTAACCAATTCAACCGGCCCGGTGCCTTCAATAATTTTGAACCCATCAATAGCAATGGCGCCAGCGACTTCTAAAGGCTTGCCGTTTGCAACTAGCTCAATACCGATAGTGGCCACCTGGGTGATGTCGAATGCATCGGAAGCCCAGCCGAAATCTGCTTTGCTGTTAACCGTGTGTTTAATGGTATTCCACTTTTCTTTCTCAAACGACCATGCACCCAGCCAGGCGAGGTTAGCGTATTCATCGTTTACATCGCGCAGGTACACCTGAACGCCCAAGGTGCCATCGTCTACGTAGGCGTCATCAACTTTAATGTCGAAGAAGATATCGGTATTGGTAACATCCACCGGCGCATTCTCCAGCGCAATGTTGATGGCCGCTTTGTCGGCATCGCTACCCCAAGGAATAGTGAGGTTAGCGGCATAGTCGCCAGCACCTTTTTCGATAAGCTCTTTATGGCGCACGGGGAATTCACCTATACCAGAGCCTCCGAACTCACTCATGACGACAGGCACGTCTTGTGCGGTGAGCTGTTCGATTGCGGCAACGGCGTCGGTGCCTCTTTTCCAGTGGTTACCGTAGCCGTGAACGGAGAGAATTAAATTCTTTTCTTCGTCGGCCGCCATTAGTTCCAGCGCGCGACCACTCACAAAGGCATGGTAGTCGGCACCGCAACCCGGTGCATCAATAACCAATGGCACGCGGAACCCGGCTTTACGGAAAGCGCGAATTGCGGTTTTGTAGTTATCGATATAGGTGCGGTAGCCAGTGCTGTAGCCATCGAAAATCATTTCGGGGCCCCAGCCATCGGCAATGTTAATCATGATGAAGGGCTGAAAGCGATCCTGCGCGATGACGTTGAGAAATTCATTTAGCCAAATATCGTTAACGGCATCGAGGAAGGCTTCGCCATCGTCGGAGCACTCAAGTGAGTCGTCGTGGAGGCTCAGTACCGCCGCCATATCGTTTTCGACGATTTTGTTCAGTGCGGCCTCTAGGTTGGCCGGCGCTGTGTCGAGGAACAGCTGCAGGCGAACCACATTCGCGCCCGTGGCGGCAATCGCGTCAATTGCGTCGATCTGGGTGAGTGGGTCTTCTGCGAACTGCACGTTAATGCCGCGTAGAAGTAATTGATTGCCTTGGGGTGTATAGATACCGGTACCTTCCGTGTAAGCAAAGGGGGCACTTTCGGAAGGGCGTGACTTTGTAAGGTCTTCGGTGACGACATCGGGGGTGAGCTTGTAGTCTTCGGCATCAGAGGTGCCGAGCATGCTACCGCCGCCACAGCCTTGAAGAATTGCTGCTCCGGTGAGCAGCGCGATCGTGTGTAATGTATTTTTCATTTTAAACTCCACAATTTCGTTTCTTTTGCACTGCACTTAGAAGGAAAGGTTTACGCCAAGGGTGTAGCGCGCTTCTTGAACCCAAAGCGAATGGAACTGGTCTTCGAACTGGGTGTAGCTTTTGCGGCTTTCCTCGGTGAGGTTGGTACCGTTGAGGAAGACACTGACGTAATCGTTGAACCAGTAGCTGGTAGAAATATCCAGGTAACCGGTGGATTCCGCCCATTGTCCAAGTTCCAGTACGGCGGCGTTGGAGTTAACCGCTGCACGGCCAACGTACTCTTCGCTACGCCAGTTGTAGGCGACACGCACGTTAAAGCCCGCGTTGTCGTACCACAGAATAAGGTTGGACTGATGCTCGGAGTTGGAAGGGAGTGGGAAGGCATTGCCTTGAATATCTTCGCTGCCGGAATCGCTCTGCGAGTAGGTGTAGTTAAATTCAACACCGGTAGAACTTAGGAAGGCGCCGGGTAGCATGGTGAAGGGTTGCTTGTAGCCCAGCTCCATACCATAAAGGTCGGAAGCGCCTGCGTTGCGGGTTGTCCAGATATTGGCGTAACGGTTACGGTTAATACCGTCCATATCGGAGAAGTTACGCTGTTCCTGCAGCTCTTCGACTGATGAGTCTACTTGAATCAGGAAAATGCCAAGGCCAAGGATGGCGTTATCGGCAAAGTACCATTCCGCCGAGGTGTTATACACGTTGGCGATCCAAGGTTTGATGTCGGGCACACCGCGGTCGTCACCGCCGCCGACACAACCAACGGTATCTTGTACAGATTGTGATGTTGCCGGGTTAAGTACCATCACGGGGTCGCCATTGGCATCGGTTTTCGGGCATTGACTAACCCATAGGCTCAAGCTGGCGCCTACATTTTCCAGATCGTTACGGGTCATGGTGCGGCTGGCGCCAAAGCGTACCACCACATCATCGTGCGGGAAGAGGTTTAGGTTGGCCGACGGTAGATACTCTGTGTCGCTGTTCTTAATAGTGTCTACGTCTGATACATAAGCGATTTTTTGCCAGTCGTCGTAGCCGAGGGAGTTAAAGGAATCTAATACCTCGGGCACAATACTCTTTTCCACCGTACGGTCGGTTATAACCGCCTGTAAGCCGACATTGGCGCGGAAGGGTATACCGAATAAGCCCTGTTCATCATTACTAAAGTTCAACTGCGCGTAGACATTAGTGGATGCTTCTTCAACACCGTAGGTGTAGCCGGGGTCGTTCACCGTGCGGGTGCCGGGATAAAGGCTGTTCATAAATGCGTAGGGGTTGTCCCACTTTTTGGGGTCGAGAGAGGCAACGCCGTTCTCAAAGCCTTTTATCGGGCCAAAGTCAGAGAACGCGACGGTATCAGCGGCGGAAAAGCCGTTATCCCGCAGACCGCCTACATCGATCAGGCTGGAATTGGTTTCACTGTAATCAAATTTCAGCCAGTTGGGGAATTTTTGCCAAACTAGGTTGCCTGGTAGCAGCTGGTAGCGCTTGTCGGCGGGTACGCGAGGGTCTTCCCAGTCGGTGTATCGGCCTGTGGGGCTGACATAGAAAAACTTGTTGTAATCGGCTGAGCGCACACCGTAACGAACGCCGCCTTCAATTGAGCTGACATAGTTGTGTTCAAAATCGAACTTGATGTCGGCACGAATGGCGCTGAGGTCGGCCTCGGTATTGGCTCCCTCAGCAAAGCCCTGATACTGCTTCAGTAGGTTGGCGTCAGACAGGTCATCGGTGTAGTTGAACGACGGATAGTCGCCGGTGTAGTCCACGGAGACCCTGTAGCCATCAACCGGGTCTTTACCTGGGGTACCATTTTCGTCCACCCATAACCACGCGGGTGTTCCCTGCTGAAAGGTCGCTTTACGATATTGTTTTTCGGCGTTGGCGTGAATAACGCGGAAGCTGGCTTCGAGGTTGTCGTTGTTGGTGTAAGTGAGCTCGATATTGCTGTTAATGGCGGCTGTTTTATTGATTTCGTTACTGGAGGTGGTTTGGAAGTCTGCCGCCCAAATATTGGCGACTTGCAGCGTGTGTAGCTCGGGTGACTGGGTATTGCCGTCGGCATCGGTGTAGGTGATGGTTGTACCTGGCCCTACTCTGGAGCCTGGTTGCAGGGTGTCGTAGAGACCGCTTGCGCGAGGTGGATTGGGTTCACCATCCTCTACATCGTCACGGGCGAAGGACAACGGTGTTTCCTTGGAGTTAAACGCCGCTTTCACACCCCGGTCATACTGTTCCATTTCGTTGTAGAACACATCACCCCGAATGGCCCAGTTGTCGTTGAAATCAAATTTGGCACTTATCGAACCGCCCATGCGGTCGCGTTCCATAAAGTTACTGCCAGCACCGTATTGCTCGGGCACCATATACCAGTCGTTTATCAGGTCGCCGTCACCGTCTAGGTCTAGCGGGTCGGTTGGGGTTTCGCCGGGTTCGTCGAGGAACGCCAGTCTTTGGTTGTCCCACATGGAGTAATTTGCGGCGTAGGTATTGGAGACATAGGCGCTGCCTACAACGGCGAAGTTCTCATTATTGTTAAAGCCCGCGACTGCGGAGAGATTGAGGTCGGGGTCGCGGCGAGAGGTCGATCCGTCGGCATTCACTTCTTCGTTAGAGAGTGAGCCCATACCCAACTCGGCGCGTAAGCGGCCGGTAAAGCCGACATCAAGGCTGGTAGGGTCGAGGGTTTTAAGGTCGACAACCCCAGAAATACCACCCGCTAATGTATTGGCCGACTGAGATTTGTACACATCGACACCGCTAATCATACCCGCGGGTACGTCGGAAAAATTGGCTTGAACTTCGGTAATAGACCAGGGGCTAAGGAACTGCTCACCGTTGAGGGTGGTCAGCACCTGTGGCATGCCACGTACGTTGAGAGAGGTGCCTTCACCGGCTACGCGAGTGATTTGTACACCCGTTACCCGCTGTAGTGAGTCGGTAATAGTGGTATCGGGCAGCTTGCCAATGTCTTCCGCAACAATGGAGTCCACCATGTTGTCGGATTGGCGCTTGATATCAATGGATTTTGCCTGAGAGGCTCGAACACCGGTAACAATAACCTCTTCTTCGAGGATAGCGTTTTCGATCTCGGTATTGGGTGTGTCCTGGGCGTAGGCACCTGAGCCGCTAATAGCGCACCCTATGGCGAACGCCAGCGCGCTCTTTCTCGCTGTGAATTTGCTGGGTCTGGTCATATCGAGCATCCTCGTGTTGTTATCGTTGTGTAGATCTTGCAGCTCTTGTGCTGTTAGGGGCGATAATCCCTGGGCGGTGGTAAGTGCTGCTGGGGCCGTATACCGGGGTTTACAGCCTAATATTGTTATATGTATGCCCGGTAACCGGTTACATCTTTGGTGACGCCTCTTTTGAGATGTTATTGTCGAGGAGGCTATACCGAAATTTTGTAACAATGTGAGCGGGATTTCAGCCGATTGTAACCGGTTACTTTGCGTTTTGCACAGTAAAAATGGCACGTAAGCATACAAATATGTTCTGTTATGGCGCAGGGGGGTGGTTAAGGCTGTAGATGGCAGGGTAGGGGGCGTTGAAATCTTGTCGTCAGGTCGGGGATCGAGGGAAGGGAGAGCCCGGGCGCTCCCCTATATGTGGAATTTATTACGTGGCTCTGCGACTTCTGTTGTCGAGCAGTTGAGCGTACATAGATCGGTTGTTTTATCCATGTTGCGCCGGGGAAGGCTTGGCTGTCCTTCTAGGGGAGTCAACGACCTAATGCAGTTTGCTAGGCCGTACCTTTCTGGCAATGTGTGCGATTTGTGGACGTCGTTTAAATTTCCCGCCAAGCCACCAGTATGCCTGTACATTTTGCCGTGCACATGAACCACACACAAAGCCAAGGGCAAATAGCGATTAATAGAGGTGCCTCTTAGTAGGCGTCAGACCAATTGTTGTTGGAGTTGCACATTTATAGCGAAATTACGATGGCATTGGTGCCGGATGATTTGAATGATTCTTAGTGTGTTGATTTAGTTACACACTTAAACAGCGGTATTTGCTATATCTGAGCAAATATGACGCATGCGTGAGGTTGTGCCGGTTTGTACAATAAATATTGTAGGGCTGGCGGCATGGTAGGCGTTGTATCAAAACGACAACCGTAAATAGCCTCCAGCCCAGAAAAATTACCAGCGTTTAAAGTAGCGTTCTGTCGCGTTTTTAACCCAATTTTGGTGAACCTGTGGCGGGCGCTCCAAAATGTTGTGCTTAACGCAATCGGCGTAACTGGAATCGTCCTCTTTAATGTGTTCCAGTAGCCAGTTCAGCAGCATTTCTGACAGCAGTTTTGCGATATCTTCGCCGTTGTTAAAAAGTTGTTGCAGGTGATCGAGTTCTTTCTTAAAAAGGAGATGACTTTTTTTATGTGCTTCTATTGCCGGGTAGTCAGCTTCTTCCATTAATTCTTCTTCAAATTCAAAGTGAGAAAGGGTGTAATCCACCAATAAATTTAATATTTCTGATATTTGCTGATTGCTTTTGTCGCTGTCATCCAGCGTTTTAAGAAGGTTAATGTATTCGACGATCCGTTTGTGTTGACCGTCAATGACAGGAATGCCAATTTCATATTTTTCAGACCAAGTGATCATAGTCGTTACCTTTTATTTATTTTAATTTTGATAGCTCTGACGGCCTGTCTCTACACTTTACTCTGCGGTTTTTCGTGGCGTTTGCCGTAATAACAGGTTGGCAAAAGCGTTCTACCTGCAACAACAGGGGTTGGTTAAAAGCAATAAGTAGCCTTAGCTAAATAACCGGGAAAACCAGCCGTATTTCTGATTCATAATTTTTCGTGTAACATTTAATAATGTTGGCGCGAGCGATGTTGTCATGGTCGCGATCATTGTATTTGTCTGCCAAGTTTTGCGAATAATTAAACGTTCTTTTGTAATATTATCGTCGTATTGGGCTCTCTGCTAAAAATCACTCACCCAGCGAGTAAATAGCTACCCATTTTCTTGTGTCCATGGGTGAGGGGGTGCCGGGCATTTTCCATAAGACTTTGTTTAAACGCAAATTGCGAGAGCGAGTACTCCCTCCGGCCGTCGAGAGCGCTGGGAATATCGTCATTATTGTGCTCTTGTTGGGCATGAGCGACTGCGTTAATGTGTTCAATACTGCGCTGATGCGGGGAGCCAATAACCGGTATTCCCAGTTCAAATACTGAGCTGCGCCTTACCGCCATTGATGTTTCTCCCGAATCAGGTTGGAGTTCCTTGCGAATAGACTAGAGGCCGGTTGTTGGTACTGCTTAGATACAGATCAATTATTGCCCGTTTAAAATGCGTCGGTGTACCTCAAAGGGTAGAGGGTGGCGGCTGTTTTATTTTTTGGTTTGGAATGCAGTTTGCCCCCGGCGGGTTTGATAGGGGTACAATTTGGCTTCATATATAAAATAACCCTTTTTTTCAAAGCAGGGTGGTTCCGATTTGATGCGAATAAGACATTATGCAGTCTTGCTTCTAACGCCGTTTTTTTGTTGTTGCGCGATACATGCCGAGACTAAACCGCTAGCGGAGCCTTTGCAGTATGCGCTTGAGTATCGTTTTAAGCCCCGGCCTGAAGAGAAAAGTATCGACGTCACGCTTTCGGTCGAGCACGCCGAATTAGTTCGGAAGCTGGATTTCAATCTTAAGAATAGCCGCTGTTATGATTTCCGCAGCCAGGCAGGGTTGACGCGAGTAGGTGATCGGTTGGCTTGGCTGCCCGAGGGGTCCACGGCGGTGCTTAAGTATCGTTGTTCGGTGAATAGCGAGCGAGAATCGAATGGCGGCTCTAAAGCCTATGACGCCATCATTACGCCAAATTACACGCTGTTTCGTGGTGATGATATGGTTCCTTCGGTACGCAGTTTCACTCGAAAAGGGGCTAAGTCCAGCGCGACACTTGTGTTTGACCTGCCCGAGGGGTGGTCAGTAAATACCGGTTGGACGCGGACAAAGCCCACTGACAAGGGCGGGAAAGCGCCCACCTTTAAAATTGAGAATGGCGAGCGCAATTTTGATCGCCCCACAGGGTGGATGCTTGCAGGTAAAATTGCCACACGGCGTGAAGTTATTCTGCTTTCCGGAGACCGTCGTTCTCGTGTAGCGGTGAGTGCCCCCGAGGGGTCTGGCATGCGACGTATGGATATTCTGGTGTATGCTCAAATTCTTTGGCCGAAAATGGAGGCTGCTTTTGGCCGCATGCCTGAAAAAGTGCTAATTGTAGGGGGCGATGACCCACTATGGCGTGGAGGACTTTCTGCGCCCAATTCTTTCTACATGCACGCAGCGCGACCCATTGTCAGTGAAAATGGCACTAGCGCGCTGGCGCACGAATTTGTCCATATGGTGACCCGGATCCGTGGCAAGAAAAACTTTGATTGGATTGCCGAGGGTATTGCCGAGTTCTATTCTGTTGAGTTGTTGTACCGTGCAGGGGGTATCAGCAGTAACCGACGTGAACGTATCCTAGAGGCACAAAAAAAACGCGCGGCCCATATCCGCACGTTAAGTGCTCACGAATCTTCAGGCGCTAACACTGCTGCCGCATACGTCCTGTTTTATACGTTAGATGCTGAAGTTCGGGCCGTAAGCCAAGGCAAATATACGCTTGACGATATTGTCCGCGAATTAATGGTGCGACGTAAAGTGGATACCAGAGACTTAGTTAACACGTTTACATTCATTACCGGGGGAGTTTCGAAAGTGCTTCAGAGCGAACGGGTGCGAGGGTCAGAATGAAATTAACCAGACGGCTATTTAAACTCTCGCTATTACTGCTGTTAAGTGCCTGTGACCGTAGTGGTGAACTGAGCGCATTGGGAACTATTGAGCGAGATCGCATTATTCATAAAGCAACCGCTGCGGAAATTATTCTTGAGCAGCCGGTGAAAGAAGGCCGTTATGTTCAGCAGGGCACGTTGCTGGTGAAGCTGGATAACCGGCGTCAGCTTGCGCGAACAGCCAAAGCCGAGGCGGATGTTGCTCGAATGGCCGCGATATGGGAGAAATTGCGCAATGGCGCACGAGTCGAAGATATCGACGTTGCAAAAGCTCAGGTGAATGGTGCTATGGCGGCACTGACGGTGGCCGAAAAAAATTACCAACGTGCACGTGAATTAAGCCTTAAAAAATTAAATACACAGGCGCAGATGGATGCCGCCGTCGCACGGCGAGATTCCGCCGAAGCAGAGCTGGAGAGTGCGCGTAAGCATCTGTTGGTGCTAACGAACGGTACACGTAAGGAAGACCTAGAAGAGGCCGAAGCGACCTATAAATCGGCGCAGGCACAGTTGACCCTAGAACAAATTCAACTCGGTGAGTTAAACGTTGTTGCTACCAGAGATGGGCTACTGGATAGCTTGCCGTGGAATACTGGTGAGCGAGTAGCCGCGGGTTCAGCTGTGGCTATTGTGCTTGCGGGCGACGCGCCTTACGCTCGGGTGTATGTGCCTGAACCGGCGCGTGCCAGCTTAAAGGTTGGCGCTAAGCGCTCAGTGATTATTGACGGTATGGAAGAAACGTTTGAAGGCCAGCTGAGGTGGATCTCTTCCGACCCAGCCTTTACGCCTTATTATGCGATGAATGAGCGTGATCGTTCTCGGTTGGTCTACCTAGCGGAATTTGAGCTACCAACAGGTACTGATCTCGCTTCTGGTGTACCAGCTGAAGTTTTATTGAAGGCACCATAGTGGTAAGCGAATCTTCACCCAATGCCATCGCCATTGAGGCCAATCAGCTCACCCGACGCTTTGGTGAATTTGTGGCCGTAGACCGGCTTAGCTTAAGGGTGCCTCGCGCTTCCATATATGGCTTTTTAGGCCCCAACGGTTGTGGCAAATCTACCACAATTCGCATGCTATGCGGGTTGCTTTCTCCCAGCGAGGGTAGTGTTAACGTGCTTGGGTTGGAGGTGCCAAAACAGGCTGAAGCATTGCGTTTACGTATTGGCTATATGACCCAAAAGTTTTCGTTATATGAAGATTTAACCGCAGCCGAAAATTTAAAATTCATGGGCAAAATTTATCGCCTGCCAAAAAAGCAATTGCAAGCAAGGATTCAGTGGTTGCTCGAGCGTTATTCTCTTCTCGACATAGCTAAGCAGCGAACGGGGAGCATGAGTGGCGGCCAGCGACAGCGGTTAGCGTTGGCAGCAGCAACTTTACATGAGCCGGATTTACTTTTTTTAGATGAGCCAACATCGGCGGTAGATCCTGAAAACCGTCGGAATTTTTGGGAAATGCTATTCGACCTATGTGATGCGGGAACCACTATTTTAGTCTCAACCCACTACATGGACGAAGCCGAGCGTTGCCATCGGCTTGCTATTTTGGATGAGGGGCGCCTTTGTGCTGAGGGTTCACCGCAAGCACTTATGAATGAAATCGGTGCAACGGTTGTTGAGGTAGAAGCCACTAATTTACGCGAACTCAAAGCAAAACTTGTGGCCCTGCCGGATGTTAAATCGGTGGCTCAACAGGGGGTTAGGCTTAGGGTTTTAGTTGCTGATTCTATTGCACAACCAATTCCCTACCTGAAAACCACATTGGAAAATGATTCGTTGGTGTGCACTAAAGTCTATCCAAGTCTGGAGGATGTTTTTGTAACCGTCACCGGGGGGCCAACGGCATAATGCTTTCGCAGCGAAGAATTTTGGCGGTAATCTTTAAGGAGTTTGTTCAGCTGCGTCGAGATCGTATGACGTTTGGCATGGTTGTTATGATCCCGCTGGTACAGCTATTACTTTTTGGTTACGCCATTAATACCGATGTACGGCATATCCCTATAGGCGTTGTTGACCTGAGTGGTAGTGGTGCCGCTCGCATCATTGAACAGGCGGTGAAGGCTACCCAAGTGGTAAGGGTCCACCAGCGCTTTAACACACCGCAGGAAGCAGAAGAAGCGATTGTGCGAGGTGATATTCGTGCGGCAATGATCTTCCCTGCGGATTTGACCGCGCGCATTGTGCGTGAAGATATATTGGCGCAATGGCTGGTGGATGCATCGGATACTATGGTGAGTTCCGCGTTGTTGCAGTTGCGGCAAATGTCGCTGGACCAACTTATAGTTGAGCCGAATTTAAAGCGTGCTGTTCATAAGCCTACATTTGAGGTCGCGCTTTTCTTTAATCCTACGCGTCGATCTGCGGTCAATATTGTACCGGGGCTTACCGCCGTGATCTTAACCATGACCATGATTTTGTTTACCTCAACGGCCATTGTGCGTGAACGTGAGCGTGGCAACTTGGAATTGCTCATTACCACACCGATCAAACCCATTGAATTGATGATCGGTAAAATAGTGCCTTATATTTTTATAGGCTTGTTGCAGGTAAGTATTATTCTGTTGTTGGGTTACTGGGTTTTTGATGTGCCTATTAACGGGTCTTTACTGCATATTTATATGGCGACATTGCTCTTTATTGCCGCAAGCTTAACCTTGGGTTTGATTATTTCTACCGTAGCGAAAACACAACTCCAGGCCATGCAAATGACTGTTTTTGTATTGCTGCCGTCGATTTTATTAAGCGGTTTTATGTTTCCCTACGAGGCGATGCCGACAGTCGCACAGTACATTGCCGAAGCATTACCGGCAACGCATTTTATGAGAATGATCCGTGCTGTTGTTCTGCGTGGAGCCGAAGTGCAGGTGTTACTGGTCGACTCATTATGGCTGATTGGGTTTAGTGTGCTGGGCTTGGTGGTAGCCTCTATGCGCTTCAGCAAGCGCCTAGATTGATATAGGTCGTATCAAGGCGTGCTTTAAGCACTCTTGTTGTCGCAGGTACACATTCTCTCGCCATCAGGGGTTTGCCATTCTCGGTAAAATTGCTCTTGGCACTCTACCTGTAACAAATTACAGTGAGACCCCCTGTTCATTTTTCCATCCATCACTTCCGGAATTATGATATTGGCTGCGGTATCTTTGGTGAAGCTACAGCCTGTTGTGGCAAGCATATATGCCGCAAATGGACATAATAACCAGCGAAGAGATGACTGAAAAGTACCCATGCAAACCTCCGTGCGGTGATTCTGTGTGGAAAAACTTAGTTGTTAGAATCGCAGGTGCTAATTTTGTTCCTTAGGTAATCGAATTTACTGAAGTATTACCACATTAAATCATCTGGAATTTGATAATCTGCGTAGGGATCATCGTCTTCCACATTGTGTGCTTTGTCGGCTAGGGCGATAATGGTTTCCGTACTGCGCTGTTCTATTTTGGCCGCAACAGCTGCGGGGATTAAAGAGTAGTTTTCGCCCAGTTTGGCTACGGCTAGTTGCCCTCTTGACAGCTCACCTTGTTGCTTAGCGGAGACTAGAATCTTTTTGATGGTGGTGCCGTCTTTAAAGTTATAGGCGATGTCACCATCACGGGAGATGGCGTTAATGGTGACCAGCTGGCGGATCTGCGCGAGTATGGCTTTCTTCTCGGCTTCGGCATTTCGCTGCGCATTTAACTGGCGGTCGCGTTCGGCTTTTTCGGCCATAGCGCGCTTTGAGGCTTCTTTGGTTTCGTCGATAACGGGTTGAGATGATTTTCGCTCAACCTTTTTTTGTTTGGCTTTTTGTTTTTTAACCTGCTTAGCTTTTTTGGAATCTACCAAACCGGCTTTTAACAGTTGGTCTTGTAGGTTGCTCATAATTATTTTCTCGCTGTAACTGAATTTTTATGGCCATAGATGTGTGGGGATGGTGCCCTGCCGTAATAGCGATGCCACATCCATCCCTACTGCCACACCTGCGTGTACAAAAAAACCACCCCAAATGGAGCGTGAGCGTAGGGCGAGTATGCCTAAAAACAACCCAAACAAAATTGCGCCAGTGGCTTCCATCCAGAGTTTGGGGAAGTGGATCATTAAGTAGGGTACACACATCATCCATACGGCATTGGCGCCCATGGCGGGCCTTAAGGCATTGATGATAAAACCTCGAAAGAAGAATTCCAGACAAATAAATTGCGTTAGGTAAAGTATTTCCCAAGTTATGAAATCAAACCAGCTTCTGCCTGCTTTTTTGTAAAAGGGATAGTGGTTAATAAAGTCTTCGCGAAAACTTACGAGAAATATAAAAAACAAAATGGGCGTAAGCAGTAATAAATAGCCCTTCCAGTGTTTGCGGGTATCGTTAAATCGCCAACCCATATCCGTAAAGCTGGTTTTTAATGCATAGCGAATAATAAAGAACGGGATTACGACATAACCGATTATATGCCATAGCGTCCACCAACCGTAGGCCGCTAAGTGGATGAATTCATGGTGCCTTAATTGGATTTCCCAGTAGTTACTTTGCTTACCTTGCCATTTAGAGAGCATTTCTAAGGTGGCCGAGAAAGCAGAGAAGTACTTCAAATAGTGGATGAGCAGCAGGCAAACGCATACGCAGGCGAGTGTCCAGAAGATTCGTCGCAGGCTATCGTGTCGGTTGAGCGTATAGGAGGGCGCCTGCTGGTCTATTTCGTCCAGTGCTACAAAAATATTACGGGGGTCTAAAGCAAAAAGTTTTTTCATGGTAATGTGCTGATAATCAGTGAAAGGCCCACCAGTATGGTGACCACTTCGAATACGCGTTTAATGAGCGGGTTGCCGTATTTAACCGCAATATGGGCGCCGCTGTAACCCCCAATTAGAGAACCGAGCAGCAGCATCGGTAGCCACTCCCATTTTACCGTGGTTAACAGCGCTAGAGTAAGGGCGCCGGTACCGTTCCAGAATAAGCCTACTAAAATCATGGTATAGGCGGTTGCTCGCTTGTAGTCAAAGCCAAACCATGTAACTAACCACATGGTGACAAAAAGTCCGGTGCCAGAGGTTAGCGATCCGTTGAAAAAACCGAGAATAAATAGACCGAATGCGCCGCCAATATACCCGCCTAGGGTGCGGTTTTTAGTGTTTTGGGTTTTACCCAATTGCTTTTTGAAATAGGAGTATACGCCCAGGGCAATGGTGAGCATGCCAAGGGATGCTTTAGCGATGTGCTCAGGAATACTCAGAATGACATTCGCGCCTATGATCACGCCAGGGATTCCGGCCGTTAGCATGAGCAATGCAAAGGCTAAGTGGGTGTTTCGTTGTTGCGCATGCTTAAGTGTTGCGCCAGCACCAAGAGCAACGGTTGCAATTTTGTGTGTTGCCAAGGCCATAGAAAATGGTAGGCCAAGGAATATCAGTGCAGGCAATTGCAGTAAACCGGCACCACCGCCAGCCATTGCCGACACTAAGTTTGAAATAAGGGCTACCACCAGTAGCATTGACTGCTCGGCTAGGTCCGTCATAGTGAACTTTCTTGTATGCTTTGAAACTCTTCAATGGCTGATTGTAGCGGCTGGGGCGGGAAGGTCGTTTCTTGAAGTGCGTGAATTAATTTAAGCGTTAAAAAGGCGTCAAACCACTGATGGAATTGGGTCTCGAACGCCGTGAGGGAGCTGCAGTGTGATTGCGAGTGCGTAAAAAATTTATCGATACCTAATTGTTTCAGAGGCATACGCAAAATATTGGGTAGTGTCTGCAGGGGATCGTTTCCGTTACGGAGGGCTGCCCACATTTTCTCAATGGATTCCAACAAGCTTCGAAGGTAGGGATATATTGCAGCATTGTAATAGCAGTATTCTTGGCGGTCGGGATCTAGCGCCATTATTTTGGCTACGGCGGGCCCTGTTCCAAAAGGAACCCTGTTTGATTCCCTTGCGGCAATTTTAACCGAGATATTTCCGCAAAATTCTACTTGCCCTAGCTTTGCAAGTTTATTTAAAAGGTAGAAATCTTCACCGCCGGCTCGCTTAGGAAAGCCTCTAGCCTGACAGTAGTGCTCAATAGAAAATGCAAGCGTACTACCAAGCGTGTAAAACGCGTAGGGGGAGCCAGACCACTGAAGCGCTCTGTGGAAGTACTTTAGGGCCTGTTCGTATAATTGTGTAGCATGCCAACATGCTACTGTGGGCTGGGGTTCCACCTTATTGGTATGTTCGAAACTAAAAACCAATGCACTGTTGTTTTTATCTGTTGTTGCCGCGGAGCTAAAATAGTTTGACGGAAGGTAGGCATCGGCATCGGTTGAGTAAACCCATTGCTTGGTTAGCTTTTTCTGCTGGTAAAGCTCGCAGGCCATGTCGCTGGCGATTTTCCTTGCTAGGCCCACGCCTTGCTTAGGGGGTATGGGGTGCGCTTTATGTCGATCAACGAGAAATAAATAACAATTGTGTTGTTGGTACAGGCTGAGGTTGCCATTTTGCCAGAGAGCGCTGCCAAAAAACGTTAGCGCTTGCTGTTCCAGTGCCAGGTTTTCCTGATTGTCGGTTTGCGTGTCTGGGCGGTTTACCACTAATATGAGTAAACAGTTAGCTGTATAGCTAGCAGCGAGATCAAAAAACCGTTGAATGAAATCGCAGGATTCATTCCGTGCAGGAATCACTAAGCAGTGGTCGACACTGAACGGCGGTAGATCCGTAAGTAAGCGAATTTCGGCTTCGGCATATTGCTGAAGGTATTTTCTGATAGCACTCATTATTAGAGGCGCCCTTAATGCCTGCTAGTGCAGTGCGGCAATGATGGGTAGGTCGGCGACAATATCGGCTTCTGCTTCGAGTATTTCATTCAGTCGATCTTCAACTACGGATTGTTCAAAATAGTTTAACGCCAGTTTTTCGAATAGGTCTTCGTGACGAGCTTCGGATTCAGTAATAGCGATATAAAACGCTTTTAATTCGCCGGGCGGTAATGCCTCGGCGATCAAGCCAAATCTTTCACAACCTCGAGCTTCGATAACACTGCCTAGTAGCAAACGGTCGAGCAGGTACACATCGCTGCCCTTGCGCGTGAGTTTACGCAGGTTGTTGACGTAAGGGTCGCGGGTGTCGACACCTAATTGCAGGCCGCGTTTGCTCATAATTTTTACGACTTCACGAAAGTGCATCATTTCTTCGATGCTTAAGTCGATCATGGCTTCAACAATGTCGGGTTTGTCGGGGTAGTGCGACAACATGGATATGGCCATACCCGAAGCCTTTTTTTCGGCTGCGGCATGATCGATCAAAAAAGCATCAAGATTGGCGAGAACAGTATCTGTCCACGCCTGGGGAGTTTTGTAGCGTAATTTGCACATAATGTAGCGGCTTAACCGTCCTGAGGTATAATGCGCGGCCAGTATACCCTAGGAGCCTGTAGATGACCGGTTCCAGGCTGCTTAAAAGAACAACCGAATCAGGAAATCCAGCATGATTATCAAGCCAAAAGTTCGTGGTTTTATCTGCACTAATGCCCACCCAAAGGGCTGTGCTGCCAGCGTTTCGCATCAAATCGATTATATTAAGGCTCAGCCTTCGATCGAGAACGGCCCAAAAAGTGTTCTGGTGATTGGTGCTTCTACGGGCTACGGTTTGGCATCACGTATTTCGGCTGCTTTTGGCTGTGGTGCAAAAACGTTGGGTTTATTTTTCGAGAAAATAGGCACCGAGCGAAAGTCTGGTACAGCGGGTTATTACAATTCGGCTGCATTTCACGCGGCCGCTGAAGAGGCTGGCTTGTGGGCAAAAAGCATTAATGGCGATGCGTTCTCCCATGAAATTAAAGCCAAAGCGATTGATGTTATTAAAGCTGAAATGGGCAAAGTTGATTTGGTTGTCTACAGCCTTGCATCACCGCGACGTAAGGATCCCGATTCAGGTGAAGTGTATTCCTCTGTGCTCAAGCCTGTTGGAAAAACCTATACCTCTAAAGGCTTAAATACCGACACCCTGAAAATCTCTGAAACCACTATCGAGCCTGCCAATGAAGACGAAATAGCTCAAACCGTTAAGGTAATGGGCGGGGAAGACTGGGAGCTGTGGATGAAAGCGCTTAGCGATGCCGACGTTCTGGCCGATGGAGCGAAAACGGTTGCTTATACCTACCTTGGTGAAAAGCTCACCTGGCCGATTTATGGCCACGCAACCATTGGTAGAGCCAAAGAGGATTTGGATCGCGCCGCTACCGCCATTACTGCATCTCTTTCGGGAATCGGCGGCAGTGCTAATGTAGCGGTGCTGAAAGCGGTAGTAACGCAAGCTAGCTCCGCCATTCCTATCATGCCGCTGTACCTTTCTATTTTGTTTAAGGTGATGAAGGAGCAGGGCAGCCATGAAGGTTGTATAGAGCAGCTGCATCGCCTGTTCGCTGAGTGTTTATACACCGATAGCCCGCGTTTGGATGAGGGTAACCGCTTCCGTGTAGATGAGCTGGAGTTGGCTCTCGCTGTTCAGGCTAAGGTTGAAGAGATTTGGTCCGCGGTAACGGAAGAAAACCTTATGGATTTGACCGACTTTAAAGGCTACCAGACAGAATTTTTAAACCTCTTTGGTTTTTCTATTGAGGGTGTGGACTACGAAGCCGATGTCAGTAATGAGGCGGCACTTGAGTTGGTGGAGTAATACTTGCTTCTTTTATTTGGGGTGGTTCGTTGAAGTATCGATCGCTGGGTAATATTAATGTTAGCTTGATTTGCTTGGGTTCCATGACTTGGGGGGAGCAAAATAGCGAGCAGGACGCCTTCGCCCAAATGGACATGGCCGCTGATTATGGTGTGAATTTTATAGACACGGCGGAGATGTATGCCATACCTCCGCGCCCGGAAACCTATGGTTTATCCGAGAAAATCATCGGTAACTGGTTGCTTAGCCGCGGCAATCGCGAAAAGACTGTATTGGCCACAAAAGTGGTGGGGCGCGGTGATCACAATTCCGGTGTTGGTCATATTCGCGGTGGCCCGCGGCTTTCTCGGCAGCACATAGTAGAAGCGGCCGAAAGCTCGTTAAAGCGTTTAAAAACAGACTATATAGACCTCTATCAAGTGCACTGGCCAGAGAGACAGACCAATTTTTTTGGCGAGCTTGGTTATAAACATGGTGGCGACGACGGTTACAGCATAGAAGAAACTTTGGCGGCGCTCGAACAGTTGGTTGAGCAGGGTAAAGTGCGGCAGGTGGGTATTTCCAATGAAACGCCTTGGGGGATTCATCAGTATCTTCGTGTTGCCGAGCAAAAAGGCTGGCCGAAAATTGTCAGTATTCAAAACCCCTACAATTTACTGAATCGTACATTTGAAGTGGCCTCCGCTGAATTTGCCATGCGCGAGGGCGTGCAATTGCTGGCTTATTCACCTTTGGCGTTCGGCGTGCTTACCGGTAAGTACCTAGGAGGCAAAAAGCCCGAGGGTGCCCGGCTTACGTTATTTGAGCGTTTTACGCGATACGGGCAAGTGAATACCGAAGCGGCTGTTCAGGCGTATGTGGATCTCGCCAAAGAACAGGGCATTACCCCTGCTCAGCTGGCGATTGCTTTTGTGAACGGCCGGGAGTTTGTAGCGGCCAATATTATTGGAGCAACAAGCCTCGAGCAATTAAAAACCAATTTGGAGGCTGCTGAGTTGGTGCTTACTGAAGATGTGCTTTCATCTATAGAGATAATTCATCAGCGATACCCTAATCCGGCACCCTGATGCGCGCGAGGGCTGAATTGTTGCTTGAGTGTCAGCGCTCACGCCATTACCATTGACGCCCTTGTTAATACCCCCCTCAAAGTTTGGAGAAAGTTTATGTTTAAAGGCAGCATGGTCGCGCTAGTGACCCCGATGAAAGCGGATAATTCGCTCGATTGGGATGCCCTGCATAAGCTCGTGGAGTGGCATATTGAGCAGGGTACTCACGGCATTGTGGCGGTGGGCACTACCGGTGAGAGCGCTACCCTAAATATGGCCGAGCATGCGGAGGTTATCCGCAAAGTTGTAGATCAAGTCAATGGCCGTATTCCTGTTGTGGCAGGCACGGGGGCAAATTCTACTTCTGAAGCGCTGGAACTTACCGCCGCAGCCAAAGACGCCTGCGCTGACGCTTGTCTATTAGTAACGCCCTACTACAATAAGCCTCCCCAGGAAGGCCTTTACCAGCATTTTAAAGTTATTGCCGAAAGTGTTGCGATTCCCCAGTTGCTATACAACGTGCCGGGGCGCACAGCTGTGGATATGCAAGCCGATACGGTTGGTCGGTTAGCGGAGCTGCCCAATATTATTGGCATAAAAGAAGCCACAGGCAGCATGGAGCGTTTACAGGCTATTCAGGCGGTAACGCCAGATGAGTTTATTCTACTGTCGGGCGATGATGGCACCGCACTTGAATTTATGCGCCTTGGTGGGCACGGTGAAATATCGGTAACCGCCAACGTGGCGCCGGCTCTAACCGCAAAGTTGTGTGAACTGGCGCTGGCGGGAGATGTCGAAGAAGCTCAAATCATTGATGAACGCCTAATGCCTTTGCACAACACGCTATTTTTGGAAGCTAACCCTATTCCGGTTAAGTGGGCGCTGCACCGCATGGGGCTAATCGGCGATGCTATACGCTTGCCGTTGACGCCTTTGGCAGCAGAATACAGGCCCGCACTGGAGGCAGCCATTGAGTCTGCCGGTATCAGTCTTTCAAAATAATAAGATAAGCTTACAAACCAATATGATGTTTAATTCGATGTGCCGTACTTCTCTAATATTTAAAATTTTTCTACTTGTCTCGCTCGTCTGGCTAACAGGGTGTAGTGCCTTCTTTGGTAAACACGGTGTTTTTCGCAGTCGCGGCAACGATTATCTTGCAGCTTCAGCCATTGAGCCGTTGCAACTGCCAGCTGAGATTGAGAGCGTGCCAACTCAGCAGATGTATCGCATACCTAGTGTGCACTCGTTGGACGAGTTTGGCGACCCGGTTAATCTTCGAGAATACAAAGTGCCGCGCCCCTTACCGATGGGTGATAAAGGTGACGTCGGTGTAAAAATTCAAAAGCTTAGCGGTAGTCGCTGGATATACCTTAACGCCTCTACGGCCCAAGTATGGCCACGTACCCAGTACTTTCTTTCCCAGTTCGATCTGGCCGTGGCGGCTAGCAATGCTTCGGCAGGGCTGATTGAAACTGACTGGTTACAATTTAAAGACGACACAGAGACCGGTGTGCGTTTTCAGATTAAATTGTCTAAAGGCATGCACCCAGAAACCACCGAAATTCATGTGTTGCAGATGCAGCGCAGTCAGGCGTCTTTGCGCGCAGGAGAAGTGAATGTCGCCTGGCCGCAGGTCTCTGATGACCCGAAGCGCGAGGCTTGGTTACTGGAAGAGTTAGCGAACACACTAGCGGAGACCGTCGACAATAACGCGGCGTCGTTGCTAGGGCAGAATGTAGGCGGCGATCTAAAAGCCGGTTTTGTTCGCTTTGAAGATGAACCCACGCTACAGATCCGGTTAACGCAGGAGCGCGCCTGGGCAACGGTGGCTCATTCGGCCAATAAAGAAGGCTTTAAAACTTGGGAGGCCGATGCTAAGCGGGGCGTTATATACTTAGGTTATGCGCCTTACGATGAAGACGGTCCGGGTTTCTTTAGTAGCCTCAGCTTCTGGAGTTCTGATGAAGAGCTGCCCGAACAAGCTGCCCACTCTATGCAGGAAGTACTGTCCAACTTAAGTGCGAGCGCAACGGTTAAATCGCGTTTTTCCGAGATAGAAGGCGCAGCGTTTTCTGACTCCAAGCTAGAAGACCCACAAAGCTATTTGTTGGTTCTTTATCGACACCAGTCTGAAACGATGGTGAATATCCGTAATGCTCACGGCGAACGTCTGCCAGACGATATTGCTAAAGACTTTCTTCGGTTGTTAAGAAAGAACTTGATTTAAGGCGGCTATTTGGCTTTGCAGTTTGCAACGGTAGGCAGTGGCAGCAAGGGCAACGCCTGCCTGGTGAAAAGCCGTGAGAGCCTGATTTTAGTTGATTGCGGCTTCGCGGTTCGGGAGCTTGGCCGTCGGCTTGAGATCCTTGACGTATCTCTAGAGGACATTAGTGCCGTTCTCGTTACCCACGAACATTCAGATCATTGCAAGGGCGTTGGTGCTCTAGCTCGTCAGCTGAAGCTGCCGGTCTATATGACGCCTGGCACTCAGCTAGGTAGGGATTTCGGGCGTATTCCCAATATGAACCTCATTGTTGGCTACAGCCAGTTTACCGTGGGCGATATCACTGTATCTCCTGTAGCTGTGCCCCATGATGCTCGAGAGCCGGCACAATTTATATTTGAGTCTGGGGGCAGAAAGCTCGGCGTACTAACCGACCTAGGCAGTATTACGCCGCATATTCTGGCAGCCTATAGTCATTGCGACGGATTGTTGCTGGAGGCAAACCACGACTCTCAGTTGTTGGCGCAGGGACCCTACCCTTGGTCACTAAAGCAGCGAGTGGCCGGAGACTGGGGGCACTTGAATAATTCCCAGGCGGTAGAGTTTCTGGAAATGGCGAGTATGCCCACGCTGTCTACTTTGGTGGTTGGCCATATCAGCGAAAAAAATAACTGCCTTTCGGTTGTTCGAGAAGCCTTTGCGAGTACCTCTTTCCAGAAAAATATTCATTTTGCGGCTCAAGGTCATCCCTCCGAATGGTTTGAGCTTGGCGTATAAAGCTACTTTTCGGGAGCAGGTGTTACTGCGCCGTAATACATTTGTAACTGGGTCTCTGTAAAGGCTGGATTAATATGGAATTCAGAGTCGATATGGCGCTTTATCACTTGCGTAATGTGTCATAAATGTGAGTGAAAAATGAAAATGTTGCCAGAGTAAGTGGCCACTCTCTCTTCGCGCCGCTAAATAGGCTTAAAAATCTTTTCCACAAAGCGTTACAAATTGCAACACCAGAAACCGTGAAACGTATAAATCGTTGCCTGGCGCTTTTGATATAGCGTAACTCATTGAAAAATAAGCAATATTTCAAATTGGTTAAAATCCCGCCAACCTAAGGTGGAGTGAGAATGCTTGCCTTATAGAGGCAGGTGTAAAGAGATTTACCACAGAGTTATCCACAGGAATTGTGGATAAGAATAACGCCCTTAGCGAGCCAGAAGCTGTTAATCGGTTGCCTATGGACTAAGCTTAATGGGATACACAATGTTAATAAAATTAAGGAGATCACTGCGTGGACGAAAGACGACAATATGAGCGCAAAGCAACGTCTATTCGTGTTGAAATTATCCACCCCGCCTTTGGCACAATTATTGGTTTCGCGCGTGATATTTCAGATGGTGGAGCGCAGGTGAGCATTGAGAACAATCCACCACCGCCTGTGGGCACTATAGTCGCGGTTAAATTCCGTAAAGCCATTGGCCCCATCAACGAAGAGCCGGTGTCCATGAGGGTGATGCACTCCAATCGAAATACCGTTGGGTTGATGTTTACGGGCTAACGACCGAGTGCTGACCTTTTCACCGGTGTATTTGGCTGAAGCGTTTACCTACTTGCCTAATTGATATCAAACGGCTTTCAGTCTGCGCCCTATAGGCAGCGCTCTTACTCATCGAGTTTGCAGTGCTTTGGGCTATGGAGCTCTAGTTTGGTGTTGGCGTTGCTCCAATTTAGGCTGTTGCAACTGAGATTCAGATTTGCCTCTAGATTTAAATAGCTAAGGTGTTTGAGCTTTTTCAGGTGACTGGCGTCGATAATGTTGTTTGCAGCGAGGTTCAGTTGGCGCAATTGGGGCAGTTGGATGAGGGGGGCCAAATCTGTAATTTGATTTTGGCTTAGGCCTAGGCTTTCGAGTTCGCTAAAAATTTCTAGGCCGGCAAGTGATTGAATCTGACCGGGACCACACTGCAGCTGGCGTAGTTGTGTTGCGCGACTGACACGGCCTTCCCGTAGAGCACTTTTTACACAGTTATCCAATGCTTTGTCGGCCAAATTTACAGAGCGCCTGAACTCTGTCGGGTCATACATCGTCTTTTCGTTCAAAGTGACTTCGTACTGACTGCAGCTGGTGATGGCGATAAGCGCAATGCATTTCAATGACGTAAAGAATGGCGACTTAAAGCGCAGATAAGGGGATGATGTTGTCATAGAATGGTTATCCTGGGCCTGGGGTGTTGGTTAGAACTCAGAGGTTTCTTAAATTTTATCATTAACATGTTGTTGCTTCGGAGGAATTATGAACCGGTTGTATCTCGTTTGTCTGTTTGGCTTACTTTATGGTTGTACCAGTATTGACCCTTACACAGGTGAACAAAAGGCCAGTAATACGGCGAAAGGGGCGGGTATTGGCGCGGTTGCTGGTGCTGTTCTTGGTGCGGCCACTGCCGACAAAGACGATCGTGATAAGGCGATTTTAACCGGTGCTGTGGCGGGTGCGGCTGTGGGCGGCGGTATTGGCTACTATATGGACCGCCAAGAGGCGAAGCTTCGCCAAGAGCTGCAGGGCTCTGGTGTGCAGGTACGCCGTGAAGGCAATACAATTCACCTCGTCATGCCGGGTAATATTACCTTTGCCACTTCTCGATATGAGATTAAATCCCGGTTTTATCCGGTTTTGGATTCCGTAAGCAAGGTGCTTGTTGAGTTCAAAAAAACGGCCATTATGGTGTCTGGCCATACCGATTCCACCGGTTCTTTGGAGACGAACCAAACCTTGAGTGAGCAGCGTGCAAGCAGTGTTCGTCAATATTTAATCCAGCGCCAAATAGCCTCCGGTCGAATACATGCTGTTGGCTACGGCCCACGCTATCCCATGGATACCAACTCTACCGCTGCTGGGCGTGAGCAGAATCGACGAGTGGAGCTAAAGCTGGAAGCGCTTGAGTAAGAAGTAATGAACGTAGGCGGAGGGTAGGTGTGTGATAGGGTTAGCTGTTGGGGCTTTACTGATTTTGGTGGGCGTGTTTAATCTCAGTTTTCCTGAGTTGATACGTACGCTTAAAGCTAATGACCTTCCCCAATGGGAGGCCCTAGGTTCTCCGCCGCCATACGCATTTCACAAAACTGTTGGTGTTGTTAGTTGGGTGTTGGCGCATGGCTATAAAAATTCCTTCAGCGCAGAGATAGTGCATGAAGGTGAAAGCGCGTTGAAAAAAGCTGTTTTCGCCAAGTACGCGCTTATAACGGGTGTGCTCTGCTTGGGTTTGGGTTTTATCGGTATCCTTAGCTAGCAGGGTTGTGATCGCGGTATTGGAACTTTTTTCGTGAGCTTATGAATTCGAGCCAGTTGATGTTGCCGTCTCTATCTTCTATTGATGTTATGTTTGTTTCTACTGTACGGCCTTCCGTACACGGTTCAGTTTTCGCACGCGTTTTTTAGCTGTCGCTCTTGTTTCCTTTGTAGTTTTTCTTTGCGGTCAAAGGCTAGGGGCGCTTAGCAGCTCAGATGGTGCGATATTATGGCGTCTTGCCATATTGCCGTCGTCTGCGCTTCGTGTATTATCGCCTTGTCATTAAAAAACGCCTCACTAATTCAATGTCAAAACCAATAGACAAACGGCAGGACGACTCATGACAGAACACAACCCCTATTCAGCCCCGAATGCAGCACCAGAGTTAGGAGAGGAAAGCTACCAACCAAAAATTTTTAGTTTTGGAGGACGGATAGGCCGCTTGAGATACCTTACCTATTCCATGATTTACAACGTAGTGTTGTATTTTGTGGTGGGAATTGCAGCTGCTGTATTCCTTCCTATGCTTTCTGAGGGCAATATGGTTTTAGGTATTGCGCTAGTGTTATTTTATATTGCCGCTCTTGCGATGTTTGTTGTTCTGGCAAGCCGACGGTTGCACGATTTGGATAAATCGGCATGGTTGTTGTTGCTTTTTATTGTGCCACTGGCCAATTTAATTCTGGCTTTGTATATGATTTTTGCATCGGGTACGGAAGGATCGAATAAATTTGGTTTGGCACCAGTAAAAAACCATCCGGCCCTGTGGTTGGGTTTGCTCGGACCATTTGTCTTTATGGGCATTCTGGCTGCAGTCGCTGTGCCTGCCTACCAAGACTATGTTGAGCGCGCAAAAGCGGCGCAAATGCCTTAAATTCAGCTAGGTCATGCAAGTGCCCCACTCCTTCGAGTCTACGTTGGTGGCTGCGATGGTTTAGGTAAACGTTTCATGCAGAGTGAGATGCCTTAAGCGGTAAATTGTCTCACTCAAAGCTTCCAGTGCCTTCCCTTGTCGGGCCTAATTCGTACCCCTCCCGTGTTCTGATTGTTGTTATTTGCTAAGGGCGGGTGCTTTCATTTCCTAGCCGTCTCGATCTTTAGAGGCTGGTAAGCAGCTTAAATTCCCATTTTATGACGCGGCCCCTGTCGATCTCACCGATTCCCCAAGTACAACTTTCCGAAAAAGCGTGAATTGCTACTTTTTGAACCTATCTATTTCCGAATCTGGCATCTCTTTGAGTGAATCGTTTCTTACACTAGATATTGGGTTTGCGACGTTCTAAACGTGTATTGGCTATTATTTGGGATTTTTATGGATAGATATAACAACAAATACCGGGTGAGCGGCTGCTCTTTATTGGCCGCTATGCTTACGTTTCTTTTTCTTACGGCTTGCGAGCAACCGGATAGCGCTATTGTTGCGGAAGGACGTTTGGGTGAGAAAGAGGAGCGTAATCCCGAACGCTGGCCTCGCTTAAATTTGCCTGTACAAGACTTAGTCGAGATGGAGGAGAAATTTACCGAGCTGCTTACCACCATGAGTGTGGAGCAGAAAGTGGCCGAGGTCATTCAGCCGGAAATTCGTGATGTTACAGTCGATGACATGCGTAGCTATGGATTTGGGTCTTATTTTAATGGTGGTGGGTCCTTTGCAGGAAACAACAAACACGCAACCGTTGCGGACTGGGTGGCACTGGTCGAGGCTATGTACCAAGCATCAATCGATGATTCGCTAGACGGTATTGGTATTCCCACTATGTGGAGAACAGATGCTGTTCACGGTCACAACAATGTAATAGGCGCAACCATCTACCCAGACAACATTGGTCTGGGAGCGGCGCATAATTCGGAATTAATCAAAGAAATCGCGCTGGCCACAGCGGAAGAAGTGATGGCAACTGGAATTGATTGGGTTTTTGCGCCGACGTTGCCGTTGTGCGTGACGACCGCTGGGGTAGAACCTATGAGGGATATTCAGAGGACCCGGAGATAGTGCGTGCCTATTCTCAAAGTATTGTGGAGGGCTTACAGTGCAAGCCGTGCGAGGGCTTTCTCGGTGAGGATAGGGTTATCTCAACAATCAAACATTTTGTTGGAGGCGGTGACACTACCAACGGTGATGATCAAGGAGACAATCAAAGCTCGGAAGCTAAGTTGATTTCAATACATGCTCAGGGGTATTTTTCTGGCCTGGAAGCTGGCGCGCAAACGGTCATGGCTTCATTTAACAGTTGGCAGGGTGAGGAAATGCACGGTAGTCACTATATGCTGACCGAAGTACTGAAAGAACGCATGGGTTTTGATGGTCTCGTTGTGGGCGACTGGAATGGCCATGGCCAAATTCCAGGCTGCAGCAACAGTTCTTGCCCGCAGGCGCTAAACGCTGGAATGGATATTTTAATGGCACCCACCGCCACCTGGAATCCACTTTACGAAAACACAGTAGCACAGGTACAAAATGGGGAGATTCCCATGGTGCGACTGAACGATGCGGTAACCCGTATCCTACGGGTAAAAATGAGAGCAGGCTTATTTGAAAAAAAATCGCCAGCCAAACGTCCTCTAGCCGGTCAGACTTCTCTTATCGGCTCAGAAAAACATCGAGAAATTGCTCAGCGGGCAGTACGTCAATCGTTGGTGCTATAAAAAACAACCAAAATATTTTGCCACTTGCTCCGAAGCAGCGGGTTTTTGTGACCGGCGACTCAACTGGAAGTACACAACGCCGGGCAGTTGGGCTGGGGCAGGTGTACTCTCTTGGCAGCCCCTGGATATGAATTTATTCGAGCAGGGAGAACTGCGCTTCCACATTAAAACCTCGGCTGATATTAGCTTCCGTGTAGGCATTATCGATACTTACAGGGATCAATGTTTTGTGAGTTTCCTCGCTGGGCAGTCTTCAATAATCAATCGAGCCATCCATTTAGCGGATATTCAACCGCATCTGTTTTGGCTCATTGGGGTTCGTTACACTCTTTCTCCCTGCCTGCGAGCATTACCTCTTGCAGGCAGGGAGAGAGTAACGGAACCCTATACTCTCCTCCAATATAGCCGCTTAAGCATAGCCAGTTAGTGATTGCTCACATCTCTTCTGTGCCTTTAAAATAAAGAGTACTTGGATAGCTGTTTAGAGGCAGTGCTAAAAAATTAGCAGAAAAAGCTTGTGCCAGGAAATAGCATATGCTACTTTTTTAGCATGATGCTAAAAAAGTAGCAGGCAATTTAAGCAAACCCTTGGAGCCACTATGCCACCGCTTTCACATACTAACCTCAGTCGACGTGAACGGCAGATAATGGATGTGCTGTACGAATCTGCAGAGGCTTCCGCTCACGATGTTCAAGACAAAATACCTGATGCTCCAGGCTATTCCGCTGTGAGAGCGCTAATCGCCCGCTTGGTAGAGAAAGGGCTAGTGAGCTTTCGCCAGGAAGGCGCTAAGTATATTTATTTCCCTACAGTAGCCCAGAGCAAGGCGAGTTTGTCGGCTATTGAGCGCATTGTGAAAACTTTCTTTAAAGGCTCGCGGGCGAAGGCAATGAATGCCTTATTGGATTTGGATGGTGACGATTTATCTGCGCGTGAGATCGAAGAATTGGAGCGTAATATTGCGCGGATTAAATCTTTGAAAAAAGGCGAGGGTAAATAATCGTGTATCTGGATCTACTGCCTCTCATCAGTGACTACTGGTTAAAGCCGATGCTTGGGCTGGGGTTGGTGTTGTTGGTCATGCGTCGGCCGGCCTTTAGATCCGCTGCCTATTTACACTGTATTTTTCTTCTTTCTCTATTTGCCGTTGTACTGGCAACACTGTGGATTCCGGCATTACCTGAACTGGAATTAAATATAGTGCCTGAAAGTTGGGTACAGCAAATGCGCTTGCCTTTAGTTGGCGGGCAGGTAGGGAAAACCGATATGCCCTGGTTGTACTCAATGGCAGCGGTTTATTTGCTCGGCTTAAGCTGGTGTGCCAGTTATACCTACGCCAGCTGGCGCGCGGCCGCGAAGCTAACCCAACGAGCGAAAACGCCCGAAAAAACTGACGAAAAGCAATTGAATACTATCGTTAGCGAGCTTGCACAGATATTTAGACTGAAGCGGAAAAGTATTTGCTTCGCATTGAGCGACGACATTCAGTCGCCGTTGGTATGGAAATGGCGCTCACCCATCATTGTGCTACCTGTAAGCTACCGCTTGTGGACGGCAGACAGGTTACGGCGGGTACTGGCTCATGAACTGGCTCATATCGAAAGAAACGATTGGATTAGTAAAATTGTTACGAGAATTATTTGTATTTTCGCTTGGCCGTTGCCTTTTGTATGGCTGATCAGCAAGAAAATTAATTGGTATGCCGAGGTTGCCTGCGATGATCGCGTAATTGAATTACTGAATTGTCGTGGAGAGTATGCTGACGACTTATTGAGCCTAGCAACTGATCAAAAACTGTCGGTATTTGCCTTAAGTTACCTGCGCTCATCCGAGCTCTACCAAAGAATCAATATGGTGCTGGATCCTTGCCGAATGAAGAACAGCCCCAATTTTTATCGCCGGGTGATGCTGTTTTTGGGGTTAACGCTGGGTTTTGTTCCCATTGCCGCCACCCAATTGCATGCCGTTTCGTCGGTATCAGATATCTGGTACCCCTATCCAATTCAGGTGCCGTTATTAGTCGTACCAACGGAGTCGCCTATTGCCGATGGCAATGATCGTTTTGCATGGAATATTCGTCAGCAATTTTTGCAATCGAGAGGGCAAAAAGCGAAGCCGGTGGTGAAAGATGAAAGCGCGAGTGATGAAATACCGAAATCAGTAGCGGAGGTTATGCTGGCGCCACCGGCGGTAAGAGCTGATGAGGAATTTGTGGTGACGGCACCCATTAGGCGAAAAAATGGTTTGGCCGATGGCGTGAATCAGACCGTTAAACAAAACTCGATCCACGTACTCTCCCCGGCTGTGAGTATTCGCGGTTATATTCCCACCAAGATTGTGACACCCCGATACCCTAATAAGGCGTTAAAACGCAATATTACCGGTAGAGTTGTTGTTCGCTTTGATGTGAATGAAGACGGACATGTGACCAACCCTGAAGTTGTCGAAACCACTTCAGGAAAAATATTTAATCGTACAGTATTGGAGGCGATAGCAGAATTCAGGTTTACTCCTTTATCGTTGGATGGTGTACCTGTTATTACAAAAAATGTTCATGAAACATTTGTATTTTCCATGTAGCACGTGCTGACAAAAAATAGAAAGCTAACCTACAAAAGGACAAACGCTATGCGTAATTACCCTGTAGATAAAAACCAAACGTCGCTACTCGTTGCAACTGAAACTACCGGTTCGTCTCTGTGGCGATGGTTGCAGGTTGTTCCTCTCGCTATTCTTGTGACTTGCTGCCTGCTCATTTTTATGGAGCGACTAATTGCCATGGCCGATGTGGCCATCGATGAGAGCGAAACTATTATTATTGAAGACATTTATTGGGAAGAGCCGATAATAGAAACCATAAAGGAAAACCCTGTGAAAAAACAGGAGCCGGTTGAGCGCGCGCCGAATCGTCCCACAGAAACTGAACGTATTGAAGAGCAAGTTGAGATCTCTATTCCGGGAGAGGGGTTTAAATTGGAACCGGTAACCGGTGTTAATTTTGCTATGGGTTTTAATGTGCCTATCGCGCAATACCTCGGGGCGGCGAAATACCCTGCCAACGCCTTGCGTAGAGGTATAGAGGGTTATGTGGATGTGCGTTTTGACGTAACCGAGTACGGCGGTACCGATAATATCGAAGTGCTTCACGCAGACCCTCTTGGAGTGTTTGAAAAAGCTGCGGTTAGAGCCGTGGAGCGCTGGCGTTACCAGCCCAAAACCCACGAAGAAAAGCCCGTTCGTTTCGAGGGGATGATGCAACGCGTTCGCTTCGAGATGCAAAAGTAATTTGTCAGCAGTGCGCTTTGCACCCTCTGCGGAGGGTGCGTTTTTTAGCTTTTGTCAGAGAGTGAAGTTGTGTCTGTGGAAGGTGATGTTTAACCACCATAAGCGAAGGTGGGAGTATTGCGCGGCGAGGTTTTGCGGATGGTCAATACCTTGAAGGGGTAAGCGTCGGCTTTAGAGCACAAAATATATAGAGGTAACGAAATGAAAAAACATGGAAATTTAAAAGATGATAGTAGTGGCGTGGACTTAACTCCCTTGATGGATGTGGTATTTATTATGTTGATCTTTTTTATTGTCACCGCCTCATTTGTAAAAGAACATTCAATGGCGGTTTCTGTGCCGCCAAAAACTGACGGAGCGCTTTCCGTGGTAGTGCCTACGGTATTTACTGTAAGCCGTAATAATGAGATATCTGCCGAGAATCGTAGAGTGGATATTCGCTCGGTTCGAGCGTTAATCGCCCAGCGGGGAGCCGCCAGTAATGGCACAGCGGCCGTTGTCATTAATGCGCACGAGGCCGCTGCAGTGATAACCTATGTTGCTATAGTGGATGCAGCCTGGCAGGAAAATATTCACTCGGTTCCGGTTCGGGTATTTAGGTA
The DNA here is from genome assembly GCF_014218805.1 of Teredinibacter franksiae. NCBI lineage: Bacteria > Pseudomonadati > Pseudomonadota > Gammaproteobacteria > Cellvibrionales > Cellvibrionaceae > Teredinibacter > Teredinibacter franksiae. The sequence goes on along the minus strand of NZ_JACJUV010000001.1, from coordinate 1,261,428 downwards.
ATTTTAATGTTATTGAATTTTGTTGTTAGTTCTCCTCGTGAATGTACGAGGTATGCGCAGGCGCAGGCTTTTGCAGATCGCTATGGCTATGGTTTTTCTGACGGCCAAGCCCCCGAAACCGTGGGGTATACGCTTAGGTTTGACGACGAAACTGTAAACCTCTGCCAACGGCAAGGTAAAAAAACGATTTTTAGTCAGGTAGACTTTGTGGGTGGCCCCAAGGCCCACCGCCGTAAGTTTGGCGGTGGCAAGGGGCAGGCTATTGCCAAGGCCGTTGGCTTAAACAAAACAAAACAGCTGACTGTTCTGGATGCAACCGCGGGTATGGGCGGCGATGCCTTTGTGTTGGCTTCGCTGGGCTGTGAGGTGACGCTAGTTGAGCGGTCTCCGGTGGTACGAGCATTGCTGGCAGATGGCATTAGTCGTGCGCTAGCCAGTGATGATGAGGAGCTACAGGTGATTGTTGCGCGTATGCATTTGATCGAGGGCGATAGCATTGATTATCTGCAGAGGTTAGAACCAGCCAGTTTTAATGTGGTTTATCTCGACCCTATGTTCCCACAGAGGAAAAAATCGGCGGAAGTAAAAAAGGAAATGCAGTTTTTTCACGATATTGTCGGTGACGATGCCGACGCCGATAGCTTATTGTCGCCAGCGCTCAACATTGCAGAGAACCGAGTGGTGATAAAACGGCCAAAGGTAGCACCTTTTTTGGCAGCGCACGAGCCGGGGTATCAGTTGTTGGGAAAAGCCAATCGATTTGATATTTACCCGTTAAAAGCGTTCGGGTGACATTTATTTTGAACGGAAAAACCTGTATAGGCGTGCGATAAGCATCCGTATGTGCGCGAGCATAGCAACAATAAAGCCGCCAATGGCTATAAAAAGCCCCAGTAGCACGATAATTTCTTGCTTGGTGGAAGGTGGTAGGGTGCTATTAGCGAGGTAGATAATAATTAGGCCAACGGCAAAAAAAGTGGCGCCTGTACGAAATTGTTTAAATACTTGGCTCAGCGGCGCTGAATAGTGCTTTGAAAGTAATTCCTTAACGGCGGGCCAGGTAATTTTTTGCACGGGTTTATTCTTCTCCGCTTTCCAGCCAGCGATCGGCTGCTGTTTGATCACTGCCTTTTGCGTCGACCCAGTTACCGTTTTCTTTTTTCCAAAAAGGTGCCTGGGTTTTAAGGGTGTCCATAATATAGGCACAGGCTTCAAAGGCTTCTTTGCGGTGTTTACTGCTTACCCCCACGAATACGATTTGGTCGCCGGGTGAAAGTTTTCCGACGCGGTGAATAATCATTACTTTTTCCAGTTTCCACTTTCTTCGTGCTGTACGCTCTATCGTGTCGAGTACTTTTTCCGTCATACCGAGATAGTGTTGCAGCTCAAAATCGTTCGGTGATTCTGTAGTGTTTGCAAAGTCTCTTACAAGCCCCGCAAAAGTGACGATCGCACCGCTAATACCTTGGTCACGTAATAGTTTATACTCATCGGTGTGGCTAAAGTCTTCGATTTGGACACGGATCATTTTACCCTCCGGTTACCGGTGGGAAGAAAGCAACTTCGTCTGTGGGTTTAAGTGCCGCAGTGTGGTTACACAGTGTGTGGTTCACGGCGCATTTAACTGTTGATGCGTTTAAGGCTTCAGACCAGATATCGCCGCGAGCGGCGAGAGCCTGTATAAGTTCTGCAATGGTGGTGCAATTTGGCGATAGCGGATACTGTTCTTTCTCTGTGCCAAGTTGCTCGCCGAGGCTTGCAAAATACAGAATCGATATGTCTTGCGTTTGTTCAGTCATCTGCTTGCCAGTCCCCCGATTTGCCACCGGTTTTTTTCAGCAGCCGGGTATCGACAATCACCATGCCTTTATCGACAGCTTTACACATGTCATAAATAGTCAGGGCCGCTATCGAAGCGGCTGTGAGAGCTTCCATTTCCACACCGGTTTTGCCATCGAGCTGACAGATGGCTTCTATTACAACTGAATGGTTGTCGGCATCAGGGCTAATTTCTACACTGATTTTAGTGAGCATTAAGGGGTGGCAAAGTGGTATTAAATCGCTGCATTTCTTGGCTGCTTGTATGCCCGCAATGCGCGCAACGGCAAATACATCACCTTTTTTGTGTTTGCCTTCGGTAATCATTTGCAGCGTTTCTGGCAGCATTTTTACGGTGCTGCGTGCGCTGGCAACACGGTGACTAACGGCTTTGCCGCCAACGTCCACCATATGCGCTTCGCCTTTGTCATTCAGGTGCGTGAGTGTGACCATGGTGCTTTACCCTAATAGTTCTACCAAAATTTGCTGGTACATGTTGCTTAGCTTATCCAGGTCTTCTGCTTTTACACATTCGTTAATTTGATGAATTGTGGCATTTACGGGGCCGAGTTCGAGTACTTGAGCGCCTGTTGGTGCAATAAAACGACCATCGGATGTGCCGCCGGCCGTGGATAGTTGGGTGTTGCGACCGGTCACTTTTTTAATGGCATTCACAGCGGCATCAACAAGTTCGCCAGCAGCGGTCAAGAAAGGTTGCCCCGAAAGAGACCAATTAATGTCGTACTCGAAGTTGTGTTTTTGTAAGATTGTTTCGGCGCGTTCGCGTAATTGTTCGTCGGTTGTTTCGGTGGAGAAACGAAAGTTAAATATTATTTTTGCTTCACCGGGTATGACGTTCGTTGCACCGGTACCACTGTTAAAGTTTGATACCTGAAAACTCGTGGCGGGGAAAAAGTCGTTGCCTTCGTCCCAGTTTTCCGCTGCGAGTTCTGCCAGTGCCGGCGATACCAGGTGAATGGGGTTTTTGGCTAGGTGTGGGTAGGCCACGTGCCCTTGAATACCTTTTACGGTTAGTTCGCAGCCTAGGGAGCCTCGGCGACCATTCTTAATGATGTCGCCAACGTCTTTAGTGCTGGAGGGTTCGCCAACCAGACACCAACTGATTTTTTCGTTACGGGATTCCAGCCATTCTATGACTTTAACGGTACCATTAATGGCAATACCTTCTTCGTCGCTGGTAATTAAAAAGGCGATACGGCCGCTGTGGTTCGGGTATTCCGCTACAAAATTCTCGCAGGCGGTAATCATGGCCGCAAGGCTGCCTTTCATGTCGGCTGCGCCGCGACCATAGAGCATACCGTCTTTAATCGTGGGTTCAAAAGGCGGTGTTTGCCACTGGCGCTCATCACCGGTGGGAACCACGTCGGTATGACCGGCAAAGGCGAGTATTGGACCGCTCTCGCCCCGTATCGCCCAAAAATTATCAACATCGCCAAATCGCAGATGTTCAACCGAAAAACCGATGGCTTCTAGCCGCGTGATCATTAGCGCCTGGCAGCCGACATCTTCCGGAGTAACAGAGGCTTTTTCGATAAGTTGGCAGGCGAGCTGTAGGGTAGGGCTGGTCATAAAGTAAGGAATTCCGGTTAGAATTATGGCGGTTGAGCCGTGTGGCTAGTAGCGGTGTAAGTAGGAATGTGCCGAATTGAGTTGCGTCGCGCTCTACCGCTACCTAGCGGCAGAGCGCCGGTTTGTCTAATTATTCTTGTGCAACTCGTCGTTTAGGGCAATGGCAGATTTGTTAGTTTTACATTCAACGCCGCCGGTAACAGAATTGCGGCGGAACAGCAGGTCGTTTTTACCGGCGAGATCACGGGCTTTTACGGTTTCCACTGCGTTGTTTTTGTCGTCGAGTAGGGTTAATTTCGTGCCTGCGGTAATGTAAAGGCCAGATTCGACAATACAACGGTCTCCCAGCGGAATACCGGTACCGGCGTTGGCGCCAATCAAGCATTCTTTCCCTACGGAAATAACGATGTTACCACCGCCAGAAAGGGTGCCCATGGTTGAGCAACCGCCCCCTAGGTCTGAGCCCTCACCTACGGTCACGCCGGAGGATATTCGCCCTTCTACCATGCTGGTGCCTAGAGTACCGGCATTGAAGTTAACAAAACCTTCGTGCATGACGGTGGTACCTTCACCTATATGGGCCCCGAGCCTAACGCGTGATGTATCGGCAATACGTACTCCCTTGGGGATCACGTAGTTGGTCATTTTGGGGAATTTGTCGATGCAATCTACATCTAATAGGCGGCCACGAGAGCGGGCCTTTAGCTGGCGTGCTGGCAGCTCTTCTATGTCGATGGCGCCGCGGTTTGTCCAGGCAACGTTAGGCAATACACCAAACAGGCCGGTAAGGTTGGTGCCGTGGGGCTTCACTAAGCGATGCGATAGCAGGTGCAATTTCAGGTAACCTTCAGGCACCGAGGTAGGGCCTTCGTCACTTTCCAGTAAAGTGGCGACAGCTGGGCGGATGCTGGAGCGCAGTGTTGCGCAAAGTTCTGCCAGTTCCTCTGCGCCAGCTTCATGCAGCGCACTCCCTAGGTTTGCGGTCATTTCCAGTGTTAGTTGGATGGCTTTGTTACCCCCGGTGTAATCCAGTGCTTTTACAGCGGCGTTTACAATACTTTCGCTGGGGTTGAGCAATGGTTGTGGGTAGAAAACTTCCAGCCATTCGCCTTTACTGTTCTGGGTGCCTATGCCCAGGCCGAGACTGTAGAGTTTGGTCATTTGAGATCCTTAGTCAGAGCATGTGTTTAAGTGGCTGAGGGCGCCTGTGCGCACTTAGCCCAATATTTCAGTATAGTTTTTATCACTGAAGCCGACCTGGGTGCCATTACTGTAGCTAAGCACTGGGCGTTTTATCAGTGTGGGATTTTGCAGCACAATATCTATGATATCACCACGCATAATTTGTGCCTTTTCGGCTTCACTTAGCTGTTTCCAGGTGGTGCTGCGCTTATTTATCAGTGTGTCTACGCCCTGTTCCGATAACCACGATTTCACCGTGGTTGCGGTTAACCCCTGTTCACGAAAATCGTGAAATTGGTACTCGAGGCCTTTGCCTTCTAGCCATTTGCGGGCTTTCTTAACGGTATCGCAGTTTTTAATCCCGTAAAGGGTGAGTGTAGCCATGGGTTACCTGCCAAAATTTGCGGGCGCATATGATAGCAAATTTGGCGCGCGGCTTCATTACCACTGGCAGGCTAGATGGCGGTTTGTTTGAGCGGCTTACTCAGGCTTTTTTGGTTACTTTTGCGTGTTTACGGTTCGGGTAGCAGGTTGTACAGATAGGGCACACTCTACCATCACAGCCGCGCGCGCTGCAGTACTCACGTCCATAGTAAATAATCTGCAGGTGCAGATCGTTCCAGGTTTCTACTGGAAATAGACGTTTAAGGTCCTTTTCTGTTTGGGTAACATTTTTTCCGTTAGTGAGCCCCCATCGTTGGGCGAGACGATGTATGTGGGTGTCGACAGGAAAGGAGGCTTCGCCAAAGGCCTGAGCCATAACAACACTGGCGGTTTTGTGGCCCACACCGGGAAGCTTCTCTAGCTCCTCCATGTCGCCGGGCACTTCGCCGTTGTGTTGTTGCACCAATATTTCGGATAGCTTCTGTATGGCTTTCGATTTTTGTGGCGATAAGCCGCAGGGGCGGATAATGGCCCTTATGTCATCAACCGTTTGTTTGGCCATGTCGTAACAGTTGTCGGCCAGCTGCCAAAGTTTGGGTGTTATTTGATTCACTCGTTCGTCGGTACATTGGGCCGAGAGTAAAACGGCTACCAACAGGGTGTAGGTGTCTACGTGATTCAGTGGAATGGGTGGGTTGGGGTAGAGTCTTTCAAGCTCTGCGGCTATGTAATTAACGCGTTCTTGTTTTAGCATGGTATTAAAATTGGTTACAGAAGCCCTTGATGCGCAGGGCGGCTTGTTCGCATTCCTGCAGAGACGCTACCAGCGCCATACGTATCCGGTTTTCACCGGGGTTGCCGGTTTCGGTATCACGTGCGAGGTAGCTGCCGGGGAGAACAGTAATATGGGTTTGCTCAAATAGTTGTTGCGTGAACGCCTTGTCGCAAATGGGTGTTTTTGGCCAAAGGTAAAAGCTGGCGTCGGGTGCCTGAACGGAAAGACAGCCATCGAGTATTTCCAGTACACGCGAAAATTTTTGCCGATATAAATCACGGTTGGCCATTACGTGGGTTTCGTCGTCCCAGGCGGCAATACTAGCGAGCTGGGTGTGCACGGGCATAGCAGAGCCGTGATAGGTACGGTATTTCAAAAAGTCACTGAGTATGTCGGCATCACCTGCGACAAAGCCAGACCGCAACCCCGGAAGGTTGGAGCGTTTTGATAAGCTGTGGAACACCACGCAGCGTTGGTAGTGGTGGCGACCCATTTCGGCGCAGGCCTGTAATAAACCTGGGGGTGGATTTCGCTCATCAAAATACAGTTCGGAATAGCATTCATCACTGGCAATAATAAAGTCGTATTTGTCGGCTAGTTTTATCAGCGCTTGAAGCTGTTCCACCGTCATTACCGCGCCTGTGGGGTTTCCTGGGGTGCAAATAAATAGCAACTGACAGTTTTGCCACGTTTGCTCGTCTACCTGGCTGTAATCTGCTAGGTAACCATTTTCTTCTGTGCAATTGAGGAATACAGGTTCAGCGCCGGCAAGTATGGCTGCGCCTTCGTAGATCTGATAGAAGGGGTTGGGCATTAATACCTTTGTCGCATCTTTTGTTTTGTCTACACATGTTTGCACGAACGCGAATAGCGCTTCTCGTGTTCCGTTCACCGGCAAAATATTTTTTTCTGGGCAGAGGCTTTGTGTCGGTAGCTGAAATCGCTGGCTTGCCCAGCAGCTAATGCTTTGGCGAAGCTCCGGCAGGCCTTTTGTTAAGGGGTAGTTTGCCACCCGGTGCAGTTGACTGCTGAGTGCCTGCAAAACGAAAGCCGGTGGCTTGTGTTTTGGCTCGCCGATAGAAAGGGCAATGGGTGCGAGTTCGGTCGGTGGTGTTATACCCCCTTTTAATTTGTTTAATTTCTCAAAGGGGTAGGGGTGTAGATTTTGCAGGCAAGGGTTCATGTTTGGTTCTCAATAATAGCACGAGCTTGGTTGGTTAGGACGCAAGCTCTTGCTCAACTCGCTGGTCGAGGCGGGTGCGAATATCTGCTTGTAACTTATTGCATAGTTCGGCATCGCCCAGAGGGTTACCTTGCTCGTCAGTAATAAAAAATACGTCCTCCACTCGCTCACCGAGCGTTGTGATTTTTGCATTTTGTAATTGGACATTGTTTGCCATAAACACTTCGCCGATGGTGGCGAGCAAACCGGTTCTGTCGGGGCTCATAACTTCTAATATGGTATAACCGCTGACGATGTCATTACTGATACTGGTTTGTGTTGGAATGGTAAATTGTTTCAAAGCTCTTGGTGTTCTATGGCGCACTATTTCCGAATAGTTGTCGAGCAGTGCAAACTCTTCCTGCAGTGCGTCAACAATCTGCTGGTAGCGCTCTGGATTATCGCCAATGGGTTGGTCATTCTCGTCGAGCAAATAAACTGTATCTACAGTATACCCATCGGCCGACGAGTAGAGGCGGGCGTCCTGAATGTTTAATCGCAGTGAAGCAAGGCAATTTACCACAGCGGTAAATATGTGTTGGGCGTCGCGTGTGCGTATAAAAATTTGTGTTGCACCCTCAAATTCGGACGAGGTTGTTTCGCGGATGATAATGAGCGGTTTGTCTTCAGTGTGCTGCAGAATAGCTTCTGTTTGCCAAGCGATGTCTACATGGGATTCTCGAACAAAATATTCGTCGCCAAAATCAGCCCAAATTTTATGCGCGGATTGCTCGTCAATTTGTTTATCGTTAAGCTTCGCCAGCGCCCACTGCTGAGTCTCTTCGATAGTCTCTTGCTTGTCGATGGTGTTTTCCAGCCCGCGGCGCAACATGCGCTTGGTCTCCATGTACAGTTGACGTAATAAGCTCGCTCGCCATGTATTCCATATGTCTGGGCTGGTGCCACACATGTCGGCTACGGTCAGTGCATAAAGGTAATCTAGGTGGCGCTGGTCGCCTACGTCCAGCGCAAAATCATGGATAACGTCTGGGTCGGAGATGTCCTTTTTCTGTGAAACGTAAGACATAAGCAAATGCTTTTCTACCAGCCAGGCGATTAGTCGAGTGTCTTTGCCGCGCAGGCCGTGCTGTTGGCCAAAGGCCACAGCATCTTCGGCACCGAGCGTCGAGTGGTCCCCACCACGACCCTTGGCTATATCGTGAAATAAGCCTGCGAGATAAAGCAAAGGCAGGTGCTGGCGATGCTTCATAATGTGTGCCGCAATCGGAAATTGTTTCTCGGCGTCTGGGTGCCTGAATTCTCTTAGGTTTTGGATGACCAGCAGGGAGTGGGCGTCGACGGTATAGCGATGGAATAGGTCGTGCTGCATTTGCCCGGTAATTCTTCCCCATTCGGGAAGGTAGCGTCCGAGAATACCGTAGCGGCTCATACGCCTTAACTGTTTAACTAGGCCGTGTTCAACCTTAAACAAGTCGAGAAACATAATGTTGTTAATCGGGTTGTGGCGAAAGGCTTCGTCAATCAAATACCTGCTCTCGCGCAGTAGGCGGATTGTTGGTGGGCGCACGCCGGCGATGTCGCGGTTTTTACCCATAATGAGAAAGATTTCTAGCAGTGCGGTCGGAGTTTCCTCAAATACGGTGTTTCGGGTGACTTCAATAGAATTATCGTGTAGCTGGAAGCGGTCGTTAATGGGAGTGATTTTGTGGCGTCTTTTTCGCGAGTGAATAACTTCGCCTAAGTGCTGTAGCAGTACATCGTTCAGTTCGCGCAGTGCAAGTACTGCGCGATAATAGTCATGCATAAATTTTTCGACGGCTAGTTTGCTGTCGTCATCTTCATAGCCAAAGAGTTTCGCTAGCTCGCGCTGGTATTCAAATAGTAGCCGCTCTTCTGCCCTCCCCGAAAGCATATGCACGCCATAGCGGACTTTCCACAGTAAGGTTTCGCCATTCTGCAAAATGCCGTATTCCTGTTCGGTAAAAAAATCCATACCGTGCAATTTTGACAGCGAAGGGACACCGAAAAAACGCTTGGCTACCCAGTGAATGGTTTGGATGTCGCGCAGCCCACCCGGGGCATTTTTAATGTTGGGCTCGAGGTTGTACTCGGTGTAATTGTGTTTTGCGTGGCGCTCCTGCTGTTCTTGCCACTTTGCTTCAAAGAATTCGTCGACCGGCCAGATATGATCGGGACCGGTTTTTAGTTGAAGTTCGTCACGGAGTTTATCGTTACCCGCTAGGCGGCGGGCTTCAACTAGGTTGGTGGCAACGGTGATATCTTTTTTAGCTATGTCCACACACTCTTTCATTGTGCGTACGCTGCAGCCAATTTCTAGGCCAATATCCCAGAGGAAAGTAACAAATTTTTGCAGCTGGTCGTCGTATTTTTTTTTCGCTTTGTTGGCCAGTAAAAGTAATATGTCGATGTCGGATTTTGGGTGGAGTTCGCCGCGACCATAGCCGCCTACGGCAATGAGTACGATATCGTCATCCCATTGATACTGGTTCCAGGCGTAATGGAGGATGAGATCTATAAAGGTGGCCCGCTCAGCGATAAGGTGGCGAACATCATCACCTTCTCTAAAGCGGGTTTCAAAATGCTGGTTTATGCCAAAGATAGCGTCTTTGAATACGGTTATAGCCGGCCCCTGCTTCAGGTTTTTACGAAATTGCCGTTGGTTAAAAAAAAGTGGTTGGCAATGATAGTATGGAAGCGAAACACTTTTAGTGGCTACGTTGGAGCTTGGCATGGTTAAAACGATTCCTCGCTGCGGGCGGTCAGAACTTCAACGCCGTCTGGGGTTACTGCTAGGGTGTGTTCCCATTGTGCGGAAAGGCGGCCGTCGCGGGTTTCTACTGTCCAGCCGTCGCCCTTCAATTTTGTGTGATGCTTGCCTGCGTTGATCATCGGCTCAATGGTAAAGGTCATACCTTCGCGAAGCTCCATACCCGTTCCGGCGGTACCGTAATGCAGTACTTGTGGTTCTTCATGAAAGACTTTGCCTATGCCGTGGCCACAGTAATCTCTCACTACCGTGTAGTGGTTTTGTTCCGCCAGCTTTTGAATTGCTGCGCCTATGTCTCCTAGGCGACAACCAGGTTTTACGAGTTCAATACCTTTATATAGGCATTCTTGAGCGACCTTGCTCAGTCGGTGTGCGTGGGAGGCCACTTGGCCCACCATAAACATTTTACTAGTGTCGCCGTGGTAACCATTGGCAATGACGGTGATGTCGATATTGACGATATCACCGACTTTGAGTTTCTTTTTTTCTGAGGGGATACCGTGGCACACCACCTGGTTGACGGAGGTACAAATAGATTTTGGGAAGCCTTTGTAGTCGAGTGGCGCCGGTATAGCCTTTTGCACTTCAGTGATATGGGTGTGACAAATTTTGTCGAGCTCGGCAGTGGTAACGCCCGGAACTACGTACTCCCCAATCATCTCGAGGACTTCTGCGGCGAGTCGACCAGCGACGCGCATCTTTTGGATTTCTTCCGGTGTTTTAATGGTTACGGGCATGTTGTCCTGCTTTTTTGTCTCGGTGGTGGCTTTGGTGCCGTCATCTGCTACGGCAAAGGGCGCATTCTAAACCAAACGGGCGGATACGGCACGATTGATGACCGATTATACTCGGCCCTACCCGCAAGTATTGATACGGCGCGAGTTTCGATTTGGCGTTTAGCTTGACACCTTTTGAGTTTAATTTTATAGCCATTTGTGGTATAAAGCGCGCCCGGCTGGCTCGACCAAGGTCATGTCAGTCGGTTTTAACCATTAAACGTCGCACATATACCGTCACACCCGCCTGGGTGCTGCTTCAGTATTTAAGCTGGGGGCAGTTGGCTGGTGGGGTATATGGAGGCTCAACCCGAGATACAGGAAAATATTATGCCTACAGTAAGCATGCGCGATATGCTGCAAGCCGGTGTCCACTTTGGCCACCAGACCCGTTACTGGAACCCGAAAATGGGACAATACATTTTCGGCGCCCGCAATAAAATTCATATCATTAATCTTGAACACACTGTTCCAGCATTCAATGAATCGCTGGCAGTAATCAAGAAAATGGCCAGTCAGAAGAAGAAGGTGCTGTTTGTTGGTACTAAGCGCGCCGCTCAAAAAACGATTAAAGAGCAGGCAGAGCGTTCAGGTATGCCATACGTCAGCAATCGCTGGCTGGGTGGTATGCTCACCAACTACAAGACCATTCGTGCTTCAATTCGACGCTACCGTGAGCTGGAAGCCCAGAGTAAAGACGGTACTTTTGAAAAGTTGACCAAGAAAGAAGCTCTGATGCGTACCCGTATGATGGGTAAGTTGGAAAGCTCCATTGGCGGTATCAAAGACATGGGCGGCTTACCCGATGCGATGTTCGTGATCGACGTAGAGCACGAGCGCATTGCTATTCAAGAAGCGAACAAGCTGGGAATACCGGTTATCGCTGTTGTTGATACGAACAGTGACCCTGTAGGTGTTGACTATGTGATTCCGGGTAATGACGACGCGATTCGTGCCGTTAAGCTTTACGTATCGGCCGCTGCTGATGCGTGCATCGAAGGCGCCAAAGAAGGCGGTGTACCTGGAACCGGTGATGAATTCGTTGAAGTGCAGGCTGAAGCTGAAGCCGAAGGCGATGCTGCGGCTGCCGAGGGTTAATCTCGCTAGCAGTTGCGGGCAACCGATTGTTGCCTGACAGCAGTATTCGATAAAAGGGGGGCATTGCCCCCCTTTTTCAAAAATTAATTGTGAAAAATTGAGGAAAATGCAATGGCAGTATCTGCGAGTTTGGTAAAAGAGCTCCGTGAGCGTACCGGTCTTGGCATGATGGAGTGTAAAAAGGCTTTGGTCGAAACCGATGGTGACATCGATACGGCAATTGAAAATCTGCGTAAAGCGTCTGGCTTGAAGGCAGCAAAGAAAGCTGATCGTACCGCTGCTGAAGGTGTTGTTGTCGCTAAGATTGCCGAAGACGGCAGCTATGGCGTGGTATTGGAGATTAACAGTGAGACTGACTTTGTTGCTCGTGACGAAGGCTTTTTGGCTTTCGCAGGGTCGATAACCGATAAAGCGTTTGCCGCTAAAGCGGGTAGCCTTGAAGAGGTTATCGATGATGAGCTGGAAAGTGCTCGTCAGGCTTTGGTTCAAAAAATTGGCGAAAACCTTAACATTCGTCGCGTAGAGAAGGTTGAGGCGGCTAATGGGGTGGTGGGTGCCTATGTTCATTCCAATAACCGCATCGCCGTATTGGTCGAGTTGTCGGGCGGTACCGTTGAGCTTGCCAAAGATGTTGCCATGCACGTAGCCGCCGTGAACCCCCAAGTGGTAAATACTTCAGACATGTCTGAAGAGGTTGTAAACAAAGAAAAAGATATTATTAAGGCGCAGCCCGACATGGAAGGCAAGCCAGAGCAAATCGTCGAAAAAATGATGGTTGGCCGTATCAACAAGTTTCTCAAAGAGAACAGCCTTGTAGAGCAGGCGTTCGTAAAAGACCCAGAAGTGACTGTTGGTGGCTTGGTGAAAAAAGAGGGTGCTGAGGTGATTCGCTTTGTTCGCTTTGAAGTGGGCGAAGGTATAGAGAAGAAAGAAGAGGACTTCGCTGCAGAAGTTGCGGCACAGGTTGCGGCTTCTAAGTCTTCTTAGGTGACTCGGTTTGTTCGGGATCGCCGCTTTTGGCCGTCTAGGGCCTCTGCGGGATACTGTACATATTGAACAAAAAGGCGGGACGCAAATCCCGCCTTTTTTCTGTTAAACTCTCGCGAATTTATTTGCCCACTCAGGATGGGGGTGGGCGGCTAAATACGTAAATATACCTAAATAATGTACCCTTCATCGATTTCTCTGGAGAAACACTCGTATGTCACCAAGTGGGCGTGATCGGAAATACAAACGCATTTTGTTGAAACTCAGCGGCGAACAGCTGATGGGGGATGAAGGCTTTGGAATTGACCCTAAAGTCCTCGACAAGATGGCCCTGGAAATTGGTCAGCTCGTCGGCATAGGCGTACAGGTTGGCTTAGTGATTGGTGGTGGCAACCTGTTTCGCGGAGCAGCGCTTAGTCAAGCTGGCCTCGACCGGGTGACCGGTGACCATATGGGGATGCTGGCCACGGTAATGAATGCGCTGGCTATGCGCGACGCGCTGGAGCGGTCCAATATCTCTTCCTCGGTTATGTCGGCCATTCCGATGCCCGGTGTAACAGACCAGTACGACCGCCGCAAAGCTTTGCGCCTGCTGGAAAACGGAGAGGTTGTTATTTTTTCTGCTGGTACAGGCAACCCGTTTTTTACAACGGATTCCGCCGCCTGCTTACGCGCCATTGAGGTTGAAGCCGAAATCGTTCTAAAGGCTACCAAAGTAGACGGCGTGTATACGGCTGATCCAGTTAAAGACCCCTCTGCTACCCGTTATGACCGTTTAAGCTACGACAAAGTGCTGCAAGACAAACTGGGTGTGATGGATCTAACGGCAATCTGCCTGTGTCAGGACCACTCCATGCCTGTTCGTGTGTTCCAGATGAGTAAGCCGGGCGCTTTGTTGAGCATTGTAGTTGGTGAAGACGAAGGAACATTAATCGAAGATACGACACAAGAGGCGTAACACATGTTGAATGATATTAAACAAGATGCCGAAGAGCGTATGCACAAAAGCGTCGATGTACTTGGAGCAAATTTTAATAAAATTCGTACTGGGCGGGCCCACCCGAGTCTGCTCGATGGGGTTACCGTTAATTACTACGGCAATCCAACTCCCTTGTCACAGGTAGCTAACGTGTCTGTACTGGATGCCCGTACCCTGTCGCTCAGTCCTTGGGAAAGGGCCATGGTGCCAGAAATTGAGAAGGCGATCATGAAGTCCGATTTGGGCTTGAACCCGGTAACTACTGGTGAGCTGATACGTGTGCCTATGCCGATGCTCACTGAAGAGTCGCGTAAGGGTTATATCAAGCAAGCGCGTAACGAAGCTGAGAATGCGCGTATATCCATTCGAAATATTCGTCGCGACGCTATCTCCCATGTGAAAGATTTACTCAAGGAGAAAGAAATTGGCGAAGACGATGAACGTCGTTCACAGGATGAAATCCAGAAGATTACCGACAAGTACATCGCTGAAGTTGACAAAGCGCTTGCGGTAAAAGAAAAGGATTTGATGGAAATATAAATCGCAATTGCTCGCGTAAGAGCGTGTAGATGTACCCAACTATGATAGTTACTGATAACCAGAACGACCACCCTCTGCGCCATGTTGCCATCATAATGGATGGTAATAATCGTTGGGCAAAACAGCGGGGCAAAACCGGCATTGCCGGGCACCGAGCGGGCGTAGAGCGGATCCGGGATGTGCTGTCAGCCTGCCGTGAAACGCATATAGACACCTTGACAGTTTTCGCTTTCAGCAGCGAAAACTGGCGGCGACCGCCAAAGGAGGTCGAGGCGCTGATGGGGCTGTTTTACAGCTATCTAAAAAAAGAGGCGCGTAAGCTGGCGAGTGAGGGCGTACGCCTTAAGGTGATAGGCAACCGCAACCGTTTTGATACCAAGCTGCGCAGGGCAATTGACGAGGCAGAAGCCATTGCCGATAACGGTGATGCTGCATTGGTTATTGCAGCAGACTACGGTGGTTGTTGGGATATTGTTCAGTCTGTGCAAAAAGTTGCGCAAAAAGTCGCGATGGGGCAATTGAAGCCCGCCGATATCAGCGAGCAAATGCTGTCATCTCATATTAGTACGGCGGATTTACCCCCGCTGGATCTATTGATTCGTACCGGTGGGGAGTATCGCATCAGCAATTTTTTATTGTGGCAGGCCGCTTACGCCGAGCTGTATTTCTCGGAGCTGCTGTGGCCGGAGTTTGACGGTGATGCACTTAAGCGTGCAGCAGACGACTATTATCGTCGTCAGCGCCGTTTCGGCAAAACCGGAGATCAGGTAGCAAGTGAGGCTGCCCGTGCTTAAATTACGCGTTTATACAGCGGTTGCGCTGGTTCTGCCTTTTTTGGGTATTCTCTTTTTTGGGAGTTGGCTCTACTTCGCCGTTATGGCTGGGTTGGTGGTGAGCCTTGCCGCCTGGGAGTGGGCCGGTTTGGCTGGAGTGAAGCAAGTGCTTGCTCGCCTATTTTACACCCTTGTTATTGCCCTCTCGGGCATACTGATGGGTTGGTTTCTGTATTTAGCGTCCAATCACCAATATCTGCTTAGTTTGTTTACCTCGGCGGCAATTTGGTGGGCTGTTGCGCTGCTGTGGGTTCAGGGCTACCCCTCAAGTGCCGTTATTTGGGGTTCTGTTCCTGTTCGTTTGTTGATGGGTTGGTTTGTGCTGGTTCCTGCTTGGCTGGCGTTACTTTACTTACGGGCAGAGCCTAGCGGTAGCTGGTTAGTCCTTATGGTTGTGGCTACTGTGGCGGCGGCGGACATTGGCGCCTATTTTACCGGAAAGGCTTTTGGGCGAACCAAGCTCGCGAAGAGCGTGAGCCCTGGAAAAACCTGGGAGGGTGTTGTCGGAGGTTTGTTCTTCGCGCTTGTTCTGGGCGCTATTGCCAATGTGCTGATTATTCAAGGCAGCTGGATAGGGTTAATCGCTATTATTGTGCCGACCGCGTTCGTTTCGGTGCTTGGCGACTTGCTGGAAAGCATGGTTAAGCGTCACCAAGGGGTGAAAGATAGTGGTAGTTTACTTCCCGGTCACGGTGGCTTTATGGATCGCATTGACGGTTTAGTCGCCGCAGCCCCTATTTTTGCACTGGCCGTTCTCGCGACGCAGTGGTCTGTGAAGGTGGCCTAGTGGCGAAACATATGCAAGTTTCTGTGTTGGGCTCCACTGGCTCGATTGGTGTTAACACTCTCGATGTTATTCGTACTCATCCCGACAAATATCAAGTTTTTGCGCTGGGAGCTAATCGCAGCGTGGAAGCGCTTCATCAGCAATGTATGGAATTTAGGCCTCGCTACGCTGTTTTGCGTGATACCGCAGCAGCAGCCTTACTGCGAGAATCGTTAGCGGCCTGTAGCAGTGATACTGAAGTGTTGGAGGGTGAGCAGGGGTTGATTGATATAGCCGCTGCAGCGGAGGTTGATACGGTAATGGCCGCAATAGTCGGTGCAGCCGGTTTGGATTCAACGCTGTCCGCGGTGACGTCAGGAAAGCGAGTGCTCCTAGCCAATAAAGAATCTTTGGTTATGTGCGGCAAGTTATTTACGGATGCGGTTGAAACCCACGGAGCGCAATTACTGCCTATCGACAGCGAGCACAATGCGATCTTCCAATGCTTACCAGAGCGATTTAATGGCCTGCGAGAGGCGGGTATTCGGAAAATACTACTGACAGGTTCCGGCGGCCCTTTTCGGCAAACACCGGTTACCGAGTTGGCGAATAAAACACCTGCAGAGGCCGTTGCTCATCCAAATTGGTCGATGGGGCAAAAAATCTCGGTGGATTCCGCCACCATGATGAATAAGGGTTTGGAGTTTATCGAAGCCTGCTGGCTATTTAAGGCGCGGCCTGAGGATATTGAAGTGGTCATTCATCCGCAGAGCATTGTTCATTCGATGGTGGAGTATGTGGATGGCTCGGTTTTGGCGCAGATGGGGATGCCCGATATGCGTACACCCATTGCCAATTGCCTTGGTTGGCCCGCTAGAATTGAATCCAAGGTAGAGTCTTTGAACTTTTACCGGCTAGGGTCTCTCGAATTCAGCGCACCGGATTTTGAACGATTTCCGGGTTTAGGTCTATCGATTGAGGCTATGCGGGTGGGCGGCGACTATCCCGTAGCATTGAATGCCGCGAATGAGGTTGCAGTAGAGGCATTTTTGGCGGGCCGTATAGGTTTTACCCAGATCGCCGAACTAATAGCCCGCGTTTTAGATGTTTGGAAAAGCAGCGAACCAGATTCGCTTGCTGCGGTCAAAGACGCAGACTTAAAAGCCAGAAAATTAAGTGAACACTGGCTGCTGAGTCAGTGAGTGTATTGAGTATTAGCGTAGTTTAGGGGAAGTAGAGTTTGACGGTTTTCGAATTTGTCACCAATACAATAGCCATTTTAATAGCCATAACCTTGTTGGTGGGTATTCATGAATTTGGCCATTTTTACGTTGCCCGCCGCTGTGGTGTTAAAGTGCTGCGCTTTTCTATTGGTTTTGGTCGCCGATTATTTGGCTGGCACGACAAATATGGAACTGAATTTACAGTGTCGACCATTCCTCTTGGAGGCTACGTCAAGATGGTCGACGAGCGTGAAGGCGAAGTGTCTCCGGAAGATCTGCCCTACGCCTTTACCCAGAAGCCGCCTTGGCAACGAATTGCTATAGCGCTGGCGGGGCCGTTAGCCAATCTGATTTTGGCTGTATTGCTTTATTGGCTGTTGGCCACGGTACAAGGAAGCTTTAGTGTGTCGCCAGTGATTGGCGACGTTGAGCAGGGCTCCATTGCTGAATTTGCGCGTTTGGAATCTGGGCAGGAAATTGTTGCCGTTGATGGACACTCAACACCAACTCGCCGTGCGCTAGAACTTTATTTGATTTCTCGCTTGGGGGAGACTGGCGAGATCACCTTTACGGTGAAATACCCCGGAGAGGCATTGGTATACGAGTCTCAGGCTACCCTAGACAACTGGTTG
The DNA here is from genome assembly GCF_014218805.1 of Teredinibacter franksiae. Taxonomy (NCBI): domain Bacteria; kingdom Pseudomonadati; phylum Pseudomonadota; class Gammaproteobacteria; order Cellvibrionales; family Cellvibrionaceae; genus Teredinibacter; species Teredinibacter franksiae. The sequence goes on along the minus strand of NZ_JACJUV010000001.1, from coordinate 1,243,874 downwards.
CGCAGTGTTGAAGCACCGGACGTGATCAGTGGTTTAGGTCTTAGTTTTTACATGCCTCCCAGTTCTCTCAATATTGGCCATGTGTACCCGGGCTCACCGGCAGCAGAGAGCGGCCTGAAGGTAGGAGACAGAATTGTTTCCATCGACGGTGAAGTCAAAGATTCAGGCCAACAGTGGTCGGGGTATACCGCGCAGCGGGAAGGGCAGCCGCTAGAGGTATTGGTTGAGCGCCAAACAGCCGACGGCGATCAAGAATTTCTCACGCTGGTGGTTACCCCCAGAAAAATGGCAGTACCCCAGGGCGAAAAAGTGCTTATGGGTATTGCCTGGAAGCAGGGTACTTGGCCTGAAGGCATGGTACGAAAACACACTTATGGGCCGATTGACGGGTTCACTAAGGCGGTACACGAGGTCGGTGATGTTGTCTCGATGGTGTTCTTGTCACTGAAGAAGCTTATTTTGGGCGAAATCTCACCCAAGAACTTGAGTGGGCCCATCGGCATTGCTAAAGTTGTCGCCCATTCGGCGGAGGCCGGAATTTGGACCTTCGTGAATGTGCTCGCTTATATCAGTGTTCTTCTCGGAGTGTTTAATCTTTTGCCGATCCCCGTGCTTGACGGTGGTCACATACTGTATGGCTTGATCGAGTGGGTTAAAGGCAGTCCTGTTTCTGAAAAGATACAGATAATGGGTTTTCAGGTGGGGGTGGCGATGTTACTGGGTTTAACAGTGATCGCTCTATATAACGACATACTGCGCTTTTAGAGCCGCAATATTCATAACAAATAAGAAGATATTTTTTTGAGTTTCCCAACGAGTATGAAACGATTTTTGGTTCTTTTTGTGCTGCTTGTTATAGCAGCACCCAGTTTGGCTCAAAGTTTCCGAGTTGACGACATTCGCCTTGAAGGTTTGCAGAGAGTTTCGGCAAGTCCGGTGTTTGCCGCGCTGCCGGTGCAAGTTGGTGAGGTGATTGACCGAGAGGGCATTCGAGAAACCATTCGGTCCCTATTTGCTACGGGCTTTTTCTCAGGCATTCAAATAGCCCGGGAAGGTAATGTACTTATTATTGTGCTGAAGGAGCGCCCCTCGATTAAATCGATCAATATCGATGGTAATAAGGCGATTAAAACTGAGCAGCTCACTGAAGTTATGGAAGAGAACGATATGCGTGAGGGTGAAATCCTGCAGCAGGATTTACTTCAGGGCATAACCCGAGAGCTGGAGCGCCAATATGTTTCGCGGGCACGCTACGGTGCATCCGTTGAAGCTGAAGTAAGCGATGAACCCAACAATATGGTGACTATCGATATTCAGGTTGATGAAGGCAAGTCTGCACGTATCAAGCACCTGAATATTGTTGGCAATAAAGTCTTTTCTGATAAAGAACTGTTCAGCTTTTTTGAGCTAACGACCTCTGAGTGGAACTCCTTCTTCACCAGCAGTGATCAATACGCAAAAGAAAAACTTACCGGTGATATTGAAACGTTGGAATCGTATTACCTGAATCGTGGTTACTTAGACTTCGAAGTGCTGTCTAGTCAGGTATCCATCAGCCCCGACAAAACACAGGTATTTATCACACTGAACGTTAAAGAGGGTGAGGTGTACCGGGTTAAATCTATTGATATTGCCGGCGACCCTATTATTCCCGAGAGCCGTTTACGACGAGTGGTGTTGCTGCGAGACGGAGAAATTTTTTCTCAGAAAGACATGACCGATACCTCGGAATATGTCACTACCATGATGGGTAACTCGGGTTACACCAATGCCAAAGTAGACGGTATACCCGCTAAAAACGAAGAAGATCATACTGTTGATGTTACGTTTTTTGTCGATCCCGGTCAGCGCGTTTATGTGCGCCGTATCAATTTCCGCGGTAATACTAAAACCAGTGATGAAGTACTGCGCCGCGAAATGCGCCAGCTGGAAGGTGCATCAGCCTCCAACTCGCGTATTGAACAGTCAAAGGTTCGATTGGAGCGCCTTGGTTACTTTAAAGAAATACAGGTTGAGACAACCGATGTTCCCGGCACCGACGATTTAATCGATGTTGACTACAACGTAGAGGAGCAAGCTTCTGGGACCATTCAGGCCAGCGTTGGGTATGCCCAAACCACTGGCCTTAACCTTGGCGTGAGTGTGCAGCAAAACAATTGGTTGGGTACGGGTAAGCAGGTTAGTTTTGGCGTTAACAAAAACAATTACCAAACCCTCTACAACTACAGCTATCAGGACCCATACTTTACGCCAGATGGCGTAAGTCGCGGTTTCAGCGCTTATTATCGGACACGTGACTATTCGCGGATTAATGTATCTAGCTATAGTACTGATGCCTATGGGGTTGACGTTAATTTCGGTTACCCCATTTCTGAAATTTCGCGCGTTGGTTTTGGTGTGGGCTTTATCAACCAAAAATTACGTACCGGCAGCTATGCGCCGCAGGAGATTATCAGTAGCCCGAAGCTTGATGACTTTACTTCGATGAATTATATCTTGCAGTCAGACAACGTACCCTTTGATTCCAGCCAGCCAGTCGAGTTTTCTATTCCGACCTATGCTCTGACAGATGACCAAATTCAGGAAACTGTTCCTGGTTTTATCGATCGCTATGGTGACGAATTCAGTAGTGCCACCATGTCGTTCAATTGGAGCCGGGTTACCCTAAACCGCGGTATTCTCGCTACACGGGGAAGTTCACAGCGTGCCTTTTTTGAGGCCACGGTACCGGGCAGTGAAATGGAGTACTACAAACTTACCTACACCGGTCAGATATTTTTTCCTCTTACTAGGGCGTTCACCCTACGTTTAAGAACCAAGCTAGGTTATGGCGATGGCTACGGTGATATGGATGAGCTTCCATTCTTCGAGAATTATTACGCGGGTGGTTTTGGTTCTGTGCGCGGGTTTGAGCGCTCGACATTGGGTCCACGTGGTTCCCCCCCTTGGGCTTACTCTACAACTTCAGAGCCAACCGGTTGGACAGATTTAAACCGCGACGGACAAGTTCAGCCTGTCGAGCTGAGCGGATTAGTGCCGAGTTATGTAGTGTGTGAGGACCCAACGTGGCAGGGATCTGTTAGCGGTGGTTTACAACGCTGTGAGCCCGGTAAGATTATGTCCAGTGCAACCCAAGCCTACCTACGCTCAATTGGAGGCAACATTATTTCTGAGTTCAGTGCCGAAATTATTCTGCCCATTCCATTCATTGAAGATACACGTTCTATGCAGTTGGTTACCTTCGTTGATGCCGGTAATGCATTTTCCGGTTATTGCCGACCAGATGATTTTGAGCAGTTAAATTGTCACGAATTTGGAACAGAGCACCTCAGTTCCTCCGCAGGTATTGGTTTTACTTGGATTTCGGGCTTTGGCCCTATGACATTCAGTTATTCGGTTCCCCTGCATAGAAATGAGAATGATCAAACAGAGGCATTTCAGTTCTCATTCGGTACCGGTTTTTAATTCTTAACGAGAGAAAAAATTATGACTATTAAAAAATTACTTGCAGTTGTGGCACTTATGGCCACTGCCAATCTGGCTTTTGCAGGAAAGATTGCTATTTTTAATCACGAAAGTGCGATGATGGGTACCAAGCTGGCGGCTCAAACGGTAGAGCAACTAAAAGCTAATGCTGAGTACGCCAAGATGACGGCGCAAATCGAAAGCCTGCAGGCCGATTTAAAAGCGCTAGCTAAAGAGTCCGAAACTAAGGGTATGACTTGGTCACAAGAGCAGGGTGCTGCACACCGTAAAAAAATGGAGTATGTCCAAGCCGATTTGCAATTGGCGGTTAAAAAAATTCAAGCGGAAAACGCAGCTGTTATGAAAAAATTGGCTGACGAGTTGGAACCCAAGCTGAAAGGTGTTTTGGATAGCATTATGAAAGAAGACGGCATCGATATTATTTTACGCCCTCAGTCCGTATATCTCGTTCAACCTTCGCTCGATATCACCGCAAAAGTTGTTGAAGGTCTCGACAAGGCTAAGTAACTAATAATAGCTTTTTAGTATTTTGGAATTGGCAAGGAGAACGTCAGTGGCCGCGCAGCAATATTCGCTACAACAGCTCGCTGAATTTTTACAGTGTGAGTTTTCAGGTGATGTAGATGCAACGGTTAGTGCAATTGCTACTCTTGAGCAGGCGCAGCCGCTGCATTTGACGTTCCTCGCCCAGGAAAAGTTCGAAAAATATTTGCCCGAATGTGAAGCCGGGATTTTGGTGCTTAAGCCAGCCCAGCAAACGCTTTTTGATGGCAACAAGTTGCTGGTTGAAGACCCTTATATGGCCTATGCGCAGCTCAGTCATTTGTTTGACCCTCGACAACGGCTAGCCGAGGGTATTCACCCAACGGCTGTTGTGGCCAAAACGGCGAATATCTCTAAATCTGCTCGCATTGGTGCCGGTGTTGTCATTGGTGAAAATACACAGGTGGGAGCCAATTCAGAAATTTCAGCCGGGTGTGTCATTGGTGATACCAGCGTTATTGGTGATGACTGTGTATTGCACGCAAACGTCACTGTCTACGCGGGCGTTTCCATTGGCCATCAGGTGGTTGTCCACAGTGGCACGGTGTTGGGCTCCGATGGTTTTGGTTTTGCCCCCTCCAAAGATGGCTGGGTTAAAATTCATCAGATAGCCGGCGTCCAAATTGGTAACCGGGTTGAGATTGGTTCCAATACTTCTATTGATCGGGGCGCGCTAACTGATACGGTGATAGAAGACGGGGTCATTATCGACAACTTGGTTCATATAGCCCACGGCGTGCATATTGGCCAAGGTACGGCAATTGCGGGGTGTGTTGGTATTGCGGGTAGTACCACTATCGGTAAAAACTGCCAGATTGCGGGTGCTGTTGCAATTAACGGTCATATCGAAATTGCCGATAACACCTATTTTCATGGTGGCACTATCGTTACCAAAGGTATCTCTGAACCTGGAGCTTACGCATCCATACTCCCGGTTCAGAATGTAAAAAAATGGCGTCGTAACTCTGTGCGTTACACACAGCTGGACGATATTGCCACCCGCCTTAAAAATCTTGAGAAAGCTGTAAAATAACGCCTTTCTTCGTTTTAACTGTATTGACTAAATAATCGCCTTTCTCTTAAGTGGGAGGTGCTGTAAGCATTGAGGACCCATATATGCTAGATATCCAGGAAATTCGTAAATACCTACCACATCGTTATCCGTTTTTATTCATTGATCGGGTTACCGAGTTGGTGGAGGGGGAATCCATTGTCGCTTATAAAAACGTTTCAATTAACGAGGAAGTTTTTCAGGGTCACTTTCCAAATTACCCCGTGTTTCCCGGCGTCCTTTTACTTGAAGCCATGGCCCAAGCGTGTGGAGTGCTTGGTTTTAAAACTATGAATAAAACGCCAGACGAAGGCTCGATATACCTTTATGCGGGCGTTGATAAAGTGCGTTTTAAGCGGCCGGTAATTCCGGGCGACCGAGTGTTTTTTGAGGCTAAGATTGTTTCGGTGAAACGAGGTATATGGAAGTTTGAATGTTTAGCCAAGGTTGACGGTCACCTAGTAACCAGCGCTATCATAATGTGTGCCGACCGCGCTGTGGCATAATGCCTATACCCCTCTAAATTATTGCTGCGAACTTTAATATGGCCGAAACCAAGATTCACTCACAGGCAATTGTTGACCCGAAAGCCGATATAGCACCCGGTGTTGAGGTTGGTCCATGGACAACCATTGGGCCAGATGTTGTGATCGAGGAGGGCACCGTTGTGGCCTCCCATGTGGTGATAAAAGGGCCAACACATATTGGTAAAAACAATAAAATTTATCAGTTTTCTTCTGTTGGTGAGGATACGCCAGATCTAAAATATCAGGGTGAGATTACTCGTTTAATCATTGGCGACAACAATGTTATTCGAGAGGGCGCGACATTGCACCGTGGAACCATTCAAGATCGTGGTGAGACGGTAATAGGCAATGATAACCTGCTAATGGCTTATGTCCATATTGGTCATGACAGTGTTGTCGGTAATCACTGTATTTTGGTTAATAATGCTGCGCTGGCCGGGCACGTTATTGTTGGTGATTGGGCTATTCTCAGTGGATTTACTCTGGTACATCAGTTTTGTCATCTGGGTGAGCATTGTTTTACCGGTATGGGCAGTGCGGTAGGTAAAGACATTCCTGCCTACATGACGGTTGCAGGTGCTCCTGCAGCTGCTCGCAGCATTAATATGGAAGGTTTGAAACGACGCGGTTTTAGCCGAGAAGAAATTTCAATGTTGAGCAAAGCCTTCAAAATTATTTATCGCCGTGGGCTAACGCTGGAGAAGGCGATTGAAGAGTTGGGTTCCTTGAGTTCCAACACGGCCGTTCTTACGCCCTTACTCGACTCCCTTAAATCCTCCAAGCGGGGAATTGTTCGCTAATGAGTGAACAAGGTAATTCGATACCCCCGCTAAAAATCAAGCGTGTGGGTATTGTTGTAGGCGAAGCCTCGGGTGATATCTTGGGTGCAGGCCTAGTTGCCGAATTAAAGCGCCGGTTTCCACAATGTGAGTTTGAGGGTATCGGTGGTCCGCGAATGGAGGCTCTGGAATTTCGGTCATTGTTTAATATGGAGCGCTTGGCGGTTATGGGCCTGGTGGAACCGTTAAAACGTTTGCCAGAACTCCTCTCAATAAGAAAGCAGCTGCGTAAGCATTTTATTGCCAACCCTCCCGATATTTTTATTGGTATTGATGCCCCGGATTTTAACTTATCGCTGGAGCAAAGTATTCGTGCTGCTGGTGTCCCGACGGCGCACTATGTTAGCCCGTCCGTATGGGCTTGGCGCCAGGGGCGGGTAAAAAAGATCGAACGCGCTGTGGACTTGATGTTAACGCTTTTCCCGTTTGAGGAAAACTTTTACCGCGACCACGAGGTTCGTGTCACTTGTGTAGGTCATACGCTGGCTGACGATATTGCGCTAGAGCCCAACCAACAGGATGCGCGTAATCAGCTGGGTTTATCTATTTCACCCCAACAGAAAGTAGTGGCCCTTTTACCGGGTAGTCGGGGGGCAGAAGTTAAGCATCTTGGTAGAGTATTTTTCGAAGCGGCTACACTCTGCACAGAAGTCCTGCCGAATATCCAGTTCGTAGTGGCTGCAGCGAATGAAAAGCGTTTGGAGCAAATTCAGTTACTCACGCAGGATTTTCCTGAGTTACCGTTAAAAGTAGTTTTGCAAAATTCCCATGCTGTAATGGCCGCGGCCGATGTGGTACTTATGGCTTCTGGTACAACCACTCTCGAAGCGCTGCTACTGAAAAAACCAATGGTTATTGCCTATAAAATGGCTTGGCTTTCGTGGCAAATTCTTCGCCGGTTGGTACGAAGCCCTTTTGTTGGGTTGCCCAATTTATTGGCGGGCAAGCAGCTGGTTCCTGAATTATTGCAAGACGAGGCCACGCCAGAAAATATTGCTAAGGCGCTAGGTCAGATGCTTCAAGACGTAGGGTACGTAAATCAATTGCAAGCTAGTTACCGCGATATTCATTTGTCTTTGCGGCGGAATGCCGATGCGGCGGCCGCCGATGCTATTTGTGAGCTATTGGTGCAAAGGAGAGATATCCATGGCAAAGCCTAATACTATTATTGCGGGTGTGGATGAAGTGGGGCGTGGGCCTTTGGCTGGTGACGTGGTTGCGGCTGCGGTGGTACTTGGGGCAGATCATGGAATTGTAGGATTGGCCGACTCAAAAAAGCTTTCGGAAAAAAAGCGTGAGCAATTATATGAGCAGATTTGCGAGCGCAGCAAGAGTTGGTCGATTGCGCGCGCGAATGTCGAAGAAATTGACGAACTTAACATTCTTCATGCTAGCATGTTGGCGATGAAGCGCGCAGTGGAGTCGCTGTCACTTCAGCCGCATCATGTGTTTGTTGATGGTAATCGATTACCGGTGTGGCAGTATTCTGCCGAGGCTGTGGTGCAAGGAGATAGTCTTATAGAGGAGATCAGCGCCGCATCGATTGTAGCAAAAGTGACCCGTGATCGTGAAATGCTTGAACTTGATGCCAGATACCCCGGTTATGGTTTGGCAAAGCATAAGGGCTACCCAACTAAAGCCCATATTGCGGCTTTAAAACTGATGGGTCCAACCATTATCCATCGGAAAACGTTTGGGCCTGTCAAAACTCTTATAGAGCAGCAGGCGCTGTTTTAGTCTTTTTAAATTTCTATTGTGTATATCATCCCTGTTCCGTCGTGCAGTTTGCTTTTATAGACGCGCCGTTTGTCTTTTCGTGGCATCAAAATAGTCAATTACACTATAAGCTTGCTTTTGGCTGTTATTTATCAGCTATACCTTAAGTAATGGACTTTGTGGCCGTTACTTCTTCATCGTGCTAGTGAAATGTTTGCGTGTAGAGGTTTCTGTCACCGGGCGTATTTAACTCAGCGCTATTCATTATGTCGAGTTGAAGTTCGGCGTATGGACGTGCCGCTAATCGCTGCATACGCATGTGATTTTTGAGAAGCGGGGAATCACTTTAGGTTTTTCAGTGTGTGAGTAAGACGTATCTGTAGGGTATTTTGCCCTACAGAGCCGTGAGTTGCGTTTGTTTGTCGGGTATTCGTACAACCTTGCTAAGGAATAACGTGTCTAAAATTGAAAGCTGGAATGAAAGATGCGTGTATAAACGGAAATGGAAGCTCCTATATTAATTTGATGCCAAACTGGGTGTGTTCAGCTGAGTTTCAGCAAGTTGATGTAAGGTTGATGTGGTATCTGGCTTTCAATGCGAGGCAGCAATGACAGTTAAAATTGAAAATAGACACTTCGGTGATGCAAATCCGGTTGTAAACACTTTCATCGGCTCATGGATGGGATGGTTCAATTACTGGAGCCACTGGTTTTATGATGATGATTCCCTTATGCGCCAGTTTATTCGACACCCTTCAGATATTCCTATCAATTATTGCTTGGGAAGAATCCAAAAAAAAACCATCGTAGAGTTGGAAAAAAACTTTTTTGCATCCGATCACTTGCGCGATGTTAGTCATGGAGGTTTGTGTTTCAGCGCTGATTGCCCGGTACGCAAAGGAACACAAATTCATATAGAGATTGCTATTGAAAACCCACCCTATGAAGCAGACGGTGTTGTTGCTTGGTGCAGGCCAGAAGGAGACCATTTCGCTGTTGGCGTACAGTTTAATGAACCCTCAACACAATTTAGCGTGCGTATGGTTGAGCAGGTTTGCCATATCGAACACTACAGAACTTTGGTGCGCCAAGAAGAGGGGCGACACTTGAGTAGTGAAGAGGCCGCGGAAGAGTGGGTAGCAAAATACGCTGCGGAATTTCCCGCCTGAGTATTCTTTTAGTGTTATTCCTTGCTGTTTAAAAGAAAGCTTAACGCCAAATTTTACTTGTTAAGCCGCCAAAAGTTTGTCGTATCGACGGCTGAGAATGTCGTAAAACTGTTCCCTTAATTGCATTATCGATATTTTCAGGTCGGCAATTTCCTGTTCACTGATATCCTGTCTGCCCACATAAACCTGCTTGCGGAAGAGTGCGATTCTAGCCGCATACAAGCGTAGGGTTTTCTCCATATTTTTTTCCCCTAGCATCAGTAAGCGCGCTTCTGCAGACGAGAGACGCTCGAATTCTTTTACTAATTCTGAATTTACGCGCTCAAGTTCCTGTTTTCTAGCCGGAGGCCAGCGCTTACCAAAGCGAGTCGATTCAATGACCAGGGAGGAGTACTTAGCAAAACTGTGATTTACGTGGCCAACATCTGAGGATATCTGCTCTAGTAGGCCAATACGTTTGCTCTTAGGGGACAGATCAAAGGGGGTTTCCTCTCGCCAGCGTTTACCCAGCCAAAAGCAGGCAGTCGCAACAAGCGCGCCGAGGCCAATTTTAAGTATGCTGTCGAGAATAAGCCAAATATCGGAAGTCATAATGCTGGAACCCTTTGTCGTCAAGTTTTTGACAAAACTGGCCCATAACGGGCGTGTTTAAGAGTCTCAGCAAGAAATAAACCAGACTGGCGGCATTGCTTGGCTTAACCGCCGGCTAGTTTGGTGTTATGCCCCAGCTTTGTTAATTGTTCTACAAGCTTTTCGCGATGATCTCCTTGAATTTCAATTACCCCACCCTTTACTGATCCGCCGGTTCCACAGATTTGCTTGAGTTTTTTGGCGAGATCTTTTAACGGCTTTTCTTCGAGTTCGAAGCCGCTGAGGGTGGTAACGCCCTTGCCTTTGCGACCTTTGGTTTCTCGGCGGATACGAATAATGCCATCGGTTTGAGCTGGCGCGGTTTTGGTCGCGCCTTCTTTGATTCGCCCACCATCGGTTGAATAGACCAGTTTGCTGTTTTTCATGTTGTGAACCCATGACCATAAAGGTGTGGATTATAACTTACGTAGTTATTTTTACGGCCGGAAGGGTATACTCTGGCGAAAAAAGGAAGCGCTATGGTTGCCAATTCGCCCTTTACCCCGTCTGATTTACAGGCAAAGCTCTACGAAGTTATTTTTGGTACGGATACCCCGCTAGGTAAACGCTTCGACATTGTGGTTATTTTCCTGATACTGCTCAGTGTTCTCGCGTTAATGTTCGATTCCATGGCTGGTTTTTCCGAGCAGTGGCAGAACTACCTGTATGTAACCGAATGGGCTTTTACTCTTGTATTTACGCTGGAATATATGGTGAGGATCTACTGTTCCCCCAAGCCGTTCCGCTACATTTTCAGCTTTTACGGTGTGGTGGATTTTATATCGGTGTTGCCCAGCTATCTAAGCCTTTTTATTGCCGGGGCCAACTATCTTCTGGTTATTCGGTTGTTGCGAGTGCTACGTATTTTCCGCATTTTGAAGCTGATCCGCTATTGGTCGGAAGCGAATATTTTAATGCGAGCGATGCTGATGTCTCGGCGAAAAATATTGGTATTTTTCATGTCGGTTCTTGTTTTAGCGACAATTTTCGGTTCGATGATGTACCTCGTGGAGGGGCCAGAACATGGTTTTAGCAGTATTCCCACAAGTATCTATTGGACGATTGTGACTATCACTACGGTCGGTTATGGCGATATCACACCGCATACAGGGCTAGGGCGAATCATTGCCTCGGCGGCGATGTTAACGGGCTATTCTATTTTGGCTGTGCCTACGGGTATCTTTACAGCAGAGCTTGCGCAGGAAATGCAGCGTGTGCGGAAGTCTTTGGTATGCGGGGGGTGTTCCGTTTCTGGGCACGAAACCGATGCGATTTTTTGCCGCCACTGCGGGTGTCAGCTTGGCAGCACAAATGCCGATTGATTGGAGGTGGCCTTTCTTCGTTTAAAAGTACATTAGTGCCAGCTTAAAGAATGTTTCAATGTAAGAGGAATCTGCCGCCATTCTTTCCTGTTCTATACTCTATTTGGTCTCTCATTCGATTTGCGTCTAGTTGCCGCTTTTGAAGAGCAATTAACGGTATGAATTAAAGGGTGTACGTTTGGTTAACCCCCCGAAGAGTCATTTACTTTTGGATATTGCTGGTTTTCGGCAATTTGATCCCACTAGGCAAGCCGAACTGGTCAGTATACTTAACAATATGAGTGCGGCGATCTACTACCTGGACCGCTGGGGGGTTATTTCTTTTACCAATCGAAAGGCGTGCCAAAAACACCCGTTCGCTGAAGTTAAGGGAAAGGGCTTCCTCGAGCTTATCCAGCACTGGGCGGACCCAAATGAAACGCAGCGTGAACTGATGCAGGTGGCTCGAACTGGCGTTCCCTCCAGGGCCGTGCGGGAGAGGACGTTTGAGCACGGGGTTGAGTGTTGGTTTAGCGTTGATAAGTTACCGGTATCGGATACTGAGAATCAGGTCGTTGGCGTAATATTGGTGATTCTGGATATTACAGCGGATGTTGAAGCTGAACGAGCGCTTCGGGAAAGTGAGGCCCGGTACAAGGCTTTTATATTCAATAGCGCTGATGCGATATGGCGCTATGATTTGTGCCCACCGGTGGATACGCGCCTGGGTATCGACACCCAGGTTAAGCAGATTCTTCAGCGCGCACTATTGGCTGAATGCAATGATACTTTGGCTGCTCTTTTTGATGCAGCAAACGCAGACGAAGTGATTGGCATCCCGCTGCATCGCAGCGGCTCTTTGTCCGGAAGGAAACATGTGAGTACCTTTGTTGAGCAGGGCTACAAGCTGGATGACAGTGAGTTTACTCGACAAGGAGGCAGCCTGGACTCGCCGAAAACCATGCAAACTACAGCTATCGGTATTGTTGAAAATGGTTTTCTAACGCGGGCTTGGGGGATTACCCGCGACATTAGCTCACAAAAGCGCAACCTTGATCATATGGAGTACCTTGCCAATCACGATTCACTAACCCGCTTGCCCAACCGTACTTTACTCTATTCCACCGTTGAAAATACGTTACAAAACCTCCCCGGGCAGAACCGGCTGATGGCCTTACTGCTGATTGATTTGGATCGTTTTAAGGAAATAAACGATACCCTTGGGCACCGGGCTGGCGACTCTGTGTTGCAACAATTGGGGCCGCGCTTGGAGGCTGAATTGTCGGAAATGGACGGCATGGTGGCCCGGCTGGGCGGCGATGAATTTGCGATATTTTTGCCGCGTATTCGTAATAGTCACCAAGCTGTTGTGATGGGGCACCGTTTCCTCGATTGTTTGACCGAGCCTTTTGATATTGAAAATATTCGTTCGGAAGTCAGTGCCAGTATTGGTATCTCCATTTACCCAACCCAAGCGCAAGATCTAAGTACTTTAATGCGATACGCCGATGTTGCCATGTACCACGCGAAGAGCGCTCTAAAAGGCGTGTCTGTATACGACCCTGAGTTCGACCCCCATTCTCCAACTCGACTAGAGCTAGTGGGAGCACTGCGTCGTGCGGTGAGAGAGGAGGGTTTAATGTTACATTTTCAGCCAAAAATTGACATGAAAAGCCACAAGGTCTACGGCTTTGAAGCATTGCTGCGCTGGAATCATCCTGTGGTGGGTATGGTGCCGCCAGGGGAATTTATTCCCATTGCCGAAAAGTCGAATATGATGTACCCGATGACCTGTTGGGTGATGGAAAACGCTATCAAGCAGTGTGCTATATGGCGGAACCAGGGTTATGACATCACCATCGCAATAAATTTGTCAGCGAGAAATGTGACGGATGATCGATTACCAAGTGAAGTGAAGAAGCTATTAGAACGGTATCAGTTGTCCGGAAAGCATGTGGAAATGGAAATTACCGAATCGGTTCTATTGGTAGACCCTAAAAAGGCGAAGCAAGTGATGGAGGAAGTGGCGGAGCTGGGTGTCGTGTTTTCTGTTGATGATTTCGGCACGGGTTATTCTTCCCTCGCCTACCTGAAAAGGCTGCCTGTGGAAACATTAAAAATTGATAAGTCTTTTGTGTTGGGTATGCTCGACGATGAGCAGGATGAAATTATTGTAAATTCCACTATAAACTTGGCACACAACCTGGGTATAAAAGTGGTCGCGGAAGGCGTTGAGACGGATGATGTATATCAGCGGCTTCATCTATATGATTGCGACAGTGTGCAGGGGTTTTTTATTGCCAAACCGATGAGTATAGAAGTCGCTAGTCAATGGTTGGGGTCCAGCCAATGGGCTTTTTAGTTTTCTCCTCAGCTTTAGTTTATTGCGGGGGCGCATAGATGTTGCGCCTCTCAAGTATAGGCTCCCACGTTTAGAAATCCGCCAGTTCTCGCCGCATTTTACGAATAGATTTTAGCTCTTCTTGAATTTTCGCCCTAGTCTGTTCGTCTGTGTTTTTTACCAAACGTAGAGCATTAGCCATTTGGATTTCAGCTTTATCAAACAGGCCGTTAAGCTTAAAGTATTGCGCTCGAGCCATGTGAACTTCAAAAATATTGCCCGCAAGCCCTTCCACTTCGGCCAGCAGGTACCAAATGTAGTCATCCTTTGGGCGGCGTTTTACGTGCATGCGCAGTATCTGGTTGCAGTAATTGTATTGGCCTGCTTGCATAAGAACTTCAGCTATTCGGGTGTTGTAGGCGTGGTTATTGGGCTGTTGTTTTAGCTCTTTTTCCAGCAGTGTAATCGCTTGCTCGTACTTCTTTTCGCTTGCATAAATGTCTACTTGAGCGACTAGAAAAAAGTCGTTGCGCGGGTCTTCTTTTAACAGTGCCGATACCAATTGTTGCGCACGCTTGGTTTTCTCGTCACGGATAAGCGCGAGCGCTAGACCGTAATTGGCAGCGGTATCACTGTAGCGGTCGCCACGTACTTCATCTTCGAAAATTTGCACGGCCGTATTGCGGTTTTTTTCGTGTAATAGGTGTGCACGTACCTTAACGAGTTCGTATATAAGTTTGGTCGAACTGGCGCCTACACTTTCTTGTTGCGCGCGAAGCCGCGCCTCGGAAACGCGCGATTCCGTGACCGGGTGGGTCATAAGAAATTCGGGGGGGCGGCGGGTGAAGCGAGATGCGTGCAGCATGTTTTCGAACATTTTTGACATTGCGTAAGGGTCCATTTCGCTGCGTACCAATGTTTCCATACCAATACGGTCTGCTTCCTGCTCCATTTGCCGGCTAAAGCGCAACTGTGCATCAAGGGCGCCAGCCTGCACGGCGGCGATAGCGGCAATACCAGCGTCACTGCCCGCTGTCATACCAAGGATAATGCTCGCAACAAAGGCGGCGATTAGCGAGGTACTGGCATTGGCTTGTTGTTCAATGCGCCTTGCATAGTGACGCTGGCTGAGGTGGGCGATTTCGTGCGCGAGAACCGATGCTAGCTGTTCTTCAGTATCGGCGTAACGGAATAAGCCTGTATGTACGCCGATGATACCCCCAGGTACGGCAAATGCGTTCAGCGTAGGGTTTTCAATAACGAGGATCTCAAGGCGTCGATCTTGGAGCTGACTGTAGGTCGCAAGTTGTCGAACCAGCCGTTCAATATAGACCTGCAGGAAGGGGTCGGATGTGGTGGGTACCTGGGCTCGATAAACCTGAAGCCACTTCTGGCCCAGATCATATTCCTGTGCTGGGGTAATCAGGCCTGCACTGCTGCCGCCCAGTTCTGGAATTTGGAGGTCGGCGGAAAATACCAAATTCGACAGCGATAACCCTACCAGAATTGATATCAGGAGCCGGTAAACGCTATTTAATACTCTTGCTGTGGGTTGTGACTTATACAAAATGCTTAAACCTTGTGCTTTTCGGCCAGCTATTAATTCCGGCTTTATCCTATTCTCTTGTTCTATCTGGAGGGGTCTATGAACTATAATTCCGCGACTCCAAAGTGTTAGACGCTTATTTACTCTCCGAGGTTCCCCGACTGTTCAAATGCCCACCATTGAAACGAATCTGACTATAGATGCAATGGGCCTATCGTGTCCAATGCCGTTGCTTAAGGCTAAGCAGGGGCTGAGCAAATTGAACAGGGGTGAGACCCTGAGGTTACTTGCAACTGACCCTGGTTCCGAGCGGGACATACAGGCTTTTGCCAAGCTTTCAGATCATACCCTTGTCAGCCATGAATCAACCGATGGTTGTTATCAATACATTATCCAAAAAGGCTGAATTCAGATCTCATGATAAAAATATTTCAAACTTGGCTGGAGCGTTACTTCGCCGATGAGGAGGCCGTTCTCGTTGCCGTTATCCTTGTGGTGGGTATCGTCATATTGGCCAGTCTTGGGGTTGTGCTGGCGCCAATGATTGCGGCCATAATTATTGCTTTTTTGATGCAGGGGATGGTGCTTAAATTGAAATCTTGGGGGGTGTATCACAACGTTGCCGTTAGTATTACGTTCCTTGTTTTGACGAGCGCACTTTTGTTGTGCATGTTGTTTATTGTGCCGGCTTTTTGGCGGCAGTTAATTAATTTATTGAATGAAACCCCTAGAATGTTGGTGCAAGGCCAGCAGGTTTTATTATTGTTGCCGCAAAAATACCCTGCGTTAGTTTCAGAGATGCAAGTTAAGGAATTAATTGATGCTTTACAAATTGAAATGACCCAGTGGGGGCAGAGTATATTGTCGTTTTCGCTGGCGCAATTACCGGTATTGGTTGGCGTGTTGATATATGTAGTGTTAGTCCCGATTCTGGTTTTTTTCTTTTTGAAAGACAGTGAGGTTATGCTTGCATGGCTGGGCAATACCTTACCCAGCCGCCGGCCGGTAATGACTGAAATTTGGCGCGAAATGAATTTGCAGATTGCGAATTATGTTCGCGGCAAAGCTATAGAAATAGTGATAATAGCCGGTGTAAGTAGCGTTATCTTCAGCATATTGGGCTTGCAATATGCGTTGCTTCTGGGGATTGCCGTAGGGCTTTCTGTGTTAGTGCCATACATTGGTGCGGCGGTTGTTACGTTACCCGTTGCTATGATCGGTTTTTTTCAGTGGGGTTGGTCTAACGAGTTTTTCTACGTGATGATTGCGTATGGCGTTATTCAGATGCTTGATGGCAACGTACTTGTGCCGGTGCTTTTTTCCGAGGCGGTTAAAATGCACCCCGTTGTTATTGTTTTGTCTGTGTTGGTGTTCGGTGGTTTGTGGGGTTTTTGGGGGGTTTTCTTCGCTATTCCGTTGGCTACGCTATGTAAAGCGATTATCAATGCATGGCCAACCGTGTCGAATTTTGGTGCCGATAACAAAACTTGTATTCAAGATGAAGACGCAGCCGGGAAAGCGCCGTGATACGGCCGTATTCGATCTGAGTTCGGGTACAGCCAAGCGCAGCTAGGGGTTGCTCTTGACCCGGTATTCGTAGTTTGAGCCTGCTTTTCTCCTGGTTTTGTTATACAAAATTATGCTGCATCGCAGCTAATTTGACCGCTGGCTTATTGAAATTTATATGTGTAGAATCGTGACACCAAAAAATCTCGCACACCTCAGGTTTTTTGTTAGTAGGACACACTGCCGCGCAATTCCCGCTACCGTTTAAATTGTAATCAGCCATTAAACAGTAGTGTCATTTAGCAGTTGCAGCTGATTGTTACCCACTTATTTCTACCCCGGAAACTCAACCCCCAAGGTTAGAAATGATTTTGGTGATACGAGGAATAGAGCACTATTCTTCAATCGGTCGGCGTAATCCTTACTGACAGGCAAAACCACATTATCCAAGCGATGAAAAACTGAGCAGTCGATGCTTATGGTTACCACTATAAGTAGCGTTGGCGAGAATACATTTATCTAAAAAACTACCTTTCCCTGGTGGTTACAATAGGAGGCTTGAATGCTTGAGGAAACTGATGCTCTTGAAACTCAGGAGTGGATAGAGGCTTTAGAATCGGTAATTCGGCATAGCGGCCCAGATCGCGCCCGTTATCTATTAGTTGAATTGGCTAACAAGGCAACCCATAGCGGTGTACGCCTACCAACAGCTATCAGAACCCCATACATCAATACTATTCCCGCAAGCGAAGAGAAGCGCTCACCCGGCGACGAGCATATGGAGCGTCGAATTCGCTCATTGGTTCGCTGGAATGCGATGGCAATGGTAATGCGCGCAAACGATAATGCGGACGCACTTGGGGGGCATATCTCATCGTTTTCCTCCTCAGCAACACTCTATGAAGTCGGTTTCAACCACTTTTTCCGTGGCGATGATGGTGAACAGCGCGGTGACCTCATTTATTTTCAGGGTCATATCTCTCCCGGTATCTATGCGCGCTCCTATTTGGAGGGTCGCTTTTCCGAAGAGCAGCTTGATAATTTCCGCCGCGAAGTTGATGGCAATGGTCTTTCCTCATACCCGCACCCGTGGTTGATGCCGGACTACTGGCAATTCCCGACGGTATCCATGGGCTTGGGGCCGATTCAGTCTATATACCAAGCGCATGTTATGCGCTATATGTCGGCGCGTGGTCTTTCTCCGCGTGGTGATCGCAAGGTTTGGGCATTCCTCGGTGATGGTGAGTGTGATGAGCCGGAAACATTGGGCGCTATTTCTTTGGCTGGTCGCGAGCAGCTGGGTAACTTGATCTTCGTTATCAACTGTAATCTTCAGCGCTTAGACGGTCCTGTGCGAGGTAACGGTAAAATCATTCAGGAGCTTGAAGGTGTATTCCGTGGGGCTGGCTGGAATGTAATTAAGCTGGTCTGGGGAGGCGGCTGGGATCGCCTGCTAGAGAAAGATAAGTCAGGCTTGCTACAGAAACGCATGATGGAAGTCTGCGATGGTGAGATGCAGAACTACAAAGCGAATGGCGGTGCATATACCCGTGGGCATTTCTTTGGTAAATACCCCGAGTTGCTGGAACTGGTTTCCGATATGTCTGACGAGGAAATCTTCCAGTTGAACCGCGGTGGTCATGACCCTCAGAAGGTCTATGCGGCCTACGCTGACGCAGTTGATCACAAGAAGCATCCAACGGTGATTCTTGCTCAGACCGTAAAAGGTTACGGCATGGGCGCCTCCGGCGAGTCGGCGAACGTTGCTCACTCTGTGAAAAAGCTCGACTTGGAAGACCTGAAAAAATTCCGTGATCGCTTTGGTATTCCTATTTCTGACGACGAGTTAAAGACGGTTCCTTACTACCGTCCTGCGCCGGATTCACCTGAAATGGTGTATATGCGCAGGCGTCGTGAGGTGCTTAACGGTTACCTGCCTTCCCGCGTTTCGGACTTTGAGCCGCTTAAATTACCCGAAATGGACAAATTTAAAGGCTTGCTGAAGGGGACTGGTGAGCGAGAGATTTCTACCACTATGGCGTTCGTTCGCTACCTTTCTACCCTAGCGAAAGACAAAAATATGGGCTCACAGGTTGTGCCTATTGTGCCTGATGAGGCGCGTACCTTTGGTATGGAAGGAATGTTCCGCCAGTTAGGGATTTATTCTTCCGGGGGCCAGCACTATACGCCCCATGATCACGACCAGATCATGTACTACAAGGAAGACAAAAAGGGCCAAATTCTGGAGGAAGGGATTAACGAAGCCGGTGCCATGTCTGCGTGGATTACTGCCGCAACAGCCTACAGCACTTATCGTGTGCCAATGGTGCCTTTCTACGTTTATTACTCTATGTTTGGTTTCCAGCGTATTGGTGATCTCGCCTGGTTGGCTGGTGATATTCAGGCTCGTGGGTTCTTGATTGGTGCGACTGCCGGTCGTACCACTTTGAACGGTGAAGGCCTGCAGCATCAAGACGGCCACAGTCACTTGCTGGCGAACACCATTCCTAATTGTCGTTCATACGACCCTACATACAGTTACGAGCTGGCGGTGATTATTCAAGACGGCCTCAAGCGTATGTATGTGGACAAGGAAAACGTCTTTTACTACCTCACCACCATGAACGAAAACTACGTTCACCCCGATATGCCTCTCGGTTCAGAAGAGGGCATTATTAAGGGTATCTATAAGCTTAAGGAAGGTAAAAAGAGCGTTAAGAAGAAGCGCGTTCAGTTAATGGGCGCCGGTACTATTTTGCGTGAGGTTGAGGTGGCAGCTGAAATGTTACGTGAAGATTGGGGTGTTGAATCCGATATTTGGAGCGTAACCAGTGTGAATGAGTTGGCCCGCGATGGCCAGCGAGCCGACCGCTGGAACTTACTGCACCCGGGTGAAGAGCCTCGCAAGGCTTACCTCACCGAGCAACTTAGTGAATCAGAAGGCCCATTTGTAATTTCTACCGATTACATGAAGAGCTATTCTGAGCAATTGCGCGCTTATGTGCCTGGTGCATACGCCGTATTGGGAACCGATGGTTTCGGTCGTTCCGATGCCCGAGCCAAGCTGCGCAGTTTCTTCGAAGTTGACCGCTATTTTGTCACTATTGCGTCCCTGAAAGCTTTGGCAGACGAGGGTAAAGTACCAGCAAAAACTGTAGCTGATGCCATGAAGAAATACGGCATTAACCCAGAAAAAACTGACCCAACGACATGCTAAGAAGGGAGTAACGTAGTGGCTAAGCAAACTATACAGGTACCCGATATCGGCGGTTCAGACAACGTTGACGTAATCGAAGTGTGCGTTGCGCCTGGCGATGTTGTGGCTGCCGAGGATTCCCTGCTGGTTCTGGAATCCGATAAGGCCTCCATGGATATCCCAAGCCCAATGGCGGGAACTATCGTCAGTGTTCTTGTCAATGAGGGTGACACTGTTTCCGAGGGCGACAATATTATTGAAATAGACACAGAGGCGGCTGATAGTGTGGTCGCGCCTGAGCCAGAAGCACCTGCTCCTGCTGTTGTAGTAGAGCCCGCGCCGGTTGCGGCGCAACATACTGCAGAGCAAGTTAGTGGTGGAGAGGAAACGATAAAAGTTCCTGATATTGGTGGTTCTGAAGGTGTTGACGTCATTGAAATATGCGTCGCGCCGGGTGATGAGGTTACTGAAGGCGATTCTCTTATCGTTCTTGAAAGTGATAAAGCCTCGATGGAAATTCCTGCTCCTGTGAACGGAACAGTGGTAAGCCTTCTTCTCGCCGAAGGCGATAAGGTTTCCATGGGTGATGATGTTCTGGTGATGACGACCGGTGCTGCGCCCGCTGCGGCTATTGAAGTAGCTGTAGCTGCGCCCGCTCCGGCCGTTGAGCCTGCTGCAGTGGCTTCTACTCCGGTTGCTGCCGGCGGGGTGATAGACGTTAATGTGCCCGATATTGGTGGCTCAGAAGGTGTTGATGTAATTGAAGTTTGCGTTGCCGAGGGTGACGAAATTTCAGAGGGCGATTCCATGGTCGTGCTTGAAAGTGACAAGGCTTCCATGGAAATTCCAGCGCCCCAGAGTGGAAAGGTGATCTCTCTGCTTCTTAATGAGGGTGACAAAGCTTCCGAAGGTACGCCGGTACTTAAGTTAGAAGTAGCTGGAACCTCTGCGGCTCCGGTTGCTATACCAGTTTCAGCTGCTGCAAGTACACCTGCTGCGAGCAAGCCTGCTGCTGTAGCTGCGACAGCCGTAATTGACGAGGTGAGTGCAACTACGGGTGATGTTTATGCTGGCCCAGCTGTACGTCAGTTGGCTCGTCAGTTGGGTGTTGATCTGGCTAAGGTTCGGGCCTCTGGTCCGCGCAGTCGTATTCAGAAAGATGACGTTCGCAAGTTTGTAAAAACTGTCATGAGCCAAAAGGCATCGTCGCCCAACGCTGTCACAGGTGGTGCAGGAATTCCTGCTATTCCTACGATAGACTTCGCACAATTCGGTGAAATCGAATTGGTGAAAATGTCTAAAATCAAGAAAGTTACCGCTGCGAATATGTCCCGTAACTGGTTGAACGTGCCGCACGTTACCCAGTTTGATGATGCCGATATAACCGACCTAGAAGAGTTCCGTAAGGGCATGAAGGCCGAAGCCGAGAAGAGAGGTGTGAAGTTAACGCCATTGCCTTTCTTGCTTAAAGCCTGTGCTGCCGCGCTAAGAGCTGAACCTAAGTTCAATGCTTCTTTGCATGCCGATGGTGAGCACATTGTGCAGAAAAGCTATGTGAACATTGGGGTCGCAGTTGATACACCGAACGGTTTGATGGTTCCTGTTATCCGTGATGTGGATAAGAAAGGTCTGTATGAACTGGCTAAAGAATCTGTTGAACTAGCGGGTAAGGCCCGTGACGGTAAGTTGCTACCTCGAGATATGCAGGGCGGGTGCTTTACTATCTCCAGTCTTGGGCCAATCGGTGGTACAGGCTTTACGCCAATCGTTAATGCCCCTGAGGTTGCGATTCTTGGCGTTTCTAAGGCAGCAATTAAGCCCGTATGGAATGGTTCTGAGTTCGTGCCACGTCAGACATTACCGCTGGCGCTCTCGTACGATCATCGAGCAATTAATGGCGCAGATGCAGGTAAGTTCTTTACCTACCTGAGTGCAATTCTTGCCGATGTACGGAAGTTGTTGTTGTAACGGTTTATTAAGTTTCGCAAGAAATCAAAAGCCCGCGCTTCTACAGTGCGGGTTTTTTTGTGCTTAACAGAAAGCTTGAGGCGCCTCTATGAGTCGAACGCAAGTAAGCGCCAATCCGACTACAGGCTTGTATTCCAAGGCAGTAAGGCCTCAACCTGTTCGACACTTTGAGCGTTTGGAAGCTCTCTAAAAACCTGTACGAGGTAGTCATACACATTTAGCTCATTCGCCTTGGCGGTTTCGATCAAACTATAAAGGTTGGCGCTAGCTTTGGCACCCGCTTGGCTTTTGCTGAACATCCAATTCTTTCGACCAATTGTAAACGGACGTATTGATCTCTCCGCCGCGTTGTTATCAATTGGGTATCGACCATCGTCGACATAGCCAACCAAGCGACCCCATTGATTATTCAGGTACACCAAGGCTTTACCGATTGCCGTTTGTGGTGGCACAGTAACAAGGCTTTTCTCCATCCATGTTTTTAGTTTTTCGAGGATCGGCAAGGCGTCGCTTTGACGAATTTGGTAGCGTTTATCCGGCGGTTCGCCTTTGATTTTCTTCTCAATGACGTAGAGCTTTTGGATATAGGCTAAAGCTTGATCGGCTTTGCCCGTTTTTCCTTTCTTTTGTAATGCTTGTGCATCTTTAAACTTTCTTCTGGCGTGCGCCCAACAACCTATACGAGTAATGCCGTACTCAGTGCACGCTCTTTGGTAACCCTCATAGCCATCCACCATAATCGCAGCGTTATCTTGACTGAGCAGGTTTAGTGGTACTTGCTGGCTACGCGTATCAGCATAATGGAACACGCATGCGGGCTGGTGGCCGGTGTTGGTCATTACCCACATGTAGCTTTTACTTTGCGCTGCCTTTCCGGGCTCATCTAATACCTGCAGCGTGGTTTCATCTACATGCAAGCACGGTTGACTATGGAGATGATCGATCAGTAAGTTAATAAGTGGTTGTACTCGCTCACCGCATTTGACCATCCAGTTGGCCATATTCGTTCTAT
Source organism: Teredinibacter franksiae (assembly GCF_014218805.1). NCBI lineage: Bacteria > Pseudomonadati > Pseudomonadota > Gammaproteobacteria > Cellvibrionales > Cellvibrionaceae > Teredinibacter > Teredinibacter franksiae. The sequence goes on along the minus strand of NZ_JACJUV010000001.1, from coordinate 1,221,043 downwards.
CCAGCTTAATGCCTATGCGCTTGAACATCTCGCTTTGGCGGTACAGCGGTAAGGCGTCAGCATATTTTTGAGTGGCGATGTAGGAAAGTAAGCTAGGACTAGCAATGCTTTTTTCGATGGGTTGTTTTGGCTTGCTCGCAGTAACAATATGATTGTCACAGCAGGGGCAAGCATATTTGAGCCGCTTATGCCGTATCACTTTGATCTTGGCTGGAATGATCTCTAATTGCTCATGATCGTCACTGCCAATGTTTTTAAGCTCGGAGCCATCGTGCGGGCATACTTTCTCCTCTTCCGGCAGGTCGTGGATAATGTCTTCACGTGGGAGGTTGTCTGGAAGGGTGATCCGAGGTTTACTTTTACGTGTATGGCTTTTAACAACCGTAGTTTCAGATTCTGAGATTAAAGCTTCATCAACCAGGCATTCTTCTACTTCATTAAATAAGCCCATCTGATCTGGCGATGATTTTTCACTAGAGGTGCCGAAGCGCTTACTGAGAAGATGTTTTATTTGTTCGTGAAGAGCCGATATTTGTGCATCACGCGCGGCTATTCTTTCTCCACTTTTTACTTTTTCAGCGGCGAGCTGCTCACGCAATAAATCATTTTCTTTTTGTAAGGCCGCTGCATCGTTCATAGCGGCTATTATACAAAATATTTAAACGACTTCGGTATACTTTAATTGCTGATGGGGCATAAATTTGGCAAAGTCGAAGCCGCGTAACAACCAACACCATTGCTCGTAGGTTATTGAAACCGTCGCCAGCGGCGCTTTCCTAGGCCATTTGAATTTAGCTTTTTCTAAACGCTTCTGCCAGAGGGAAAAACCGGTGCTATCCCAGTACAGGACTTTAAGCTGGCTACGGTTCTTATTGCAGAAGACAAACAAGGCACTATCGTAAACATCCAGCGCCATCTCTTCGCTGACGATGACGGCCAATCCATTAATGGCTTTGCGGAAATCTACAGGGTCACGGTGTAAGTAGATTGGAATTGAATCTCGCCACTGGATCATGCCAGAGAGCGCACCAATGAGACGAAGGACGGTATGGACATGGTCGCAGGGCAATGGATTTTACAATGGCCCACCTCTACAGTCAGGCCTTCAGGTGAGGCTGGCTCCAACTGCACAATAGCTTTCGCAAAAGCACCACCGTCTTGAGCTTTGCGCTTGGAGAGCTTTAAGTTGAAATATTTGGTATTGAGATTGTGTTGTTTGCAGAACTCTGTCTGCGAGAGCCCTGACGAATCGAATTTTTCGAAAATCTCGGGCCAATTGTATTTTTGGTAAGCCATACAGCCTCCTTGATAAGTGAGGCTGTAGAGTAGTGAGTGATTCAAGCTGACTGAAGGGTGTAGTTCGTTTGGCGCTTACGAACGCAAAGCTCCGTTAGGCCGCGCAGAGGCTAAAATTAATTAATGGGTGAGTCGAGGTTATTTGGCTGGGGAGCTGTTAGTTCTGTTCAGCGGTTTCGTTGAAGCAGCGTACTCGATCAGCGGTTTTACTAGGGTGCATGTCTCTGCACTGTTCACGGGTTGGCCGGATGGCTTGTGGGGGTGTGGCTGGCGCTAAAGATGCTTTTTTTGCGCGTTTGCGCTTCTCGCGCTCTTCGGCTTTGCGTTGTTGGGCTACTTGTTTTTCATAGTTGGAGGTTTTTCGTTTGAGCGCCTTGAGTTCCTCTTCATCTAGCCCTTGGCGTGGGGCCTCTTGGAGCTCAACGGGTTCAGCGCTCTTGCGGTATTTTTCTGGCACGCGATCCCCGTAGTGAACCTTGCCTTTTTCGTCCACCCACTTCATTGCCTCTGCGCTCACGGTGCGACATATTAGTGGTGTTGCCACAAAACACAGTAGCGCCAAACTGACACACAGTTTACTGTACATAGATGAGAACCCTCGCCTGTGCCCTTTCGTCAGGGTGCTTAAAAGCTATCTACTCGTATTTTAGACATTAACTATTGGATTTTGTCCTTTTTCTTCGCTTTTTTAATTTTAATTTGTTTAGAGTTTTCTCCCCAATAGCGCATTTTGCTCTTACCGCTTGGCTGATATTGCAGTGTTAACCCTGCGTTGCCATAACCTTGGAAATAGCTCAGTTTAAGTTGGTGGTCACCTTGATCGAGCGTGACTCTGCATACCTGTTTGCTGTATGCGCGGTCGCCACTGAAGGAGCATATCCGTTTACCGTCTATTTCCAGCGCGAAACCGTCGTCACTACCCACAAGGAATCGGTAGCCACCTTTTTCTTTCACGGTAAAATCTGTATTAATCTCAGCAAAAAAATCATTGGGCCAGCCTAACAAACCAAGCTTTGGATGAAAAAAACGGTCTTTATCGTAAAGGTTAACCTCGTCGATCAAAATACTACGGGTGTCAGAAATTGAGCGTGTTTGATCAATGGATGTAATGTGTGAGCGGCTTTTCATTAATACCAGCTCTATCACGCCGTCTACGGACGGCGGCGTAATTTTATTAACGATGATAATAAACAATATGGCTAGCAAGGCGGAAAATACCGTATTGCTATCGAGTTTAACTTTAATCATTTCACCACCTCCAGTTGCCAAAAGTCGAACCAGTTGCGCAAATTAAATTCTGCCTCGGTTATCGGCACGCTGTAGGTGAACGGGGAAAAGATGTAAAAAGCAAAAGCAACCAATACTACGGCAGCTGCTAGGTTGATTAATGCGTGGCGGTTATTCTCGGCCAGCGCTTTGTGGAAAATATAGTTGTAAACCAGTGCGAGGTTGATTATGCCGAAAACAAGCGGCACCAAGTAGTGGTAAAGGTACATTACCCTTTCAATCTGCAGTATTGCGGTCATGTAGGCAATGTATAGAGAGGTAAAGGCACTGATCCAGTAAAACAACTTAGGGTGTGCAATGGGGTTTTGGTACACAAAGCGGCTGATAATGAGCCCTACCGATAAAAGTAGCCCGGCAATTACCGAAAACCAGACAACGGGGTTGGGCACAATGTTGTGGTACTGAACCTGGGTTACACCATTAACGGTATCTTTGTTCCAGCGGTAATTAATGGTTTTCTGACCGATAGGCCAGCCAATCGAATGGCTGCCGTTCTCGCCAGTTTTACATACGTCGAGCCGGGGAACACCGTCTGCATATTTGGACATATTGGTGTAATTGTCGCGCAATGCTATAGCGAAAGTGGCGAGTGAGCCGGTGTTACCTTCGCGGATAGCTTGTCGATATTCTTCGCTAGCACTGTAGGATTTGGGGCCCATCGTTGTACCAAGCGAAATGTGCACATAAAAAACGGCCAGTACCACCAGAATAACCGGTACAACCCCAGCCGGCACAGTGACTGCCAAGCGCTTAATCAGTGAGGGGAAATTCCAAGTTTGAATGTTTTGCCATTGGTCGACGCCATACAGTATGACAAACAGCAGTAGTAGCACGGCAGCGTTGACCTTAACCGAAAAGGCAAGGCCAATGAAAACCCCAAGAATGGCATAGTCTTTTAATTTTATGGCTTTGGCCACTTCTATGGAGCGTGTTAGCCAGTAGATGGCACCGAGAATAAAAAACATCTGGATACCTTCGAGCATGGCTGCTCGGGAATGCACCACCATAGCGTTATCGAGAATAATGATGGCGGAAAAGGCGGCGGCCAAGTGTGCATTTTTCGTTATGTTGTTAACTATGCCGAAAAAGAACAGTGCTGATAACGCCATTAGCAGTGTTGATGGCAGCCTAAAGCCGTAAAAGCTGAACCCTTCTGGGACATGGCTGCCATTGATATAGTCGGTTCGTGTAAAGGCTTTTTTGTCGAGGTGGTCATTCAAGCCCAGTAACGATTCTGATGCGGCCATAAGGAGCTTGCCCAGTGGAGGGTGTGGCTCCATATACATCACGCCGTCGATGTATTTTTGGGCGGAAGCGATGTGATAATTTTCATCCCAAAACAGAGAGGTAGGCTGGCCGTAATTGGGTAAATAAATGGATAGCGAAAGCAGCAGAACAAGGCCAAGGTAGATATGCTTGCAATGCTTTTTTATTATATTTTGCATGGCTTGTTATTATTGTTTAGTCCTAATGGATGATAGTCTGGTCACTAGATCAGGCTATTACAGCGAACGAACGAGTTTAGTGGATCAATCCTTATTCTGCTAGTGTTAGGCGCGTTGAATGTGAAGAGGGTTTGCTGGTGGGGTGTTGTGTTTGGCAGACGTTTTGGACCGTTTTTGTGGGGAAGCTTCCATGCTGTACTTCTCCTTCTCCTTCTCCTTCTCCTTAACCGTTCGTGGTGATTGCTTTCCTTGTGGCTTAGGTTCTGTGTGAGCGATTAAAAAATATTCAGTTGCTTGGTTTTACCCTTTCGGCTTTTGTCATTGGGGGTTGGGGTGTGCTGGAGCAACATCGTTTCCGGTCATCCATGGTTTTCGGGATGTACCTACGTCCTGTAGGCCGTTGCTCCTGCGCATCCATGCGCCCGCGACATACCTACGTCCTGTAGGCCGTCGCTCCTGCGCATCCATGCGCCCGCGACATACCTACGTCCTGTAGGCCGTCGCTCCTGCGCATCCATGCGCCCGCGACATACCTACGTCCTGTAGGCCGTCGCTCCTGCGCATCCATGCGCCCGCGACATACCTACGTCCTGTAGGCAAAAAATCCCGGCTTTTCGGCCGGGCAAGACTCGCAGGAGGCGTTTGGTGGTTTACTGGTTGGCGGCTACTTCCTGTTGCTGGCCGGGTGAGTAAACCTCGATGCGTACTTTTCTTTCCATGGCATAGGCATCCATATTGTTGTCGAACGATTGCGATAGGCTCGATCCATGGGCTTGGTATTGAATTCGGTCTTTTTCTACTCCGCGTTCATTTAGTAGTTTCACTACGCTTAGTGTGCGTTCCTCAGACAGTACGTTGTTGTACTCGTCGGTGCCGCGTGGGTCTGCATGGCCATTCAAACGAACATTTAGTGAAGGGTTGTCACGCAGGTAGTTGGAGAGCGAGTGAATGCGCTGCTTGTCTGAGTGCGAAAGGTCATCGATGCCGGTGGGGAAGAACACCATAAACTCTAGGGTGTCGGTGGCGTGCCTTTCTAGCTGCGTTATTTTTTTGTTTTGCGCATTCATTTCGTACTCCAGTGAGGCAAGCGAATTTTCGGCGTTGTCGAGTTCTGCCTTGGTTTTTGCGGCAGCAATACCTTTTTCACCAACGTAGATACCGGAAACTGCACCAATAAAGAGTCCTACAGGGCCAGCTACCGCGGCACCCGCTACGGCTGCCGTGGTGGCCCAAGTAGCGCCTATAAGACCAGCTTTCGTTTCTTCAGACATTTTTTTGTCAGCGGCCATTGCGGAAGATGCGCTTAGCAGTAAGGTAAGGCTTAGGGCTGTGGCGGCTTTAGGGTTAAGTGTTTTCATGATGCTTCTCCTTGAGAGATTTAAACTAGATTTACTGGGAAGTTGTTTCGTTGCCCTTGCTTGGGGTACAGGCTTATTAAGCGCTCACAAATGGGCAGACCTGTGGTGATCTCAGGGCAAAGTAGCGATTGAAAATGGCGAAAAATGGCGGCGAGAGCTTAGTAGGTGGGTCGATTGCACTTGTTCAGCAATCGCTATAAAGTTGCGCAGCCTTTAGTTAAACCCATGAGATGTGATCGAGCTTGGTTTCAACAAATAAATCCGACACCCAAAAAAGCGGCAAAGCGAAGCCAAGGGGTATGCTGAGATCCAGCGCTGTTGTTAGTAGTATGACAATGGTGTCTCGGGTGCTTGGGCTGATTCGGGATATATTATTTGCGCGGTTTTTGGGCGCAGAAGCCTCTGCCGATGCTTTTTATGTAGCTTTTAAAATACCTAACTTTTTACGCCGTCTTTTTGCTGAGGGTGCTTTTGCGCAGGCTTTTGTGCCGGTGTTGTCGGAGTATCGCCAGCAGGGGAGTCAGGCTGCGGTTAGGCATTTTATCGACCGTATTGCGGGTTGCCTTGGCTCTTCGCTTATTTTAATCAGTGTGATTGTGGTGGTAGCTGCGCCCCTGGTAACTGCCATTTTTGGTATGGGGTTTTTACTGAAAAACCCCGATAAATTTGACCTTACCACCGACCTACTGCGTATTACGTTCCCGTATATATTCCTTATATCGCTCACTGGGTTTGCCGGTTCAATTCTTAATAGTTACGATAAGTTTGCGGTTCCTGCTTTTACGCCAGTATTGCTGAATGTTGTGTTGATTATGGCAGCGGCAATCGTTTCCCCGCTGATGGAGCAGCCAGTATATGCGCTTGCTTGGGGCGTGGTTGTGGCCGGAGTATTGCAGCTGCTCTTCCAGGTGCCGTTTTTGATACGCTTGGGTTTATTGCCGCACCCGAAGGTGGATTGGGGCGATGAGTCTGTTGTAAAAGTACTGAAACTTATGGCCCCGGCAATGTTTGGTGTATCGGTCGGGCAGATAAACTTGTTGTTTGATACGGTGCTGGCATCCTTTCTTCCTGATGGCAGTATTACTTGGCTGTATTTTTCTGATCGTTTAACCGAGTTACCCCTCGGGGTGTTTGGGGTTGGTATTGCGACCGTTGTGTTGCCGAGTCTTTCTCGACAGTTTGTTTCGGGTACTGAGAAGTTTAGCGCAACACTTGATTGGGCTATTCGTATGATTTTACTCGTTGGCTTGCCGGCGGCGTTAGCGCTGATGATTCTTGCCGAAGCCATTCTCTATGCGTTGTTTCAGTATGGGGAATATCTCTCCATAGACGTGTATATGTCGAGTTTTAGTCTGCGGGCGTACACCCTTGGCCTTGTGGCTTTCATGTTGATTAAGGTACTTGCCAGCGGCTATTTTTCGCGTCAGGACACACGCACACCCGTGCGTATTGGCATTATTGCTATGGTTGTTAACATGGGGTTGAATATAGTGTTTGTTGTTCCATGCCATTTTTTGTGGCAAATAGGCCACGCGGGTCTAGCGCTTGCTACATCCATCTCCGCTTTCCTTAATGCCGGACTTCTTTATCGAGGCCTTAGAAATGACAAGGTCTACGTTCCCGGGGCGGGCTGGAAGCGCTTCTATCTGCAGGTGTTGGGGGCAAACGCGACAATGGTGGCGGTATTATTGTTTGGCCTCATTTTGGTGGGGGATCTTGCCAATATGGGCGTAGTTGAACGCGTCTCGCGCGTTATATTGCTGTGTTTGGTTGGGCTTTTAAGCTATTTAGGGGTGTTGCTACTGCTTGGTATGCGTATGCGCCATCTTCGTGTTGCGGGCTAGCGCTCGGTTCAACGCTAACACCCGTCGCTCACTAACCCAAGCTGCGCTATAATCGCCGCTTTTCGCGAACCCGGACAGGCTGGTCCCACGTAATTCAGATGGCGCAGCAAGAATTTATTAATGGCCTCAATGCATTGTTGCCTTGTCATCACGACTGTGTGGCGACTATTGGCTCTTTTGATGGTGTTCACCTCGGTCATCAGGCCTTGATTGCTCAAGTTCAGAAAATAGCCTCTCAGTTGGGGCTGCCTTCCGTGGTTATAGTGTTTGAACCTCAGCCCTACGAGTACTTTTCTCGAGAAAAGGCTCCGTCGCGTCTTACACGCTTGCGAGAGAAGGTCGGGCAGCTATTTGAGCAAGGGGTAGATCGCGTACTTTGCCTCAAGTTCGACCCGATGTTGCGAGGCCTATCGGCTCAGGCTTTTGTGGATCAAGTACTGGTATTCGGGCTGGGAGTTCGCCACTTAGTGGTGGGGGATGATTTTCGCTTTGGCTGTGATCGTAACGGTGATTTTAGCTTCCTCCAGCAATACGGTGAGCATGCTGGGTTTAGCGTAACTGATACACACACTCAGTTAGCCGAGGGCGTACGTATTAGCAGTACACGTATTCGCTCCTTGCTGGAACAGGACAAGCTCGCTGAGGCGAGCAAATTGCTTGGCCGAGAATACAGCGTCACCGGCAGGGTAGTTTACGGTAATCAGCTGGGACGCACTTTGGGTTTCCCCACCGCAAATATTGGCCTTGGTCGATATCGAGCTGCCGTGCAGGGGGTATACGCTGTTACGGTTACCGGCGGGGGCTGCTGAAATCCCACCGAGGTGTGGCAAATGTGGGGGTGAAACCTACCATTAGTGGCGGGCGAAAACCGCTGCTCGAGGTGCATATACTCGACGTGGAGGCTTCTTTATACGGGGAGTGTTTGCATGTCGACTTTAAACATAAGTTACGTGCGGAAATGCGTTTTGATAGTCTGGAACAGTTAAAAAGCCAGATAGCGCAGGACGTTGAATCAGCTCGCAGCTGGTTTCAGTATCCCGAATACCAAACGAATTAACATCATTAGATTAGTTCAATACAGAGACATTATGACCGACTATAAATCGACCCTGAACCTCCCCAAAACCAGTTTTGCTATGAAAGCAAACTTGGCTCAGCGGGAGCCGCAAACCCTTAAACGCTGGTATCAGGAAGAGCTGTATCAGCAAATCCGTAAAGCTCGGGCGGGGCGTGAAAAGTTTATTCTGCACGATGGCCCTCCCTATGCGAATGGCGATATACATATCGGTCATGCGGTTAATAAAATCTTAAAAGATATCATTATTAAAGAAAAAACCATCAGTGGTTTTGATGCGCCTTATATTCCCGGTTGGGACTGTCACGGCCTGCCAATTGAGCACAACGTGGAGAAAAAGGTCGGAAAAGCCGGAGTTAAAGTTGACCACGCTACTTTCCGCAAGAAGTGTCGGGAGTATGCTGCACGCCAGGTAGAGGGGCAAAAGAAAGACTTTATTCGCCTTGGCGTTTTGGGCGAATGGGAAAACCCCTACCTAACAATGGACTTTGGTACAGAGGCCAATATCGTTCGTTCATTGGGCAAAATTGTAAAAAATGGTCACCTGAATCGTGGTTTTAAACCCGTGTATTGGAGTGTTGTTGGTGGTTCGGCGCTTGCGGAAGCGGAGGTTGAGTATCAGGATAAAACCTCTTTTTCTATCGATGTGAAATACCCCGTTGTCGATGAAGCCGATCTTACCGCGCGCATGGGGGCGCTGAGCGGCAGCGGTTCGGTATCCGTGGTGATTTGGACAACCACCCCTTGGACTTTGCCGTCCAGTCAGGCGGTAAGCGTGAACGCAGAGTTGGATTATGTACTGCTTCAGGTAGGCAACGAGCGGCTGCTTTTGGCCGAAGCGTTGCTGGATACGGTCACTAAACGCGCGGGCTTTGAGAATCCCAAAGTTGTGGCTACCTGTAAAGGCCAGCAATTAGAAAACTTACAGGTAAACCATCCTTTTTATAGTCGTGTAATACCGGTGATTCTCGGTGATCATGTCACTACGGATGCGGGTACTGGCTGTGTGCATACCGCTCCGGATCATGGTGTGGAAGATTTCGTGGTAGGCACTAAATACGGTATCGGCACACTTAACTATGTGGATGAGCATGGTGTGTATCGCGACGAAGTCGAGATTTTCGCCGGTGACCATGTGTACAAAGTGGATGAAAAAGTCATTGCCCTGCTGGAAGAAAATCATGCGCTGCTTCATCAAGAGAAGTTTGTTCACAGCTTTCCCCACTGTTGGCGAACAAAAACGCCGTTGATTTTCCGAGCAACACCGCAGTGGTTTATTAGCATGAACCAGAATGGTTTGTTGGCGAACGTTAGAAAAGCCGTCGATGGCGTTAAGTGGATTCCCGATTGGGGTGAAGCGCGCATTAATTCAATGTTGGACTCCAGCCCAGATTGGTGTATTTCTCGCCAGCGTACTTGGGGCGTTCCTATTACGTTGTTCATACATAAAACAACGCAGGAGCTACACCCAAATACTAATGAGCTGATTGAAGCCGTAGCGAAAAGAATTGAAGAAAAAGGTATGGAGGCCTGGTTTGAACTGGATGCGGCAGAGTTGTTGGGCGAGGATGCCGAGCGCTACCAAAAGGTAACCGATACGCTGGACGTATGGTTTGACTCGGGTGTTACGCATTATTCAGTGATGCAGCAACGCGAGCAACTGGGTTATCCGGCCGACTTGTATCTGGAAGGTTCAGATCAACACCGCGGATGGTTTCAGTCGTCTTTAAAAACAGCCATTGCGATTAACGGCACTGCGCCTTACCGGCAGGTGTTAACCCACGGTTTCGCCGTTGACGCCGAGGGCAAAAAAATGTCCAAATCTATCGGCAATACGGTTTCACCTCAAAAAATAATGAATGACCTAGGTGGAGATGTCTTGCGCCTATGGGTAGCCGCCACGGATTTCAGTGGTGACATGAATGTGTCGGACGAAATCCTCAAGCGTACCGCAGATTCCTATCGCCGTATTCGCAATACCGTGCGCTATTTTCTCTCCAACCTTACCGGTTTTGATCCCGCAGCCGATGGCGTAGCCTTTGACGACATGGTAGAGCTTGATAAGTGGGCGGTAGACCGTGCAGCTAAACTGCAAGCAGAGATTAGAAGCGCCTATACAAACTACCAATTCCACACAATTTACCAAAAATTACACAATTTTTGTGTGGTTGATATGGGGGGGTTTTACCTCGATATTATTAAAGACCGCGTGTATACCATGAAGGAAGACAGCGCTGCACGGCGCTCTGCGCAAACTGCGCAGTACCATATTGTGCAGGCGTTTGTGCGTTGGATAGCGCCAATTCTCTCGTTTACTGCGGATGAAGTTTGGCAAGCATTGCCGGGCGAAAAAAGTGGTAGCGTGTTTACCTCTGAATGGTGGCCATTGGAGCAGCACGCTGAAGATGAAATGCTGTCGGAGACATTTTGGCTTCAGGTCGCCAAGGTTAAAACGGCGGTTAACGGGGTGATAGAAAGCAAGCGTAATGATGGCGCTATTGGTGGCTCCCTAGCGGCCGACGTCACCCTATATTGCAGTGATGAACTCTATGGCGCGCTGTCCAAATTGGGTGATGAATTACGTTTTGTGTTTATCTGTTCCAGCGTTCAATTGGCGAAAACCAATGCGGGAGCAGGTATGGAAACCGATGTCGATGGGCTAACCGTCGCAGTTGAAAAATCCGAGCAACAAAAATGCACCCGTTGCTGGCATCACCGTAAAGATGTCGGTGCTTGCAGCAAGCACCCAGAATTATGCGGTCGCTGTGTAGATAATATTGATGGCGCCGGTGAGGAGAGACAGTTTGCTTAATCAATTACAGACGGTATGGAAGTGGTATCTGCTGGCCCTAGTTGTGATTGTGTTGGACCAGATTACTAAGCAGTGGGCAGCGGGGGTATTAGAATATGCTCAGGTTGAGCGCGTCACCTCCTTTTTTTACCTGACCCTGCGCCATAACAACGGAGCGGCTTTTAGTCTATTTGCTGAAGGTAGCGGCTGGCAGCGTTGGTTTCTCGGTGGGCTAGCGGCCATTGTAAGCGTGCTTTTGGTGGTTTGGATTGCACGTTTACGCAGTACTAATTGGCGAGAATCCTGCGCTTTGGCTCTGGTTCTGGGGGGCGCGCTTGGTAATTTGATCGACAGGGCCTTGTTCGGGTACGTTATTGATTTTATTGCAGTGCACTATCAACATCACGAGTGGCCAGCCTTCAATATTGCTGATTCCGCCATTTGTATTGGCGCAGGGCTTATGATTTGGGATGCCGTTTTTACAAAAAAAGCCGGGTCCCCAAAGGTTGAATCACATGGTTGAAATGGTTATTGCTGAGGGTGCTCAGGTTACTCTGCATTTTGCGCTGGTACTCGAAAACGGCGACATCGTTGATTCCAATTTTGACGGCGAGCCGGCCACGTTTGCGGTGGGGGATGGCAGTTTGTTGCCTGGCTTTGAGCATTCATTGTTCGGAATGGCCAGCGGTGAAAATGCCGAGCTCACCATTCCGCCAGAAAAGGCTTTCGGCCAGCCAAACCCCAATAATATTCAGCATGTCGATCGCAGCGCTTTTAGTGAAGACTTCGAGCTTGCACAGGGATTGGTGGTGTCGTTTGCCGACGCCGCCGGATCTGAAACTCCCGGTATAATTGTTGATGCAGACGACAAAGAGGTGACCGTGGATTTTAACCACCCGCTGGCGGGAAAAAGCATTCTCTTCAAGGTGGAAATTATTGCCGTTGTGCTGGCCGTAACCCACTAATCGCTTTACAGAGTTAACCTAGTATGGAAATTAAATTGGCAAACCCCCGTGGCTTTTGTGCGGGAGTGGATCGTGCGATTGATATCGTCAATCGGACTTTGGATGTTTTTGGCGCTCCTATTTATGTTCGTCACGAAGTTGTCCACAACAAATTTGTTGTAGAAAGTTTAAAAGAGCGCGGTGCGGTTTTTGTCGATGAGCTTGAGGATGTGCCAGATGACGTCATCGTTATTTTTAGTGCTCACGGTGTTTCACAGGCGGTTCGTGCCGAGGCCCAACGCCGGGGTTTAAAGGTGTTTGACGCGACTTGCCCACTGGTTACCAAGGTGCATGTTGAGGTCGCCAAATACAGCAGCGAAGGGCGTGAATGCATTTTAATTGGTCATGCTGGTCACCCTGAAGTTGAAGGCACCATGGGCCAGTATGATACGTCCAACGGCGGCATTATTTATTTAGTGGAAGATGAAGCGGATGTGGCGCGGTTACAGGTTAAAAACCCGAAACACCTTTGCTATGTAACGCAAACAACACTCTCCATGGATGATACCGCACGGGTCATTGATAGCCTGCGAGAAAAGTTTCCCTATATCAGGGGCCCCCGTAAAGATGATATTTGTTACGCAACGCAAAACCGTCAGGATGCTGTAAGGCAGTTGGCGTTGGAATGTGATCTTGTTCTGGTTGTTGGCTCACCCAATAGTTCTAACTCGAATCGGTTGCGCGAGCTAGCCGAGCGCTGCGGTGTAAAGTCATACTTAGTGGATGGCCCTGAAGACTTAGATCAAAAGTGGTTTAACCAAGTACATACAGTGGGAATAACCGCTGGCGCTTCCGCCCCCGAGGTTCTGGTTAAAGATATATTTGATGGTTTAATGGCTATGGGCGCTTCGGCACCACAGGAACTTAGTGGGAGGGAAGAAAATATCAGCTTTTCGTTGCCTAGAGAACTGCGCTGAGTAGTTCTTACTGACTGACCTTGGGGCTTTTAGATTAATTACAAAGTGCTAATAATTTTGCTGTCTTACGGATTTGACTGCTGGTTCAAAGAATAAGAAACGTATCTCAATAAGAATAAAAAGTATTTAGTGATTAAGATAATTTGTTCTACGGCTAATAAGCGTTAAGATCGCTGACCAAATTTTTTTCGTGACACTGTTCACAGCAAGGGAATGCTTACAAACCACCTTACGTTGTTTGTCGGTGCTTTAAGCCAGTTATCCTCTAATTGGCACCGACGTTCCCCAATTTTGTTATAACTATTTAAGCGAAAGCTTTCATCATGGATCTGATATGTTCTACTTTCATTCGCAACGCGGTATGACCCTTCCGGAACTTATGATGGGTATTGCCCTCTTTGCGATTCTTGTGAGTATGGCTGTTCCCAGTTTCGAAGGAATGATGCGTCGCCAAGAATTGAACGCACAGCTAGGTCTGCTAAATTCAACCCTCGCATTTGCACGTAATCAAGCCATTACTCGAAAAGAAGATGTCACTTTTTGTGGCACGGCCGATGGTGCTACCTGCACCACCTCCAGCAACTGGAGTGCAGGCTGGTTAGTTTTCGTCGATGAAAATAGCAATGGCAATTTTGATGTGGGTGAATTGGTATTAAGGTCGGGTGGCGAAGATGGCGGCCAGGCAAAACTAAATGTTGTTAGCGCCGTGCCATTGTCTGTTCGGTACCAGGCGTCGGGAGAATCCGAAACTGGAGTATCTACGCTGTATTTGTGTGCGGGTAATGCAGAAACCGGTGCCGACACTAGTAAATCCAGAACGTTGACGGTATCTCGGGTTGGCAGTACGCGCGTTGCAAAAGGGGCTACCTGCCCTTAAGCGAGGCCCTGAATCCTTTCGGGGCATTATTTGGAGTTGGAGTTATGTTTAGACGGAATTTGAGTCCTATGCCTTGTTCATCACAGCAAAATCAATCTGGCGCGGCAATGATCGAAACGGTGGTTTCCCTTTTTATGTTGGCCGTGGGGCTGATGGGGACGCTAGCCATGCAAGTGAAGGGCGTGAACAGCAACCAGCGTGCAAACCTTGTTACCGAAGCGAATATTCTCGCTGCGGATATGGCCGACCGAATCCTCGCCTATAACAGTGACGATATAGCGTCAGATGATGATGACTACGCAGGTATTTATACGGGTTCAGGCAATGCACAAGACAATAGCAGCTGTCTTGACGATGGTTGTGATAGTAGCGAACAGAAAACGCTGGATACCTACCAGTGGGGGCAGGCCGTTAGTTCTAGCCTTCCCGGCGGTACGGGCGAAGTTCAGTACGCTGATGGTGTATACACTGTTGTTTTAAAGTGGAGCCAAAGTGATACGTTTGTCGATTCCACCTGCAGTGGTATCGGTGATGATCTGCAAGATACCAGCACCGAAAAAGCGTGTTTTGCCTATCAATTTCGGTTGTAAGAAATGGACTTTAATATGCGAAAAAAACGCGAAAAACGCGTCTCAGCTTTTCCCTATTACTCTGTAACACTGCTACGCCACCAGGCGGGTGTCACCATTGTTGAGGTGATGGTGTCTATTGCTATTGGCCTGTTTATTTTGGCTGGCGTTGTTCAGCTTTACGCGAGTGCAACGCAAAACTCTGCTGTTGTGCAAGGCTCGTCAACCATTCAAGAAAATGCGCGTTATATCTTTTCTCGATTGGCGGAGGATGTAAGTCAGGCGGGGTTTGGGGGGTGCTTTAATCTGACGGCAGCTTCTGCCAGCGGTGCCTCTCGGTTTACTAATGTGGTTGCAGGTAATAATGCGGAGGGAGAGTTATATGATTTTGAGCAGTTTATAGACGGTGTTGATAATGAGGCGATTGAAAATCTTACTTTCGATGCTTTTACTGTCCGTTACACTAAATCCTCCGAACGTCATCTTGCACTTACTCATGTAAACCCCAGTTTTACGATTGCTGATAGTGCGCCTTTTAAACAGGGTGATTTGGTGCTTGTCACAAACTGCTCGCGCATGACAATGTTTCGTGTTTCGAATGAGCCGGCAGGTTCTGGCGTTCTCAGTTATGCGGAAACAGACGGTTACAACTCTTTGGGTGAGGGTGGACTTGAGGACGCTTATGAGGTGCGTGTTAAGGAGGAGCAAAAGCCAGGAACTCCTCCGGTATTCCTTTCACGCAGTACCATGGGAGTGGCCCAGTACCGCATAGACACTAGTGCAGCCGGGGAAGCGGCTGGTGTGAATTGTTCATCTGAAAATGCCCATTACTGTGCGCTCTTCCGTAAAACCACAACCGAGGGGAAGGGCGATGAATTGGTTGAGGGGGTGCAGGGCTTTGAGGTGGAATATGGCTGGCAGGATTACAACAATCAGGACACTTTATATTTTACCGATGCAGGTAGCGTACAAAATAACTGGAACTTGGTTGATCGAATTAAGGTTACAGCTACGTTAAATTCTATTAGCACGGCGCCCACGAACGAAGGGGTTCAGCGTATGGAGCGATCCTATTCGCGGGTATTTTTAGTACACAACCAATTCCCCAGTGATACTCAGTTCCGAGAGGAGCTTTAAACGTGAATATCGATAGTATGTATACTCATTCCCAGCGCGGTGCAACCTTAGTTATTGCATTGATTATTTTACTGATTATGTCGTTAATCGGTATTTCGAATATGCAGTCGTCAACTATGCAGGAACGCATGGCCGCCAATAACCGCCAGAAAACCGTAGCGCTTTACGCCGCTGAATCGGCGCTTACGGCGGCTGAAGAATGGGTTCAAGATAATGTCAGGAGTGTGGGTGACCTGTTGCGGTTCTCGGGTAGTGACGGTCTGTATTCAAGAACGGATGTGTCATCGGGAATTTCTGCCGCGCCATTATTAAATCATGTTGCCGATGTGACGGATCCTGATAGCTGGGGGGATTTCGGTGTGTCCAGTATTGGCGAGACCCCTATTGTTGATATTAATTTAGTGAGTCAACAACCTCGATACGTAATTGAATATATAGGAATCGATAAGGGCACTGCCGGGAGTGATGTATCAGAACTTAATGCCGATACACACGATAAACCATCAATAGCCTATATGTTCAGGATAACCGCGATCGGTTGGGGCAAGGATGACAATATTTACACTGTGCTTGAGTCTGTAATTCGTACCGGTAGTGGAGAGTTTTTTTCCTACTAGTCTTAGTTCTTGGATTAAGCACAGCAAAAAATTTCAGGCGGAAATAGAGTATGAATGGAATAACGGCAAGTAAATGGAGATTGGCAGTTGTCGCAACTGTTGTGTCGCTGACGTTTAGTGGGTGGAGCTATTTGGCTTCGGCTTCGCCGCTGGTTTTAAGTAAAGCGCCGCTTTATGTTGGCTCGGGTGTTCAGCCCAATGTGCTGTTTCTGCTCGATGACTCGGGCAGTATGGCGCAGGAAGTGTCGATGACTCAGGGAGCGCGAATACTCGCCAAGGCGATACATGACGAAACTGATGTGCCCTTGTTTAATGATGCATTCAATTTTGATACTAACCAGGTAGATTTATCGCCTGATGACCTGCAAGAGTATCTCAAAGTATGCTCCGGCTACAACGCATTGGGCTATAACCCCAATGTTATTTACACTCCGTGGGAAACGTTTGGTAATGCGGTATACCCTAATATGTGGAAAGATCCCACGAACCAAAACGAGGGAACAGTATCGATTAGTGGTGTGAAATACGTCGAGTGGAATGATACCGGTGTTGCTGGATATTTTGAGCTGGGAGAATGTAACGTAACGAGAGAAGACGGTCCTGATGGTATTCAGTACACCTACGATGAAACTAACTTAATAACGCCGACGACCGATTTAGATAAACAGAATTACGCAAACTGGTATACCTATCATCGAAGCCGGGATTATTTATTTAAGCGCGCGCTTTCTGGTGTGTTTATGGGGCTACAAACCCGGGCCGCAGTGGCAACTATTAATGCCAACGCCGGTCTAGGTTGGGGCATGGAAATGAAGGACGTCGATGATGTATCCAACCCCAGTAATGCAGGTGATCCTGATACTGCTCAAGAGCTGAATAAAGCAGAGCTGCTCTCTACGCTTTTTCAAGTGTCTAATGCAAGCGGCATCCGCCGTACGCCTTTGCGACGTGCATTGGAGAATGCCGGGCGATATTTTTTGGGTGATTACGCCAATTATACGGTGCAAGAGGGGTTTGTTACGGCTAGTGGGCAGCCGACCGATCCGATTTTAGCGGAAGCTGCTGGTGGAAGCTGCCAGCAGAATCATACTATTCTGGCTACCGATGGGTACCGAAATGAAAGCTCGAATGCACATTTTATTGTAGGGGATTATGGAAACGCAGACGATGAAACAGGAAATGCTTACGATGGAGGTCTTTACGCCGATAGCTTAAGCAATACACTTGCCGATATTGCCATGCATTTTTATAAAATGGATATGCGTGATTACAGCAATGATGTAAGAGCTAATACTGCCATTGGCGACACCAACCCCGATGAAAACCCGGGACAGCATATGACTACTCATACGCTGTCATTTGGTATTGTTGGCAATATTTCTGGTCCTCCAGAGGAGTGGTCAGAAGGGCAGGGCTGGCCTACTTCGATTTCGAATAATACTCCCGAGACATTGGATGATCTGATTCACGCTGCTTATAACGGTCGCGGGGAATACTTAAGTGCCATGGATATTACTAGCCTGCAGGCATCGCTGCAGTCTGTGATTGATACCATTAAACAGGCGGCAGAGGGCACCGGTGCTGCGGTCGGCTTTAACTCTACCAGTATTGCCGAGGGTTCAACGCTTTATCAGGGCAAATTCAACTCCACCCATTGGGACGGGGAGCTATTTGCTTTTGATTATTCCACTGGTGATGTAGAGACATTGCTGTGGGAGGCAAGTGATCAACTGGATATATTGGTTGAGAATAGTTCCAGAAAAATTATTACCTACAACGGTTTGACTGGTGTTCCCTTCGTTGCGCCCAGTAATTATGCAAGCCTCAATCTTGCTGATGGTGACCTCTCTATCGCGCAAATGGCGGACTTGCTCATAGGCGGGCCTTTGGCCGATGGTGAAAAACAGGCCTACGTACAGGATGTTGTTGAACACCTGCGCGGAGATGGTGACGGCACGCTGAACGCCGAGCGCAGTTTTCGTCAGCGGGAAAGTTTGTTGGGCGATATTGTCCATTCCAGCCCACAGTTTGTAGGACAGCCTTCTCAGCCCTACCCGAACCATATTGAAAGTTCTGCAGCACCCTATTTTTCTTACGTTACCGACAACGCCGAGCGTACGCCAATTGTTTATGTGGGTGCCAACGATGGCATGCTTCACGCGTTCAACGCGGATACCGGTGTGGAAGTGTTTTCTTATATTCCCAGTGCAGTGTTTTCTACTGATGTCGATGCAGGCCTGCATCATCTGGCGAGCGAAAACTACACCCATTTACCCTATGTTGATGCGACCCCAACATCCGCGGATGTGTATATCAATGGCTGGAAAACCTACCTTGTTGGTGGTTTGGCTGGTGGGGGCAAGTCTATTTATGTTCTCGATATTACCGACCCAGCTTCGTTAACAACGGAATCCGCCCTTGCTTCTTCGGTTGTTGTATCGGAATTTTCTGATGAAACTCTGGGTTACACCTATAGTCGCCCACGTATCGCGAAATTAAACGATGGTGAATGGGTGGCAATTTTCGGTAATGGCTATAACAATTCCACCGATGGCGAGGCATACCTCTATGTGCTTTACCTCGACGGGGCTGGGCCAAACGGCTCAGCCTATCAAAAAATTGGCCCGCTTGGGGGTGATTTAGGAAATGTAAGCGGCGGCGGTTGTGAAAATGCGGGTAGCGACTGTAATGGTTTATCTTCTCCAACGCTGTTGGATTTGAATGGTGACTCAAAGTTAGATCGCGTTTACGCCGGGGACCTTCATGGCAATATGTGGGCCTTTGATTTCACCGCGTACGATAACAACAATCAATATATTGAACCGGTGGTTGCCCATAGAGATGATTCCGATAACGGCGCGCCACTGTTTAGTGCTTGTTTGGGCGCGAACCCTGAAGGCGGCTATTGTGCCCCGTCGGATAGACAGCCGATTACGCTAAAACCCAAAGTGGTTGCTCATGAGAGCGAAAACGGCTCTAGCACTAAACCAAATCTGATGGTGTTGTTTGGAACGGGGCGTTATTTGTCATCGACAGATTTAACCGATACTACTCAGCAAGCCTTTTACGGTGTATGGGATGCCGGCTCAAATTTTGGCGAGTTAAGGCCTGCTGACCTGACCGCGCAAACGCTCACGGATTTGGCCGCAGGCCAGCGAACGGTTTCCACTAATGCGGTTGATTTTGTAGCCAGTACGGAAGAGTTGGTAGATACCAACTTTGGTTGGTATCTAAACATGGCTGAATCTCGGGAACGGGTAGTAATCGACCCTTCCGTGGCTGGGAATTTGGTATTGTTTGTCACGACGATTCCGGTAAGTGGGGTGTGTAATCAGGCGGGCACAGGAAACCTGATAGCCGTGAACATGTTCACGGGTGCTAGGCCCCCATTTGAGGTGTTTTCATCTCTCGGTAGTAACGTGGCGAGCATCCCAATTGGAGCGCTGCCGGGAGGTCTGGTTATCCTTGGTGATCGCATTATTATTTCGGATTCCAATGCAAGTATAAGAAGTATAGAAGGCCAGTTTGAGCATAAGCGACCCACGCGTAGGTCAGCTTGGTCAATACGTAAGTAATGAGAGGCAGGAAGGTGAAACGTTTAAGCAGCGGTTTTTCTTTGATTGAGCTTTTAATTGTTCTTGTAGTTATTGCAATTATTTCTGTAATTGCAATACCCTCTTATAAAGAGCAAGTTGATCGAGGGCGCAGAGCTGAAGCTAAAGCCTATCTAATGGAACTCGCTTCCCGACAGGAACGCTTTTTTACCCAGTATTCATCCTATGCCGACAAAATTCATGAAGAAAGTTGTGTTGGGGCGAGTTGCGGTTTGGGTATGGCTAATGATTTAAGTCAGGAGGGCCACTATCAGGGTAGCCTATCCGCCACACCGGATAGTTGCACCCCTACTGGAACACTTTGTGTTTCCTTTGTACTAGCCGCTACCGCTATAAATTTAGATGAAAAGTGCCCAACGCTAACGTTGGACCACACGGGGAAAAAAGGTGTTCAGGATGAAACTGATCCGGTTATTATTGATTATTGCTGGCGCTAATTAGCCACAGCGGTTCCTCAGTTCCGCTTCCGGTGCAATTCGCACTCGGCCTGTCCTGTACACTATTAGCTGAGCTTTGTAATTGTTTGTATCGCTGCTTAGATCACAGTAGTAGATCCTTCCGCTCTGGTAGCGAGTGCTACCATTCTCGTCGAAATGTACAAACGGTTTGTTTAGCGAGGATCTCCAACTCAGCGACTGCAATGGTTGGAGTAAATCTAAGCTGCGCAGCAAGGTCTCGTCTTCGTCGAGCCTGTTATTGCGGTTTTTATCGACAAAAACAATAAAGGGGTGCTCCCAGTCCGAGCTGCAGCTCATTTCATCGGCGCTGGAGCAAACGACAACGGTTTCTCGCCTATCGACGGCTTCTTGGCGACCATAATTCAACAACTGCTTGATGGAATACAGTGTTTCTTTTTGCTGATTTTTTTTTAAAAGGTGCGAAAAAGAGGGCACGGCTATGGCGGTAAGAATGAAAAATAAGCTGGTTGCGATTAACAAATCCAGCAGGCTCACGCCGAGTTCCCGGCGGCGGAGCTTCTGTGCCTGAATGCTATTGTACATGTTAGCCGTCCCTGTGTGATTTCTGTAGAGCACAGGGTAACCACTGGGACGTCATTTGACTGTAGGAAATCGCTTGTGTAAAAAGTAAGACCTTGGCGGTTAAGTCTGCAGTAATGCGCTAGTCATCGCTGTCATCCAAGCCTAGTTTTGCCAGTCGATAGCGCAATGAGCGGAAACTTACTCCCAGTTTTTTGGCCGCCATGGTTTTGTTCCAGCGGGTTTTCTCCAGCGTTTCACAGATAATTTCTTTTTCTACTTCTGCTAGGTAATCGTCGATGGATGCGTGATTCTGGCTGGCGTGAAAGTGCCCTGCTGTTCTAACATTTTCATTTTTAGGCTCAGGTTCCGCGCTGTGTTCCAGTTGTAGATCGAGATCGGTAATTTCATCCTCATCACAGAGCGTGAAAGCGCGTTCGAGAATATTTTCCAGTTCACGAATATTGCCGGGGTAGGGGTACTCAATTAGCCGTTGCTGCGCATTTGGGTGAATGCGTGGTTTCTCTAGGTCACAGGCGGTTGCGATGCGGGTAAGCAGTGTGTTGATCAGCTCCGGAATATCTTCTTTGCGGTCGCGAAGCGCAGGAACATTCATTTGGATAACGTTTAGACGGTAAAATAGATCTTGGCGAAAGTCTCCCTGGTTCACGAGCTTTTCGAGGTTTTTATGGGTTGCGCTCAAAATCCTCACGTTAGTTGCGACTTCGGTGGGGGCTCCTATGGGGCGAACAGCTTTTTCTTGGATGGCCCTCAGCAGTTTTACTTGCATATCTAAGGGCAAGTCGGCGACCTCATCCAAAAACAAAGTGCCGCCTTCCGCGGCTTGGAACAGGCCTAGCTTATCCTGACCTGCACCGGTAAAAGTACCTTTTTTATGGCCGAAAAACTCACTTTCCATTAGCTCTTTTGGGATTGCGCCGCAGTTTACGGCTACAAATGGCGCACTGGCTCGAGGACCAAGTTCGTGTATTGAGCGTGCCACCAGTTCTTTACCGCTGCCGGATTCGCCACTGATATAAATCGGTGCCTGTGAGCGGGCCACCTTCTGAATCGTTTTTTTCAGTTTAATAATAAGCGGCGAGCTACCCATGATTTTTGCGCTGCTTTTACTGGTTTCTGGCAGTTTACTTGCGGATAAGGCGGAGCTTACCAGTTCACGCAGGGAGGGTAGATTGATCGGTTTACTGACAAAATCAAAGGCGCCAGCTTTCATGGCTTCGATGGCAATGTCCATGTTGCCGTGGGCCGTGATTACGGCTACCGGGAGAGCACTTTGACTCTTTTGAATATGCCGAACCAAATCCAGTCCGTCACCGTCCGGCAGCTTCATATCGGTAAGGCATATGTCATAGCTGCAAGAATCCAAGTAGTTTTTTGCTTCGCGAATATTTGCGGCGCTATCCACATCCAGTGCCATTCTGGAGAGTGTGATTTCCAGTAGCTCACGAATATCCGGTTCGTCGTCAATGATTAGGGCGCGCATATTGGGCATTAGATCATTCTCTGGTGGTGAGTGCTGTCTATCCGAAAACAGCTTTTATTGTCAGTTGTTCGCTTAAAGTACAAGCTCGCTTGGTTGATTTCACACAGCTCTCTGGAAATGTACAAGCCCAAACCTGAACCTTTTTCGTCGGTGGTGTAAAAGGGGTCAAATATCTGCTCTAGCGTTTCCGCATCAACACCAGGACCGTCGTCAATAATTTCAATAAAGGCGGTGTCGTCATTTTCGCTGATTCCAGCATGGATTGTCACCTGTGCGCGACCGGTGCTTTCCTTGCTGAAACGAATGCCGTTATCGCAAAGGTTAGTGATAACCTGGGATAGGTGCACAGGATCGAATTTAGCCGTTGCTGTGGCCGAGCCGATGGAGAAGGCAATGGTGGCTTTCTTCACAGCTTGGTATTCGTTGATGAATTTAGGTAGCCACTCGGCTAATTCGAGGGTTTGCGGGGAGGGCTCTTTTCGGCGTGAAATGGTGAGAGTGTTCTCAATAATTTGATTTACCCTGTCGGAATGCTGCAAAATTATTTCGATGAGGCGGGTATCCGCTTTATTAATGTAATCGGCTTCACTCAATAACTGTGCCGCGTGGGAGATAGCTCCTAGGGGATTGCGGACTTCGTGAGCAATACTTGCGGTGAGCCGGCCCAGGGAAGCAAGCTTGAGTTGCTGTAATTGTTGTGCAAGTGTGCGGAAATCCTCCATGTACAGAATCGTACGTTTGGCTTCGCCGGTATCGAGGATGGCGAAGCTGACGCGAACATCTTGCCCCACTCTCAGCGTATGCTGGCGTGGCGCTGATTTTTCGGGCTCTAGTTTCCACACTTCAATCAAGTTGCCAAAATTTGCCAGTGACGATAGTAACGAGCCAGAATAGTTCGCTTCTGGGAGATCCATTAGCTGAAGCGCAGACTGGTTAATGAGCTCAATGTGTTCGTCTTCATCAACCACAATAACGCCGGTTCGCATACGCGTCACAATATGTTGTGCCAGTCGTTGTAAATGCTTGGCGTATTCGGCTTGTGCGGCGGCCTCGATATCGCTCTGGCGAATTTTATTGGTAAGGTAGTGAAAGCTTATAGCGGTAAGGAAAACCAGTATGCCCAGAGTGCCAGCCGAAAATAGCTCGCTGGAGAGCCCGCTTTTGGACACGCTTGGTAGATACAGCGCCTCAGCGATAGTGATAAGGCTGGTTAGTGCAGCAAAAGCGAAGGCCAATTGGCCGCGGACAAATATACTGGCCATGGCCACGTTAATCAGTAGCAGATAGCTTAGGCTGCTATTCAAGCCGTCGCTGGCGTGAATCATCAGCACTAGCGCGGCAAGGTCTATTATCAGCATGGCGCCGATGCGCTTGGTCGAGTATGCAAGATCTTTGGCACTGAACATTAGAATGTTCAGCACGCAGGCAAATACATAGCCTAGGGAAGTCCACTCAAATAGCTTTGGGGCCAGTTTTCCTAAAATTTCGTGGGGACCACTGAATGTGAAGGTTACCCACAATAGGCATCCGAGCACCAATCGATAGTATAAATAAACCCTCAAAACCCGAGGATTATGGGGGGGCTTGTTATGGGTGGAGCTTTTAGAGTTGTCGTCGGCCAAGATTTCGTCCTTTTTATGCGCGGTGGGTGCCGTGCACCTTTGCGCTTTAGTGGTTAATCACCGAAAATGTGCGCCGCTTTTATATTTCGCTATTGGAGTAGCAGAAACTATATGTCTACCTTAAAAATTGCAATGGCTCAGATCAATCCACATGTTGGTGACATTGATGGCAATCTCGAAAAAATTTGCTATTACGTAGAGCTGGCGTTGCGTCAATTTGATGCGGACATTATTGTCTTCCCAGAACTGGCGCTTACAGGGTATCCGCCGGAAGACCTACTTCTGCGCCCTAGTTGTGATATCCGGGTGTCTCGCGCGCTAAAGGAGTTGTGTACAAAGAATTACCCCTGTGCTGTGGTTATCGGGTATCCCAAGAAGGTGGACGATAAGTTATTTAATATGGCGGGTGTTATTCGCGACGGTGAAGTTGTATTTGAATACGCAAAACAGTGCTTGCCAAATTATCAGGTATTTGACGAAAAGCGATATTTTACTGAAGGTGCGGGCAGTTGCGTTTTTACCTGTGAGGGGGTGAGTGTTGCACTCTCCATATGCGAAGATATTTGGGATGGCAGCCCTATTGCACAGGCCCACTCCTGTGGCGCCGATATTTTGTTGAATCTGAACGCATCGCCTTACCATCAATGTAAGCAAGTCGAGCGGGAAACGCTGGTGGCCATGCGTGCAAAAGACATTGAAGCGCCGGTTTTGTATGTAAATCAAGTGGGTGGGCAGGATGAACTCATCTTTGATGGCGGATCATTTGCTGCGAATAAACAGGGTAGTATCATTCCCGCCGCTGGTTTTTTTGAAGAAAGCCTCGCCGTATTAGCCTTCGATAAGGCATCTTCTCAAATTAGCGCTCTTACACCGTCCCCGAAAAAACAAACTGAACCCCTCGCAATTATTTACCAAGCACTGGTGCTGGGGGTAAAAGATTATGTGAATAAAAACGGTTTTAAGGGCGTTGTGTTGGGTTTGTCCGGGGGGATCGATTCGGCATTAACCCTAGCGATTGCTGTGGATGCTCTGGGCCCGGAAAAAGTAAACGCCGTGATGATGCCTTTCCGCTATACCTCTGACATGAGTAAAAATGATGCTGAAGAGGAGGCTAAGCGCCTTTGCGTGGCCTACCAGAGCATCAGTATTGAGCCCATATACGAGGCCTTTATGAGCCAATTGGCGGGTGCGCTTGCCAATACCGCGCGTGATACGACGGAGGAGAATCTTCAGGCCCGTAGCCGGGGAGTGTTGTTGATGGCCATTTCGAACAAGCTTGGTTATTTAGTATTAACCACAGGTAACAAGAGTGAAATGGCTGTGGGTTATGCCACTTTATACGGCGATATGGCGGGTGGCTTGGATGTATTGAAAGATGTACCTAAAACAGCTGTATTCGCATTGGCGCGCTACCGTAACACCTTGTCTGAGGTTATTCCTGAAACGGTTATCACCCGTCCACCTTCGGCCGAGTTAGCGCCTGACCAGAAAGATGAGGACTCGTTACCGCCGTACGAAATTCTCGATCAGATTCTGGAGCTTTATATCGAGCAGGACTTCAGCGCGCAAGCCATTATTCAGCAGGGCTTTGACGCACAGGCGGTAAAAAGGGTGATTCGTTTAGTTGATGTAAATGAATACAAGCGTCGTCAGGCGCCTGTTGGTATTCGTATCAGCGCCAGGGCCTTTGGTCGAGATCGCCGATATCCCATTACTAATGGGTGGAAAATCGGCGATTAGTGCTGAACCCCCGCCTCTTTACTGCGGTGGCTGTGGATCTGTCTGTTCCTGGTAAAACGAGTTGTACTGTTCACGCGTATCGAAATTGATGTGGGGTTGTTTTTTAAACAAGCCCAGGGTGATGTAGGTAACCCAAGAGGTTTTCTGGTCGCGGCCAAAGCGATAATTAAACTCGCCTTTTTTCAGCGTTGGGTGATCCGGGTAGTTGGCAATAAGTACCTTGGCTGCACTTTCAGAAAGGTCTTGCATACCCAGCATATGGTAGGCCTGCGCCATTACAGCGAGAGCGTCGGGTACGGCTGGTGTTTGGTGCAAGTGCTCCACCACATATCGGCCACGGTTGGCGGCAGCAATGTAAGCGCCGCGCTTAAAGTAATAGTTAGCCACATGAATTTCGTAACGAGCGAGCATATTACGCAGGTAGGTCATGCGTTTTTGCGCGTCCAAAGCGTACTGGCTTTGAGGGTAGCGTTCGAGTAGCTGGGTAAAGTAGTCGAAAGATTCTCGTGCTGTACCGGCATCGCGCTTGGTAATATCGGTAGGCATTATGGCGTAAAAAGATGTATCGTTTTGGAATGCAGATACACCGCGCATATAGTAGGCATAGTCTACGTTGCGATGTTGCGGGTGCAAACGGATAAAGCGGTCCGCCGAGGCGACGGCGGCGTCGTATTCATCGGCTCGGTAGTAGGCGTATATTAGTTCGAGCTGAGCCTGTTCGGCGTAGGTGCCAAACGGGTAGTTTTCTTCCAGCAGCTCCAGGGTTTCGGTCGCTGCGTCCCAGCTGGACGTACGCAAATATTTTTGCGCGACCTCATAGGTCATTTGTTCGCCGGTTTGTTCCAGTTTAGAATCTTTGCTTGAGCAGCCGCTCAGGAAAATAAAAAAGGCAGCAATTATTGCTGGGTAAACATTTAGGTGTTTAGTCATTTCAAATCTTGGCTAATTGCTTTATAAGGCCATTGTGGCAATGTCTGTGTAATATTGTTCTGTGTTTCTTTTTTGGTTTCGATTAGAGCTAGAATCGAAACCTGTAGCAGAGCACGGGCTCACAAAGAATCGTCTCTACAATAAGCGCTGAATACTATAGTGGCGTCTCTTGAGAGGGCCGACAGTGTAATCCAGCACTAGGTTTAAATACAAATGCCCCCTGAAAATATGTTCACATTGGAAGACACTCCACTCTCAGCAAGCAGCTCCGGCGAAGCCATTGACCATACTTTTACGGTTCCGGTTGAAAAAGCCGGCCAAAGGTTGGATCAGCTGGTAGCCGAAATGTTCCCTCAATACTCACGTTCGCGATTTCAGCAGTGGATTAAAGACGGTGCTCTTACTTTGGACGGAGCCCAAGTAAAACCCAAGAGCAGGGTCAGCGGAGGTGAGCGGGTTGAGCTGCGTGCGCGAGAGGAGCCCCGTGGGGATTGGCTACCAGAGCCTATTGAACTGTCGATTGTTCATGAGGATGACAGCATTCTTGTGATTAACAAGCCCGCAGGCCTTGTGGTACATCCCGCTGCTGGCAATTACTCGGGCACACTGCTGAACGGTCTGTTGTACCATCGGGCCGAGCAGGTTAATGTCCCGCGCGCAGGTATTGTGCACCGTTTGGATAAAGATACTACTGGGCTTATGGTTGTCGCTAAAACCGATGCGGCACAGCTGCACTTGGTGAACCAGCTACAGGCACGAACAGTTAAGCGCAGCTATCAGGCTATTGTCGTTGGCGAAGTCCGTCAATCGGGGATTGTGGAAGCGGCTATCGGTCGCCATCCGTCAGCTCGTACTCGCATGGCCGTAGTGAAATACGGGGGCAAGGAGGCCGTAACGCACTACCGGCCCATTCGCCAGTATCCTGGGTTTACGCACCTCGAATTGCAATTACAAACGGGCCGCACACATCAAATTAGAGTCCATATGGCACATCTAGGATTCCCGCTGGTAGGAGATCAAACTTATGGACGAAGGCTTCCCGCCAAGCTGCTTAGGGCTGAGCCCCAATTGGAGCATCTGGCACAATTCAACCGGCAGGCGTTGCATGCGTTCAAGCTTGGCCTTCTCCACCCTGACTCAAGTGAATATTGTGAATGGCAGGTACGACTCCCAGAAGATATGTCTGGCTTGCTAAGCTTGCTGAAAACCATATAGCGGAGATATAGGCATGGAAGTGCTGACTGAACAGGGGAACTCCATTCTCCGGCCCACGTGGCCCCTACCTTCGGGCGTCAATGCTTTTGTTACCACGCGCCATGGGGGCGTGAGCGATGGCGCTTTCGATAGCAACAACCTTGGCCTGCATGTGGGTGACGATGTAAAGGCTGTCGAAGTCAACCGTCGCAAACTGCTTAGCCATCTGCCTTCCGAGCCCATGTGGCTTAATCAGACTCACAGTACCCGTGTCATTCAACCTCGCCCGAGCATGCGACTCTCGACAAAAATGCCACCCAACGCCGACGGTGTTTTTACGCGGGAGTCGGGGCAGGTTTGCGCTGTTATGACTGCGGATTGCCTGCCGGTTCTTTTTTGCGCGGAGGATGGAAGTGAAATCGCTGCCGTGCATGCAGGCTGGCGTGGCCTCGCCAATGGCATACTGCCGGCCGCCTTGTTAGCTTTTCGATCACGGCCGCACCGCATCATGGCTTATTTAGGGCCCGCCATTTCAGCGCTACATTTTGTGGTCGGGGTCGACGTTTATCGGGCGTTTGGTGAAGCGGGCCGAGCCCGAGGGTATGCTTCTATGGTGGATAGCGCTTTCCGTCTGGTAGACCCGGTAGTGGGTGAAAACCGCCGTGCGCTGGACAGTGGCGCAAAGCTGCACGCCGACTTATTCCGTTTAGCGAGGCTTGAACTCGAAAGTTTGGGCGTTAGTCAGGTGTTTGGCGGAGACCTTTGTACGTACAGTGATCAGAGCCGGTTCTATTCCTACAGGCGAGACGGCCGAACCGGTCGCTTTACTACGTTGATCTGGAAAGAATAAGCGCCTAGTTTAATCTAGCGCCAGCGACCGTGTAATTTTAACTAAGGTGGTATCATCTGGGTAACGTTTAATGCTGAACCCAAGGTTTTTCGCTAGCTTCAGCATTTTTTGGTTGTCAGATAAGACTTCTCCCTCCATGACTCTTAGCCCTTGATATCGGGCGTAGCTCATTAATTCATTCATGAAATGCTGGGCAAGTCCCTTGCCCTGCCACTGGTCGGCAATGGCGATGGCGAATTCGCAGCTTTCTCCGTCTATGCCCATAACATAGCGAGCCACACCAATTTGGATGTCTTGCCCGCGCTCTGTAACAACCGCAATTAATGCCATTTCACGGTCGTAGTCGATCTGGGTTAGGCGAGCGAGCATATCGGGAGGCAATTTGCGAAAAGTGTTCATGAACCGGTAATGCTTGGCCATTTCCGATAGTCCTTCAACAAAATCACTCTCAATTTCGGCGTCTTCCGGGCGGATGGGGCGGATAGTACAAGGGTGCACCCCGGCCAGTAAAACGTCCTTGGTCAGGTGGCTGGGGTAGGGGTGTATTGCCGTATGCGAATAGCTATGTGCGGTTGTGCGGTAATTTTGCAGC
The DNA here is from genome assembly GCF_014218805.1 of Teredinibacter franksiae. Taxonomy (NCBI): domain Bacteria; kingdom Pseudomonadati; phylum Pseudomonadota; class Gammaproteobacteria; order Cellvibrionales; family Cellvibrionaceae; genus Teredinibacter; species Teredinibacter franksiae. The sequence continues at coordinate 1,191,803 of NZ_JACJUV010000001.1, read as the reverse complement.
ACGATGCGTGCATCCACCGCGATAGCGGCTTCACTGTCGGTAATTAGTGGGTTGACTTCGAGCTCGCGGATTTGTGGAATTTCGCAGGCAATTTCTGAAATACTGAGGAGCACATCTTCAACGGCCTGCACATTGGCTGCGGGCATACCCCTAAATGTCTCCAGTAGTCGCGCGGCCCGGGACCGGGAAATTAAGTCTCTGGCCAGTAGTCGGTTCAATGGTGGCAGGGCTACGGCTCTGTCGGCCAATAGCTCTATGGTGTTGCCGCCTCCCCCAAAGGTAATTACGGGGCCAAATATGGGGTCTTGGGAAATGCCCACGCTCAGCTCACGCCCGGATTGGGAGTGGATCATAGGTTCCACGGCTACGCCTTGAATGTTGGCCTCGGGGCAGTGTTTTTTTGCTACATCAATCAGTTCGTCAAAAATAGCGTGCACGGCTGCAACACTGGTTATATTCAAGCGTACACCGCCGAAATCTGATTTGTGGCAAATATCCTGCGAGAGGATTTTCATTACCACTGGAAACCCCATGTTTTTCGCTGCAATTACAGCATCCATGGGTGTTGTGGCAAGCATAGTTGGTGCAACCTGAATGTGAAAGGCCGCTAACACAGCCTTAGATTCAGCTTCTGTCAGCACCGTCCGCTTGTTGCCAAGGGCATTTTCGATGATGAAATTAGCACCTTCCATATCGGGCTTGTTTTCATGGAATAGCGGGCCGGGTGTTTGTAGGAGAAGTTGCTGATTACGATAAAAATCGGTGAGGTATGAAAACCCCTGCACAGCGGTTTCCGGTAGTCGAAAGCTGGGTATGGCGGCATCGTTAAGAATGTCTCGCCCAGGCTGCACGAGTTTTTCCCCCATCCAGCAGGTGAGGATGGGTTTACGTTTATTTTTGCGTCCCAGTTCGGCAATTCGTTCGGCCACTTTAGACGGATTGGTGACCGCCTGCGGTGTTAAAATCACAATGACGCCGCTGGTTTCAGGGTCGTCAAGTACCAACTTGGTGGCTTCCTCGTAGCGGTCGGCGTCGGCATTGCCAAGAATGTCTACAGGGTTGCCGTGAGACCACATCGGAGGCAGTACCTCGTTTAATTTCTGCATGGTGTTTGTACTGAGATTTGCCAGCGGAATATTCAGGTCACAAGCCACATCACAGGCCATGGCGGCAGGCCCGCCCGCGTTTGTCACAAAGGCTAGCTTATCGCCGCCCTTTACACGCAACCCCTGTGAAAGTACCGCAGCAGCCGTAAAAAAGTCGCCCAAATGCATGCCGCGAACAACGCCCGCGCGTCGGATAGCGGCGTCGAATACGTCGTCGTCTCCCATGCGAGCGCCGGTGTGAGATTGGGTAGCTTCCATGCTGGCTTGATGGCGGCCGGCTTTCACCACAATCACGGGTTTTACCCTGGCTGCGGCGCGCAGGCCCGTCATAAAGGCGCGCGCGTCGCGAATGCCTTCCACGTACAGCAGAATGCTGTGGGTTTTCGGGTCAGTAATTAGGTAATCGAGAATCTCACCAAAATCGACATCCAGTGACATGCCGCTGGAAATAACCACCGAAAAGCCAATGCCTTTTCCCTGTTTGGCGGCCCAGTCTAGGGTAGCGGTACAAACGGCTCCAGACTGGGAGATGACGGCAATATTGCCTTTGGAAACCTCTCCGTCGGTAAAAGCGGCCGTAAAATTATAAGAGGGGCGAATAACACCTAAGCTGTTGGGGCCAAGAAAACGAATTTGGTGACGCTTGGCTATTTCGCGCACAGCCCGTTCCAGTTCCTCGCCCTCGGGCCCCATTTCGCTAAACCCTGCAGAAAGCATTAATACGGATTTAATACCGTAATCACCGCATTGTTCGAGAATACTGGGAATGGTGTGGGAGGGAGTGGCAATAATAGCGAGCTGAATGGGAATGGCTGCCGCAGCGAGATCGCCAAAGCAGGGTTTGCCTTTAATGCTTTCATGTTTGGGGTTGATTGGGATGACGGGTTTATCGAAGCCGCCATTGATGAGATTGTGGTAAACGACACTGGCCAGGGTATCTTCGCGATCGCTCACACCAAAAACGGCAACAGACGTCGGTTCAAAAAGTGCAGACAAGTAGTGCTCGCGCTCGCCGTCCATAGAATCTCCTTTGATTCATACTACCAACGTTGTGTACGCCAATTTGCTCATACTAGACCTTTATCCGGGCATGAGAAATGAGAGAGGTCAATCTAACTCATATTTTACCAGCGTTGAGTGTGGCTTGAGTTTAGTTGCAAAGCCCCCACTTCATACACAGTGTATTCATATCGGCGACACCCCAATAGTGAAAGAGAGACGTTTGCTATGCGTATTGATCGTTTAACTAATCAGTTACAAATTGGATTGTCCGATGCGCAATCCCTGGCCGTTGGTCGTGACCACAATCAAATAGACCCTGTGCACCTGTTGCAGGCAATGCTCGATCAACAGGGCGGCGCGGTGCGGCCGTTACTGGCATCAGCCGGTTTTGATGTGGTTGGCCTGCGTAACGCGCTTACAAAGGCGTTGGAGGCCCTCGCAAAAATTCAGAACCCCACTGGGGATGTCAGTATGTCGCCAGAGTTAGGGCGATTACTCAATTTGGCTGATAAGCATGCTCAGCAAGCTGGAGATAAATTCATATCCAGCGAAAGCTTTTTATTGTCAGCAATGAAGGACAGTCGATCATCGCTGGGTAAGTTATTAGCTCAATTTGGAGCGGCTGATCGCTTGCAGTCGGCTGTTGATAAAGTGCGTGGCGGTGAAACCGTTGACGAGCCAGAAGCCGAGGGCAACCGCCAGGCACTGGAAAAATATACTGTCGATTTAACCTCGCGAGCCGAGGCTGGCAAACTCGATCCCGTAATTGGGCGTGATGATGAAATTCGTCGCACCATACAAGTTTTACAGCGCAGAACTAAAAATAACCCTGTGCTCATTGGCGAGCCTGGCGTGGGTAAAACCGCTATTGTTGAAGGTTTGGCGCAGCGTATTGTGAATGGAGAAGTACCAGAAGGCTTGAAGCATAAGCGGCTGCTGTCGTTGGACTTAGGTTCGTTATTAGCCGGGGCAAAATTCCGAGGTGATTTCGAAGAGCGATTAAAGGCGCTATTAAATGAGCTGGGTAAGCAGGAAGGCCGCATTATTTTATTTATTGATGAGCTGCATACCATGGTCGGCGCGGGTAAAGCTGAAGGCGCTCTGGATGCAGGTAATATGCTCAAACCAGCCCTGGCGAGAGGAGAGTTGCATTGCGTGGGTGCTACTACTCTGGATGAATACCGGAAGTACATTGAAAAGGATGCGGCCTTGGAGCGGCGTTTTCAAAAAGTCTTGGTTGAAGAGCCCAATGAAGAAGATACCATTGCAATATTACGTGGTTTAAAGGAGCGTTATGAGCTTCACCACGGAGTCGATATATCCGACTCCGCCATCATTGCCGCGGCCAAATTATCGCAGCGCTACATCACCGACCGGCAATTGCCTGATAAAGCCATCGATTTAATTGATGAAGCTGGTAGCCGTATCCGCATGGAAATAGATTCAAAGCCAGAGCAAATGGATCGGCTTGAGCGTCGCTTGATCCAACTAAAAATTGAGCGCGAGGCCATCAAAAAAGACGATGATGCTGCCGCCCTCGCGCGCCTGAAAACACTTGAGGAGCAAATTAATAAAGTTGATCGGGCCTATGCCGATCTCGACGAAATTTGGCGGGCCGAAAAAGCTGCACTGCAAGGTTCTCAAGAAATTAAAAGCAACTTAGAACAAGCTCGTCTGGATTTGGACGCTGCGCGCCGAGCTAGCGATCTCGGGCGGATGTCTGAGTTGCAATACGGCATTATCCCTGAGCTGGAAAAGCAGCTGGATATGGCCAGTCAGGCTGAAATGCATGAGATGAAACTTCTGCGGAATAAAGTTACCGATGAAGAAATTGCCGAAGTTGTGTCTAAGTGGACGGGCATACCGGTTTCGAAAATGCTCGAAGGTGAGCGTGATAAATTACTCCACATGGAGCAAGCGTTGCACAAGCGCGTAATTGGTCAAGAAGAGGCGGTAGTGGCTGTGTCCAACGCGGTGCGCCGCGCGCGCGCAGGTTTATCCGACCCCAATAGACCAAATGGTTCCTTCTTGTTTCTTGGGCCAACCGGTGTTGGTAAAACCGAGCTGTGTAAGGCTTTGGCGGAATACTTGTTCGACAGTCAGGACGCGATGGTGCGAATCGACATGTCAGAATTTATGGAAAAGCATTCTGTCGCACGATTGATTGGTGCACCTCCAGGTTATGTTGGCTACGAAGAGGGTGGATATCTCACTGAAGCTGTCAGGCGAAAACCCTATGCATTGCTACTGCTTGACGAAGTCGAAAAAGCTCACCCAGACGTGTTTAATATTTTGTTGCAGGTGCTAGAGGATGGTCGTTTAACCGACGGTCAAGGGCGTACCGTAGATTTCCGTAATACGGTAGTGGTGATGACATCGAACCTTGGCTCTACCTCCATTCAAGAAATCGCCGAAAATAAAGCCTACGATAGTCTCAATTTCGACGGTTCCCAGCAGGAGGATGAAGGTCAGAATGAGCATAAGTATCAGGCGATGAAAGAGGCCGTTATGGAGGTGGTGGTGGGGCATTTCCGTCCAGAATTCGTGAATCGCATCGACGAGTCTGTGGTGTTTCATCCGCTGGCGAAGAAGCAAATACGTGGCATTGCCAATATTCAGCTGAGCATTCTACGTAAACGCTTAGAGGATCGTGACTTGAAGATTAATATTGCCGACGAGGTGGTTGATCGAATATCTGAGGCCGGATTTGACCCCGTGTACGGGGCTAGGCCATTAAAACGAGCGATACAAAACCTTATTGAAAACCCGCTGGCGCAGGAAGTATTGGCTGGAAAATATCCGCCAGGGTCTACAATTGAAACGCGGCTGGCCGGAGATAGAGTGGTATTTGATTAGGTAAAGCGAATAAACACCAGAGATATAGGGGTTTATTCGCTCATGCTTTGTACGCAAGCGGGAAGGTTATTTACAGCTATCTGAAATGACTTTTTGAGTCGTGGCGATTTCCTGTTGAACTTCCTCTTGTGTCATATACCGAACTGATCCATCAGGCTGTTTCATGCGTATGCGGCCAGGGCGATTGAGGGTTCCCAAGCGCTTGCGTTCGTCTTCACACATTTGTTTCTGCTTTACCGCTACCTTACGTCTACGTTCAACCTCCTCCGGGGGGAGGTCGACCTCTTCTTCTGCAGGGGTTTGCTCATCGGCTTGAGCATTGGATTGACCACCATAGGTCTCCGGAGGTGTACTCTTCCCGCCATAGGTTTTGATTTTTATCGCTTCGACACCTGTTGGGGGATGTGAGCCGTAATGTACAACACCATCCGGCCCTTTCCAGCGATAGTAGTCCTCGGCAAAGGAGGCTGTGCTGAAGACACCCGCTGAAATCATGACTGCAAACGATAATTTGCGGAGTTTCATCGCAGTTGTCAGTAAGCTTGCTGCAAACGTTGCTTGTTTCATAGTCGAATCCAGTTGAATCGCACTTTTTACTTAGTTTTAAGAGTTTAGTTTACCGGTGGCGGCGCTAGCAAGGCCTAGGCGATATTCATGCTTGATAATGAGATCTGTGCCATTTGTGTATGTTGCACGATTTGAATGCTGCTTTAGACTGAAATGAGGCCGTCACGGCCGCCGGGCATAGGTCATTGGCTTGCTGCATCCCAAGTAATGGTGAATCCCGGCTTGACTTTGTGGAGCATGTTGCGACAATTAACGCTTCGCCAGATGGCAGTAGAACATCGATCAACCTCGGTGCCCCCCTATACAGGCTTGCCAACCGCATGCCTGACCATCCTGAAGTGCGAGGGAGTGATACCTAAATTCCCTGCCGGTGAGTTACAGGCTGAAAATGTTGTGACCTGTAACGTACAATCCAACTACCAACAAAAGTAGTGCACCGGATTTACAACGCATAATTTGAATACGATCAAAGAGGGTGAATTTCGCTCTTGGAGTACCTAACCCTTCGCTAGGATAATGGTGTTTCTGTTTTTTGGTAGTATTTAGCTTCAGGCTTCCGCGCTGAGTGACAGGCTTGTCACCCATATGTCATCGCGCTTCCTGTTAATGTATAAAGATTCGCCAGCAGACAATGTTATTCAAGCTCTGTTGAATACAGTAATTAACGTTAAACAACGAGGATAACAAAGTGGAAAAGCTCTCCGGTGGAGACATTCTTATCAAATCCCTTGCCGACGAAGGGGTGGAATGCGTTTTCGGCTACCCAGGTGGTGCCGCATTACATATTTACGACGCGATTTTTCGGCAGAAAGAGGTGAAGCATATTCTCGTGCGCCACGAGCAAGCGGCTACCCACGCCGCTGATGGCTACGCGCGGTCTACCGGAAAAACCGGTGTTGTGCTAGTCACCTCCGGCCCTGGTGCTACCAATGCGATTACAGGAATCGCGACAGCGTACATGGATTCCATTCCTATGGTTGTGATTTCGGGCCAGGTCGTGTCCGATAAAATCGGTGAGGATGCTTTCCAAGAGACCGATATGGTGGGTGTTTCTCGGCCGATTGTGAAACACAGCTTTTTGGTCAAAGATCAAAAAGACATTGCAGAAACCGTTAAGAAAGCCTTTTACATTGCTTCTACAGGTCGCCCAGGGCCTGTTGTTATCGATGTCCCCAAGGATATTACTAACCCGGTTGATAAGGTTGATTACAGCTACCCAGACAAGATTAAGTTACGGTCTTATACGCCAGCTACGAAGGGGCATACAGGGCAAATTAAAAAAGCGGTACAGCTCATGCTCTCGGCACGCAGACCTATGGTGTATGCCGGTGGGGGTGTTGTACAAGGTAATGCTTCTAAGCAGTTAACGGAAATTGTGCAAATACTGAACCTCCCAATCACCAATACGCTGATGGGTTTGGGTGCCTACCCGGGAACTGACCGACAGTTTTTGGGGATGCTGGGGATGCACGGTACTGTTGAGGCTAACACGGCCATGCATCATGCTGATGTCATTCTTGCTGTGGGCGCGCGATTTGATGATCGTGTGACCAATACGCCTAACAAATTTTGTCCATCCGCCAAAATTATACATATCGATATTGATCCGGCGTCTATTTCTAAAACCGTAACGGCCGATGTACCGATTGTTGGGCCTGTGGATTCGGTCCTCGATGAAATGTTGGAGCTAATAAAAGGATCCAGCGAGCGCCCTGATGCCAAAGCCATCGACGGCTGGTGGAAGGAGATTGAGGAATGGCGTAACCGCTATGGCATTTTAACCGCGCCTCGTTACGACACCAGTGGAGAAATGCTGATGCCGCAAGAGGTTGTACGGGCGGTATTTGAAGTTACAAATGGTGATGCATTCGTGACTTCAGATGTTGGCCAGCACCAAATGTTCAGTGCACAGTATTATCAATTTGATAAACCCCGGCGTTGGATTAATTCCGGCGGTCTAGGCACTATGGGCTTCGGTTTGCCTGCTGCCATGGGCGTGCAGTTTGCACACCGCGATGAAACCGTTGTGTGCATTACGGGCGAAGGCAGTATTCAAATGTGTATCCAGGAATTGTCTACCTGTACTCAGTACCATCTGCCGATCAAAATCATCTGTATCAACAATCAGGCTTTAGGCATGGTGAAGCAATGGCAAGATATGCAGTACGATAGCCGTTACTCCGAAAGCCTATACGAAGACTCACTTCCTGATTTTGTGAAACTTATGGAGGCTTACGGCCACGTAGGTATGCGTGTAACCAAGCGTTCCGAGCTCAAATCGAAACTGGAAGAATGTTTCGCCATGAAAGACAAATGTGTATTTATGGATATTTATGTCGATCCAAAAGAACATGTTTATCCCATGCAGGTGGCCCCGAATGGCACCATGCGTGACATGTGGTTGAGTAAAACGGAGCGAACATAATGAGAAGAATCATTTCACTGTTAATGGAAAACGAACCTGGGGCGTTATCGCGCGTAGTGGGGCTTTTTTCTCAGCGTGGTTACAACATTGAAACGCTCACTGTGGCGCCTACAGAAGATGAGACCCTGTCGCGCCTAACCTTAACCACCGTTGGTGATGACCATAAAATTGAGCAGATAACCAAACACCTCAATCGCTTGGTGGATGTTGTAAAACTCGTGGACTTAACCGAAGGTGCCCACATAGAGCGCGAGCTGATGATGATCAAAGTTCGTGCAACAGGAGCACAGCGGGCAGAAGTTAAGCGGTGCGTGGACATTTTTCGTGGACAGATAATTGACGTTACCGCGTCGGTTTATACCATCCAGTTAACCGGCGCCAGTGACAAGCTAGACGCCTTCTACCAAGCCGTTGGTGAAGCGGCAATACTGGAAGTGGTTCGCTCTGGCGTGTCGGGTATTGGCCGCGGTGAGAAAGTTCTAAGCTTATAAACCGCAGTAATTGAGCTGCTTGGTGTTCCACATACTTTATGAAGATCCTTAAGCGGCTCAAATTACACCTTATAAATAGCAGCATTCCAGTTCTCTGGAGCCTTAGAGCGGTTTTTGCTCGTCTTACGGGCTATTACCTCCTGCGCAGAAAGTTTGAACGAAAATTGGGGTATGCTCCCCAATTTCACGCCCCTGCGACATTTAATGAGCGAATACAGCACAGGAAACTCTTCGATCGAAACCCATTATTTGTTTTAGTTTCAGACAAAATTGCTGTGCGCGACTATATTCTTCGGGTTCTGGGGGATGGTGGTTGCAAATACCTTGTACCCTTAGTAGGGGTCTATGATTTCCCTGAGGACGTGCCCTTTCATGACCTTCCTGATAGTTTTGTAATAAAGGCTAATCACGGATCAGGGACAAACCTGGTGGTACCAGACAAAAAGGATATAACCCAAAAGCAGCTCATAGATATTTGTTACTCGTGGCTTTACCGGGTTTATGGCTTTTCCAGCTACCAGTGGGCGTACACGAAAATACAAAAAAAAATATTAGTGGAGCAGTTACTGTTAACGGAGACGGGCGAGATTCCTGAAGACTATAAAGTGCATATTGTAAAAGGGAAATGCGCATTTATTCATGTCGATTACGGTAGAGCTAAAGACCAAAGTAGAACCTTGTACGATCTAAATTGGAATGTTTTACCTTTTTCCACGTGTTACGAACAAATTCGAACGTCGCCAAAACCTCGCTTGTTAGAGCAGGTGGTCGAAACGTCGATAAAGCTTGCTGAGCCGTTTGAGTATGCTCGAGTAGATTGGTATCTGTTTGGAGATCAGGCTTATATTGGCGAAATCACCCTGTATCCCGGAGGGGGTTTATCAAAGTTTTTCCCTGAACAGTACGACCAAATTGTGGGTGATGCATGGGGGAGCTAAATTTTTGTCTTTTCTGTGACCGACTAGCGTTTACCTATATTGTCCCACAGTGCTTTTACTAATGGGCTTTTAAGTCCTCGGGTCTTTACGCATACGCCCACTTCAAATGGGACAAGTTTCGGCTGCAGGGGGATGGGTTTAACCCGGTTTTTCAAAGGGCTATTTTCGTAGACAATCTGGGGGATTAAGCCAACGCCAAATCCAAGGCTTACCATGCTTACGATGGCTTCATTTCCAGCCACTTGAGCATAGATGTTCGGTTTTATCCCCTCTGAATTTGCCCATTGATCAAAGCGCTCTCGCGCTAAACCTTTCTCCGATACAATCATAGGGGTGTGGCTCAGCGCACTTTCATTTTGTCGTTTAAATATTTGTTCGTGCTCCTGATTGTCTTGCGAGCAGTAAAATACTAACGGTGAAGTGTCAAATTTTTTAAAACTGAGTGAAGAGTGCAGTACCGGAGGTTTTGCTGCAATCGCGATATCCTCGTGGCCATCGATAACCCTTCCCATTGCATCTGCCGAGTCTCCGGTATGCAGTTTGATTTGGATCAGAGGGTGGCGGTCACGAAAATCCTCCATTATCTCGTAAAGGAAGCTATAGCTTGCGGTTACCGAGCAATAAAGGCTGATGGAGCCCGATAACAAGCCTGAACCGGAATTCATCGTATCCTTGATTGTCTCCCACTGGCGAACCAACTCTCTGCTGTGCTCCAAAAACTCCTGCCCCTTACTTGTTAGCGATACAGAGCGGTTGTCGCGGTCGAAGAGGCGGACACCCAGTTCCTTTTCCATCTGCTGAATTACCCGGGTAAGCTTGGAGGGGCTGACGTGGCATTGCTCGGCGGCTCGATTAAAGTGTTCAGCATTCGCTAGTCCAATAAACAATTTGAGCTTTGAGGTATCCATCGGCATTTCGTAATCTGCAATAATATGTTGCAAATATATCATTTTACGTAACGAAGGTAATCTACTATTCTGCACACCGTTTTCGGGTCGATAGGCTCCCCCCCCCAACTATGCTAAGAGGTTTACACCATGAAGGTTTATTATGATAAGGATTGTGATCTTTCTATTATCCAAAGCAAGAAAGTCGCGGTAATTGGTTACGGCTCCCAGGGTCATGCCCACGCGTGCAACCTGAAAGATTCCGGTGTAGATGTTACCGTTGGTCTGCGTGCAGGTTCATCTTCTATTGCAAAAGCTGAAGCTCACGGCCTAAAAGTAAGTGATGTTGCGTCCGCTGTTGCAGCTGCAGACGTTGTAATGATCCTGACTCCAGATGAGTTCCAGAGTGTTCTTTATAAAGAAGAGATCGAGCCAAATATCAAAGAAGGTGCAACCCTAGCCTTCGCCCATGGTTTTGCTATTCACTACAATCAAGTCGTTCCCCGGAAAGATCTTGACGTTATTATGATCGCGCCTAAAGCGCCTGGTCACACCGTACGCTCTGAATTTGTTCGTGGTGGCGGTATTCCGGATTTGGTGGCTATACATCAGAATGCTTCTGGTAAAGCTCTGGACGTTGCTCTGTCTTATGCTTCTGGTGTGGGTGGTGGTCGTTCCGGTATCATCGAGACCACATTTAAAGACGAGACTGAAACGGACCTCTTTGGTGAGCAGGCTGTTCTGTGTGGTGGAGCGGTAGAATTGGTGAAAATGGGTTTCGAAACCCTCACCGAAGCAGGCTATGCGCCTGAAATGGCGTACTTCGAATGTCTGCACGAACTGAAATTGATTGTAGACTTAATGTACGAAGGTGGCATTGCTAACATGAACTACTCCATCTCTAACAACGCTGAGTATGGTGAGTACGTGACTGGCCCGCGCGTTATTAACGAGGAAAGCCGAAAAGCCATGCGCCAGGCATTGCAAGATATTCAGCGTGGCGAATACGCCAAGCAGTTCATCCTTGAAGGCCAGTCAAACTACCCATCGATGACCGCATGGCGTCGAAATAACGCTGCTCATCCCATCGAAACTGTGGGCGAGAAGCTGCGGGGAATGATGCCGTGGATCGAATCCAATAAGATTATCGACAAGAGCAAAAACTAATCGCCCTTGTATATTAAGAAAAGCGCAGCTTAGTCTGCGCTTTTTTTATGCGTCTTAGTTTGGCGCTTGCTCCAATCAGGTTTAATATCACGCTTCAAGATTTTGAGACGGACGGTAGCAGTATGACCAGTGACAAAACAGAAAACGACGCGGCTTCGCAGGAGCCAGTGGCGCCAGAGGATAATCTTTCACTGAAGGTGTCAGAGGTGCTTCCTGTGGATGAACACGTTGAGGATGTGTCTGAGAACGGAGAGCAGGTAAGGCGCCGAGGTGTGTATTTATTGCCTAACCTCTTCACTACGGGAGCATTGTTCGGCGGCTTTTTTGCCATAGTGTCGGCTATGAACGATAACTTCGCCAATGC